>JANYCR010000018.1 GCA_025360185.1 Leptospiraceae bacterium | reverse complement strand
GTTTGATTGCATTGTTCCAGTCAGCGGGGGAAAAGATGGCTCTTATGTTTCTTATTCTTTAAAACATAAATATAAAATGCGACCTTTGACGGTTACAATTCGTCCACCGCTCGAGTTAGAATTAGGGCGATCTAATTTATTGAATTTTACCCAGAGTGGTTATGATCATATTCATATTACGCCGGACTCTGAGATTATGCGTAGAATGAATAAAATGGGCTTCATCGAAAAAGGCTTTCCATACTACGGATGGCTAACAGCTATATTAACCGCTGTCATTCGGGTTGCGATTAATTTTAAAATACCGCTTATCTTCTACGGAGAAGATGGAGAAGTAGAATATGGCGGCTCTACTGAATCTAAGTACAAACCTATTTATGATATACACTATATGAAGAAAATTTATTTAGAAGGCGGACACGATAAAGTTTTAAGTCAGTGCGGAAGTCCGGAAGAACTCTATTTTTTTACGTTTCCTTCAGACGCGGAAATTAAAGATGCAGATTTATCCTTTACTCATTGGTCTTATTATGAAGCATGGGATTCGTATCGAAATTATTTAGTTGCTAAAGAGCATTGCGGTTTGACTGAGCAGGATTCGCCTAACGCTGGAACATTTACAAACTTCGCTCAAAACGATCAAGCATTGTATACACTTCACGCTTACCTTATGTATTTAAAATTTGGTTTTGGTCGAGCAACTCAGGATGCAGGAATTGAAATTCGTCGTGGTGCGATGACAAGAGACCAGGCAGTAGAATTAATTAAATTGTATGATAACCAATACCCGGAAGAATTTATCCCTGATTATCTAAGGTATTATCAAATGAGTATAGAGGAATTTGATTCAGTTTTAGATAAATGGGTAAATAAAAGTCTTTTCGTGAAGGCTAACGGGCGTTGGACTCCAAAATTTATCCCAGGTGAAGATTTTGAATGTTAGTCGGGATTGTAAATTACGGCGCGGGTAATCTCTATTCCATCATGGGAGCAATGGAATATTTAAAAACTCCCTATGAATTAGTTTCCTCAGGAGATGCTCTCCAAAAATATTCGCATATTCTTTTACCAGGTGTCGGATCTTTTCGCAAGGCAATGGCTAAACTACACGAATTAAATTTAGTTGTGCCAATTCGCCATTGTGCTAATGAATTAAAAATTCCAATCTTGGGAATTTGTTTAGGCATGCAATTATTTTGTAGCTCTAGCGACGAAGACGGATTTACCGAAGGACTTAATTTAGTCAAAGGGCATTTTTCTTTATTTGATAGTTCAAAAAGAAAAGTGCCTCATATTGGTTTTGATTCTGTTTATCCGGATATGGAATCTAGGTTGTTTCAAAACATTGCAGACGGTGTTGATTTCTATTTCGTTCACAGTTACAGGTTGATTGATTTAGAGGATAATGTGAAGTATGCGTATACAGAGCATGATGGGGAACGCTTTGTATCTGCTTTTGAAAAAGAAAATATCTTTGGAACACAGTTTCATCCTGAACTGAGTCAGGGTAATGGACTTAAGCTCCTGCAAAATTTTCTTAACGTAAATAGGACGAAAGCTTAGATGGCGAAGAAAAGACTTATATTTACTTTACATTATAACTCGGAAGTTTTTTCTTTAAGTCGAAATTTTAGACTTCAAAAAGCCGGGGATTTAAACTGGCTGAGTAAGAATTACAATTTTCCAAAGATTGCTTTTTCTATTGATGAGTTAGTTATATTAGATGTTAGTCGCGAAAATAGAGATGCAAATAAGTTTCAAGAAGTATTAAAAGAACTCGCCAAAGAAATATTTGTTCCAATTGCAGCTGGAGGTGGAATTAGAAGTTTTCAAGATGCAAAGAATTTATTCGAATCCGGTGCGGATAAAATTATTTTAAACACTATACTTTATCAAAATAAAGACGTTGTGCGCTCTATCGCAGAGGTGTATGGAGCACAGAGTATGATTGCATCAGTAGATTTTAAATTGAATGAGGTGGGTGAGAGAGAAGTTTATTTGGAAAATGGAGCAAGAAAGATTGACATCTCACTAAAAGATTATCTAGGGGATATTAACGAATTGCCAGTAGGTGAAATTTATTTACATTCAATGCGCCAAGATGGAACAGGGCAGGGATATGATATGAATACTTACTTAGAACTTGCGAGTAATTTTCGTAAACCGCTTATTGTTTCAGGGGGAGCGGGTAATCGCTATCACCTCGAAGAGGCACTATCTCAAGATTTTGTGGATGCAGTATCGACGGCAAACTTATTTAATTTCATAGGAAATGGTTTGCCATTAGCCAGAGAATATTTAATTGAGAAAAAATTTAATCTTCCTATCTTTCAAGCGCTGCAGTAATTACATTATGAAAAAAATATTTATATCTATTTTAAAAAAATCCTTACATTTTTTTTGGAGACTCCATGCCCCCTTAGTTCGAAAGAACATTCAATACAAAGATATTCACAAAGGGGAAACCTGTTTAATTTTTGGTAATGGTGGATCTTTAAAATATTTTGATTTTGATGCATTACCAAAAATTCCTGCGATTGGTTGCAATTTTTCTCCTATCGACAATCGAATGAAAAAATTGGATTTTAGATACTGGGTAGTGCCCGATTCATATCCATTTCTTTCATTCTATTATCATATGCATACTAATAGCTTTCGTAAAAATTTTTTTACTACGAAAGGGAGACGATTATTCACGGACAATAGTGATAAAATAATTTTCACTAGTATAACTGGTTTGTACGGAAATAAAAAAGGTTTCGGAAAGATTGTTTATTTTAATCATTACGGGGACAAAACAACTCCTAGTTATGATCTTGCGGGAAACTTTGCAGTGAGTCACGGGTCTCTACATGCAATGATCGGTATTGCAAAATACCTTGGATTTGCGAAGGCGATTGTACTTGGCTGTGATTATTTAGGGACACCAAAATTACAAAAACATTTTTATTCGGATGCCGCACCTTATACAGAAGCGGATGATTTAGAGTATGTGCAGTCGGTGAAAGCAGTCGCAGATGGAATTGAAATACTGGTTATTTTTCCTAAATCAAAGTCAATGACCTGTCCTGTATTCGCGTCTGCATCCTTTGAAGATTATTTTGGAAGCAAAGAAATTTACCATGAGAACTTTGAAATCATTGATCCCTATTTTTTAAATCTAATGAGAGAAGCCGCTTCCGATGGTATACTCTATATGTAAGGATAATTTTGTGGAAAAGAAAAACATTTCTATTGAGTCGTTTGAAAAAAATGGATACCAGATTGGTGAGCCTATTCTTGATTCTGTTTCTGTAAAAGAAATTAGAGAGAAGTTAGATGAACAATTTGTAAAACTTAGCTCGCCAAATCTAATTTCAATTGATAGTGCGGAGAACGATTTATACAGGACAATTGTTTTGCTTTTGAATAGCGCGGAAGTAACAAATTTTCTGGACTCTATTGAAAAGTCTAAACAGGTTCCAATCTCAGTATTTCCAGTGTTTCAAATTATGAGAAATTATTATCCTCATCCCTGGTTGCTCAATGGTTGGCATAGTGATTGCGGGGGCGAATTGAAATATGACTACTGTGTTGAAAGACTAAAACATAAAGATTACGTATTCGGGAAAATCGGAATATACCTCCAAGAAAATGGAGACCTGGGAGGATCTATAGACGTAGTTCCAAAATCTCATATACCGATTAGAACTTACTCAAACACGATGCGGCGGCTAATGACTGTTCGCCTGCTTATTTATACTAAGATTCATAAGTTGAATAGTTGGATTTTTAAATATATACCTAGAGGTCTTCAAAATTTATTAGTCGGCGGAAAAATGTTAAAGCCTCCTATTGCGTCCCCCGTTTTTTTTGATTCAGGAATTCTTCATAGAGGAACTTCACCTATAAAAGAAAGAATATCTTCTTTTAAGTTTGAAGATAATCTATTTGTAAATAACACGAGCAAGGAAGAAACAAAGTATGCAATCTATTTTCAATTTGGAAGCGTAATTGGTGCCGAGAGTTATCTATATGATCGAATGAAAAGAGAAGAGGGGCAATTTGAGAGAAGCCTCTGGGAAAAACAATTACCGGTTCTTTCTCGTATCTTTCCTGAAATGGGAGCTAAGCTGGCAAAACTTTTTAAGCAATTAGGATTTGCCTCTTAATGACTTTATGCTAATACTTTTATATAATAACCCATAAGGATTTTATTTTGATTAAACGTAAACTTAGAAATTTCATGAAACGTCATAAGGTATTTTAGGAAATTTTAGAAATTATTTAAAGGAAAAAAAATGGAAAAAAATCATGAGTATCATAGACCAGATTTAGAAGCTGAGGATACCGAGGCCTCAACTAAAGCAATTAAACGAGATTTATCTCGAATCCTTAAAACGGATTCGATCATTTTAGACGTGGGGGCTAATAGAGGTCAGTTTGCTTTAGAAATATTAGAAATTATTCCTACAGTGAAGATTTATTCATTTGAGCCCGTTAAAGAAGCTTATATAGATTTACACAATTTAGCATCGCAACATAAACAAATTGTAGCTGTTGAGTCGGCTGTATCAACTTCAAGTGGCAAAAAAACATTTTATGTAACAGAAAGCGATGTTGGTTCAAGTCTTTTAGAACCTTTACCAAATCAACCTTCAAAATGGTTGACTCTAAATAAAAAAGTGACTGTAGATAGTGTCCGATTAGATGAGTTTATCGATAAAGAGCAAATTAATTTGTCACAAAATCCAATTAGTCTTCTGAAAACAGACACTCAAGGAACTGATCTTGATGCGATTGTATCTGCTGGTAAATATTTAAATCCAAAAACAATTAGCTCAATATTAGTAGAAATAAACTTTAGAGTTTTTTACGCTGACCAAATTCCCTATTATAAAATTTTTTCAGAGTTAGATGACAAAGGTTATCGTTTAGGCTGGCTATATCCTCATAGATCGCATGACGAATGGTTATGGTGGGGAGATGCCTTGTTTATCCCTAAATGATGAGCATATAGAAAAATTAATGTGAGGAATATTTTGATTAAACGTAAACTTAGAAATTTCATGCGACCTATCGTTCGTTTTTTTCTTTACTATTTTTATGAAACGTCATACACTATAGGCGATAGCGGCAAACTACACTTAGGCGAAAGGGTCGCTGTAGCTAATACTCTATTTAATTTATCAAGCGGGTCTATTTATGTAGGAGATAGAACAATATTCAGTCATAATGTAATGGTAATAACAGGCAGGCATAATTTTTATGATGGGATGCGTGCTTCTCTTGCACCGGGTGTAAATAGTGAATCATGGGGAGGAGGGGAAGAAGAAGTTCCATCTTCCGGGTTCGATATTCATATTGGCAAGGGGTGCTGGATTGCATCGGGAGCTATTATTTCGGGCGGAGTAAAAATAGGTAACGGGGTAATTATAGCGGCTAACGCAGTTGTCACGCGGGATATTCCTGATTTTGCGATAGCGGGTGGTGTTCCTGCCCGGGTAATTGGTGATACAAGAAAGAAACAAAAGGTAGATCAATGAATCAAAAAGTAAAAGAAATAAATGCATGTCGGGTTAGTGGAAGTAAAAATTTAATTTCTGTTTTAAACTTGGGCGAACAGGTATTAACCGGTGTATTTCCGACTGATAAAAAAACGCAGATAACTTCCGGTCCACTCGAATTAGTTCTTTGCCCGGAGAGCGGGTTACTACAACTCAAACATTCTTACGACCTCGACGAAATGTATGGAATGAATTATGGCTACAGGTCAGGGCTTAACCAATCCATGGTGAAACATTTGCAACAAAAGGTAAATTTTTTAGTTCGTCTTTGCCCGCTAAATTCCGGCGATATTGTTTTGGATATTGGAAGTAACGATGCAACTACACTGAAGTCATATAATGTAAATGGATTGAAACGAATAGGCATTGATCCGACAGGTAAAAAGTTTTTTGAATATTATACAGATGGAATAGAACTTGTTCCTGATTTTTTTACAGCAAAAGCATTTCGACAAAAATTTCCCGGAGAAGGGGCTAAGATCATTACGTCGATAGCAATGTTTTATGATTTAGAAGCACCAAAAAATTTCGTAACTGATATTGCAGAGATACTAGATGGAGATGGAATTTGGCATTTTGAACAAAGCTATATGCCGACAATGCTACGTATGAACGCTTATGATACAGTTTGTCATGAACATTTAGAATATTATTCATTAGGCGTAGTTAAAAAATTATTAGAGGGATGTGGGCTTCGAGTCATTGATGTGCAAATGAATTCAGTGAACGGGGGCAGCTTCGCAGTAACCGCTGCAAGAAAAAATTCTAAACATAAAGTAAATGATGCCATTATTAATTGGATGTTGGAACAAGAAGACAGAATGGGTTTACAAACTCCTGCTCCTTATCGAAAATTTGAAGAAAGAGTTTTTCAGCATAGGGAACATCTTTTGAGTCTTGTGAGAGCACTCACATCCGATGGGAAAAAAGTAATCGGGTATGGAGCGTCTACTAAGGGTAATGTGCTCTTACAATTTTGTGGATTAACAGAAAAAGATATTCCGTATATTGCAGAGGTAAATTCCAATAAATTCGGTGCGTACACACCGGGGACACTCATTCCAATTATTTCAGAGGAGGAGGCAAGAAAGATGAAGCCTGATTATATGTTAGTTCTTCCATGGCATTTCAAAGACTCCATAATTCAAAGAGAGCAAGAATACCTAGCCAGTGGCGGCAAATTGATTTTTCCTCTACCAGAAATTGAAATCATTTAAGTTAAGCCAATAGAATTAAAAATGTCTAAAACTATAATTCATAAATCTCTTTTCAAAGATATACTAATTCCTAGAGTTAGTTTTTTAGCGTATTGGTTAACAAAGATAATCCTCTTGCCCCTTCGTCTATTTAGTCCATCTACTTTAAATCGAGAGACTTTCACAAGCACCTCTGTCTGTATCGAGGCGGGAGCAATTGGCTGGCAATCGATTGAGTTTAAAGAGCTCTATGCAACTGCATGTGAATACCTCGGAACTAAAAGAGTTTTTAAATTAGTAATAGAGAAAGATAAAAATTACTTCGAGCAAGTGAAAAATGCAGTTAATGAACATAAGCCCACACATTATCTATATGATCCACGCACAGGAAATCAAAATTGGTTTAGCGCAATCATAGAATCTTTTAGAATTGTAATTTTGTTTTATATTCGCGGAATTGTTCCTATTGTCTTACTTGCTGATTATTCTTACAGAACCTGGCGAGTGCAATCTGTAATCCTCACAGCAGTTCGGGGAGCGGTAATCAGCTTCTTAGCCCCTAGCGAAGGCTCACCACTTTTTCCGCATAACAGGATAGTAGCCCCTAACCTAATGCCATTGTCTGTCGCGACTCTTTCTATGATAGATACGATTAATGATAAGCGTCCTAAAAAATTAGTAAAGAAAGCTCTTTTTGTTGGCTCACTTTATGAACCAAGAACTACATTTCTTAATTCTGTTGCAGAAATTTTAAAAACGAAAGGGCTTGTATTAGAAATCAGGGGAAGGGTTCCCGGTGAGCCACGTAAATCAGATGAAGAGTACTGGACGATTCTAGGTCACTCAGCGGCTATCGTTACAACTGCCGAGCAAATTAATTTGCCTATTAACGATTGGAAGTGGATAACACAGTTAACCTACCGGTATTTAGAAACGCTTGCCTCGGGGACACTCCTTATTGCACCTGAAGTGCCGGGAGTTAGAAGGTATTTTATTCCGGGTGAACATTTTGTTTCTTTTAATTCCGTTGAAGAAGCGGCACAGGTAACTGAGTATTATCTACTACATGAAAAAGAGCGACAAAAAATTGCTGAGCAAGGAAGGCAGCGTGCTCGCAATTTAATTATGAGTAGAATTTATTGGCTTAGCATCGACACAGTTCTTGGCAAAGATTCTTTAAGTTAAACTCTTTGGAAAATTCAGACTGTAATTAAAAAGGAAATTAGCTGAAAAAAGCTAGAAGAATATATATGAATAAAACAAAATCCCCTCTGGGGGAATACAAACAATTACAGACAGAGCTTGGATTTAAGAAGAGGATTAGGGAAATTGTAAGAGATGCTGCTGTATCTACGATTGCCCTACGGGACACAATACCATCAAATGGTAATTGGATTCGATTTCCGTATTACCATCATATTTTTAGTGATGAATGCATTAATTTTGATAAACAATTAAAATTAATGAAAAATTTTGGGGATTTTATTTCTCTAGATGATGCAATTTCAATTTTAGATTCAGATCGTCCATTGGAAGGTCGGCACTTTTGCTTAACTTTTGATGATGGATTTAAGAATTGCTTAACAAATGCTATTCCGATTTTGAAAAAAAATAGGGCTCATGCAACTTTTTTTATACCCACTCTATTTATTGGATCCTCACCTGATGATGATCTTGGAGTTGGCGAAAGTTTTTTTGGAAAGGATGATATTACTATCGAATTCCTAACTTGGGAGGACTGCGCTGAAATCCTAAGAGAAGGGATGTCGATAGGCGCTCATTCCGTTAGTCATAAAAAATTGGTAGGACTATCGGCGGATGAAGTTAAAAGGGAACTTCTAATTTCAAAGAAAACTATCGAAGAAAAACTTGGAATTGATTGTCTACACTTCTGTGCGCCTGTTGGAATACCCGGAAGAGATTTTGTTATTGATAGGGATCCGCAAATAGCGAAGGAAGTTGGATACATTTCCTTTTTGACAACAAGGCGAGGTTCGATATTTAGAAAATCTACGCCTATGTTTGTTGAACGAGATCATATGATTGCTAAGTGGAATATGAACCAAGTAAAATACTTTTTTTCTCGTTAGGACGGTTCAAAATTAGCTTGCCTATTATTAGTATTCGTAAGGCTTTCATTGCCGATTTAAAAAATGTGTATTTGTTAATAAAAGAATTGGGATTAGCAGTCAATATGACTGAAGTGCAGTTCTCCGAGCGCTGGAAGAAATATTGTGAGGATAATCTCGCTTTGCCCGAAGGTCATGATTCAGATATGTCGATTGGATGGGTTCTTTTAAATAACACTAATATTGTTGGTTTTTTTGGAAGTATACCTAGGCTTTACCATTTTGAACATAAGAATTTAAGAATATCTGTAGCAAGTACATGGGCTGTTAAAAAAGAATTCAGGGAATACACTAAATTACTCTCTAACGCTTATTTTGAACAGAAGGATGTTGATTTATTAATGGTTACGACTGCCATTAAACCAACTTCAAAAATTTTTTCCAAGTATGAAGGTGATCAAATGCCACTTTCAGAATATGCTCGGGTATTTTTTTGGATTTTAGCCCCCGCAAGTTTTTTGAATGCAGCATTTTTGAAAAAGAAGTTAAACAAGAATATGTCTATGTTATTGAGTTATTTTCTTTCGCCATTATTTTATCTAATTAGTACTCTGAAAATAAAATCTTTCAAACCTTCTTCTAAAAACTCAAATTTTAGAATAGAGAAAAAGTTAATAAATGAAATCGGTAGTGATTTTGATGATTTATGGAAGCGAAAGATAGAGGAATGCTCGCAACTTTTGGCTTATAGAAATTCAGAATTTCTTCGATGGAACTTAGAGCTATCCAATGAGCTTACTCCTATCACATTGATATGCTGCTACGAAAAAAATAAATTAGAGGGTTATATAGTGTTAGCCACCGAAAATATATCAAATATTTCTCTCAAACGCTATAAAATAATAGATTTATTTACAGTAAAAGATGATCAGAATATCATTGATGCATTGTTAACCGCTGCTTATAAGGAAGCAAAAGAACTTGGATGTCATGTCATAGAGCTCGTCGGATTTACTGAAAAAATAAGAATGCACGCGTTAAAATTTAGACCTTTTTCAAGAAATTATAAATCTTTTCCTTATTACTACAAAGCTCTTTCAGAAGAATTATATCCGCTATTATTTAAAACTGAATCATGGTATCCTTCCCTTTACGATGGGGATGGATCATTTTGATACAGCAATCTAATGATGGCTGAAAGAATAATCTAATATGAGAAAAATAGTTTTTATAACAAAGTCCCCCTTTTCCCAAAGAGACTATAGGAGTTTTGGAATTGAATTACTAAGTAAAGAAAATGAAATACAAATTTTAGACTTTTCCGAATGGATTGTTCCTAAAATAAGGGAGGCTCAAAAATATACACTTCCATCTGGTATGCAAAAATTAAAATCATTAGGAAATTTTCTAGAAGTAATAGTTGACCTAAGAAATTTACAGGCTGAATACTATGTCGATTATTTAGAGGATGATCTAAAATCACTATTTATAAGATTTTTTCTGAAATTTAAAAATGTTAAAAGAGTTTATGTTATTAGTGGTCCGATGCCGGGAACAAATGAAGATATAAAAGAAAATATTTTTTTTCGAAAACTAATAAGAGCTTATAAAGAGGGTCGGCTAATGACTGGTATCCATGCTAAAATGTTAGCTCCTTTAAAGCGTGCGTTTATTTATTTTGGCATCGTTCCAGATATAGTCGTTTGTTCGGGAAGTAATTGCAATTCGTATTCTCATGCTCAATCATCAAAAGTAATAATCTGGGCGCATACATTCGATTATGACATTTATTTACAAAATCAAAACACGGAACAGCTTTTATCAAATAATTACGCTGTTTTTATAGACCAGGCAGCAGGTTGTCATCCTGATGTTGAACATATTGGTTTAGATAAAAATTCCTTAGCGGGCAAAGATTATTATACCACCATGAATTTTTTCTTTGATCGATTTGAAAAAGAAATGGGACTAGAAGTTGTAATTGCAGGACACCCAAAGGCAGATCCTGAATTCAATAAGCAGATGTTTGCAAATAGAAAATTATTCTACAATAAAACCGCCCAACTTATTAAAGATAGCAAAATTGTATTTGAACACACTTCAACTGCTAGAAGTTTTGCGATCCTGTGGGGGAAACCAATTGTTTGCCTGACTTCTAATTACTTTAAAGCAAATGGACAACATAATTATTTGATATATTCCAGTCAGCTTCTAGATACAAAATTAATAAATTTAGATGAATTACCAACATCTAGCTTGGCTAAAATTGATTGGTTTAGAGTTAACCGAGAAGCTTTTCAGAAGTATAAAGAAGAATTTTTAAAAATGCCGAATACTCCTGAGTTGCCTCTCTGGCAGATATTTTCTGATTATATTAATTCTAAATAACTCCTCTGTTTAGAATTACATCGAAGTAATTTAAGGATATGTGAATGAATCAACAAATAAAAATTCTAGATTTAGGTTGCGGAAATAAAAAGCGCGAAGGAGCAATCGGAGTAGATTTTAATGATCGTACTGCGGCGGATGTCGTGCACAATCTAAATAGTTTTCCTTATCCATTTGAAGATTCTTTTTTTGATGAGGTATATATTGATAATTGCCTAGAGCATTTAGCAGAGCCTATAAAAGTCATGGAAGAGATTTATAGAATTACAAAGCCAGGTTCTCTCGTAAAAGTCATCGTTCCTTACTTTCGATCCCAGTGGGCTTTCATTGATCCTACTCATTTACATTTTTTCACGGTAGATTCTTTTGCCTATTATGATCCAGATCATATAATTTGTAAAAGATACGATTACACTCTTGCAAGATTTAAATTAACAAAAAGAGTTTTCAATGAAACTTTAGAAAATCGTTGGATAAAAAAAATCATCCTGTCGGTAGCAAATCGCTGGCCTAACAGGTATGAATACTACCTGAGTCATTTAATTCCTTTAGATGATATAACATTTTATTTAAAGAAAATTTGAATACTATCTAATCATGACTAAACTTTCTATTTGCATTCCAACATATAACCGGGCAAAGCATTTATCAAATTGTCTGGAGTCTATTATTGCAAATAAACTTAAATCTAAAATAGACTTCGAGCTTTGTATTTCAGATAATTGCTCTACGGATGAAACGTCTGAAATAATTTCTAAGGCAAAGCAAGATTTACCCATCAAGTACCAAAAGAATGAGAAAAATTTAGGCGTTGCTAGAAATGTTTTAAAGGTTGTCGAGATGGCTAATTCTGATTTTGTGTGGCTAATTGGTGATGATGATTTACTTGTTCCGAATGCGATTGAAGAAGTTATATCTCTGATTGAAACGCATCCAATGGTTGATTATTTTTATATTAATTCCTATCACCTAACTACTGAATTTGTTTTCTCTTTTCCGCAACCTTTTCAAACTTCTAGTTTGCCTGAAAAAATGGAAAAATTTTCTTCCTGGGATAAATCCGGAGAAACCGCATTTATAGATTTAATTAATCCGAAGATTTCTTTTGATTTTCTTGGTGGAATGTTTTTAGCAGTGTTCAGAAGAAGCAAATGGGTGTTAAATGCTCATTTGCCGGATAAGGTTGCTCTTACGGATAACCGCGTATATTCTCATTTCGATAATACATTTGTGCATGTAAAAATATTCTCGAAAGCATTTGCAAATTCTAAAGCTTACTTTCATGCTTCGCCATTAAGTGTATCATTAACCGGTGCACGTGAATGGTCACCTATGTATCCGCTAGTGCACAGTGTTCGTCTTGTCGAGGCATTAGATGAATATAGAAAAAATGGACTACCTTTTCTTAAATATTTACGCTACAGAAATTTTGCTCTAAATTATTTTATACCTGATTTAATTTTAATGTTTCTGAACAGAGAAAAATCTGGATTTGTCTATATAAATCCGCTGAAACTTATTTTGAATAATTGTATTTATCCGAATTTCTATTTTTCTTTTTTTCGTTTTTTCTTTCGTAAAATAAAAAAACTATTAAATAAATTTATACCAATCAGTAAATTAAGGGAATATTAAAAATGAATTATCCAATGAATGAGATAAAAATATGTGAAGTCTGTGGAGACACTCAGTTAATTCCTGTTCTTAACTTAGGTCTTCATCCGATGTGCGACGACTTAGTTAGAGTAGGTGAAGAAAGAATTTGTAATGAATATCCGATAGAGATAGTATACTGTAAGACTTGTTTCACAGCGCACCAACGTTTTCAAGTTCCCAAGCAAGATTTATTTCCTACATCCTATCATTATCGTTCCAGGTTTACGACAGATGTTTTAAATG
>JANYCR010000602.1 GCA_025360185.1 Leptospiraceae bacterium | reverse complement strand
GTTTGCCGTGACTTGGGCTTCCCAGTATTTGGCGTCAATCATTCGGCTAAAACATTTCGTGTTGCGTTTCCCATTTGGAAGCAATACCCGAACACGATAAGTGGTATTTGCTTTGCGTTTGATAAAATCAATTGCCATTGTGACCTCTTTCAAAAAGCCACTTTGCAATTTCTTGCGGCACAAATCTCACGAGCCGATTGAGTTTATGATAGGGAACTTGTCTTTTGTGGACCCAATCATAAACAGTTTTCGGGCTCACTTTGAGAAATTGCGCCGTTTCCGTTACCGTCCATAAATTTTCAATGAGCGAGGGATGATCTGCGTCCCTATTGCGGCGCACAATAACCTCGAATCGACATTAATAGAAGGGTTAAACCACCTGCAGGTAACAATTCCCCGATTTTGAGAACAGAACTTAGACATAAACTACGAAAGACGATCATAGGGCACCACCTTATCCCCTAAATCTCTAAAATCACCGTCATTGCCGTCATTAAATTCTGGTAAGTCCTTATCAGACATATCACTCCAAAGGGATGACGCCTCTGACGGCATCTTGATGTAGATTTCTTTTAAACTGGCTGTGCGAGAAAAACCTATTTCAAAGCCATTTCGCTTCATCTCAGGGGCGACCCTTTTTAATTCCTTCGTGAGTTGAGCGCCATTTCGAGGGAAGTGTTTCTTAATCTCAATTGGTATTATTTGAGATAGATCGAAATGTAATCTTGTGGCACTTGTCCTAATTTCTTGATCGGGTTTAAACTTTCTAAGAATCCATAAAACAACACGATCATTTTCTAAGACATGAGACGATCCGCTTTTTAGATTTTCTGAATAGGCGGTTTTGAAAAACCCCAAGAGGTAATCCAATACTTGTTCAACGACGCAACCAATCCGTGCAAAATCGGCCATTCTAAAATTTCCAAAATCATCGAAAGTATTCATTTTTGCCAACACCAGGGAAAGTATTTGCAGAAGACCAACAAAAATATCCCCCGCATTTTTTTTAAATGAAGAATCCAATTCTGCAAGAGATATTTTTGTTCTTATGGGTTGAAGATTAATAATTATCGATCTATCCAGTAAATCTGCTCGGTCTGGCGAACTATCAATACCATTAATAATAATAGGTCTCTTTGCGCGAATTGAAATCGTGTCAGTATCAGTGTGAAGCTTTCTTGTCTGAAAAGCGCCACCCGTTGATAACATGCACAAACTGTCCGAAATTTTCTTCGACATATAACTTGTGTTATCAAAACTGAGAACCCATGCATGACTGGCAGTGATGAATAAATCCCTCGGTTCTGTAGGTAAATGAGTCAGTACAATTTCTCTTGGATCAATCAGCATGTGCAAGTACCGACAAGTTGTACTTTTCCCCGAACCTTGCTCGCCCTCGACGATTAAAACGGGGTATGCCCCAAGATCAGGAGTCATCGCAGCAATCAAACAAGAAACAACAAGAATCTTATCTCGATCGTCCTGAACATTTATCAATTCAAATAGTCGGCTCATTCGACTCTCAATACTTAAAAAATCACAAAAGTCTACCGAAGGAGAAGGTAGCATGTCGTTAGCTTTTAAAAAATTTATCGGAACTTCATTTAATAAAATATAACCTGGCTCAAACTGGTTTCCCGTCGGATGTGCAATAACTTTCACTCCAAATGTATCGTTGTTCGTGAAAATAAAAATTCCATCTTCATGAAAACCGACGCGATGATAAACTTCTTCTTCCGTACTATCGTAAAGCGCCTGTGCAACTAAGGTGTTAACAACTTCTTCGATCGCATTCTTACTAATTGGATTTCCTGTTTCTTCATAGTAGAGTCGGCGAATAAAACTCGAGAATTCCGAATCACCGATCCTCAATGCTACTTTTCTATTTCCAGAAATTTCAACTTTCGCATAACAATGGTGATTCTTGGTGTGAAAGCATTTAACCTTGCTCTTTAGAAGCGCCAATGCGATTTTCGACTGTTTTTTATTTTGTCGTTCTATCGCATTTAAATCTTTTATCAGTTTGGCGGCGGCTTTAAATG
>JANYCR010000601.1 GCA_025360185.1 Leptospiraceae bacterium | reverse complement strand
TTGAGATGATCGATGTAGATAAAACAAGAATCGAACTAAAAATAATTAAATAGGTCTGTGTGATAAGAAGAAGTTTATAAGCAGGGGTATAAAAGGAAATAAATAGATGGAATTCGGCTTCACTTAATTACCCGCTACTCTAATACCGGAAGACCTCTTAAGACTTTCGTTGACGGGAAAGCAAAAATATTTTCAGACGGGGATAATATTTCTTTATCTCAATACAATGAAATTTTTCTTATATGCAAAGAAGTCTGCACGAATGATTTGAAGTATGGCTCAGGAGAATGTCATTGGGATTTTAATATCCAAAACAATACATTCATCATAAGCATGACTACCCAAACTACTTATTTAGATCCAATAGATAAAGGACAGGGAACAAATAATCTTAAAAAAAGAGCAGATAAAATTGAGGCTCGAATCCAAATGAACCGCATAGGCAAAAAGTTTCTATTCCAATTTGAAATGGACATAGATTCAACAAGCTTGCTGAACTTTTAAAATACGATGTGCGGAATATGAAAAAAATAGTTCTTTCTGACTATAGACATTTCGAATGAAAAGACCTATGATAAAATAATTAAAGTATAAAGAGGAAAAATATGAACCAAATCGACGATAGCGCAGAAGAAATGAAAATCTGGCAGAAAATTGGATTCTTTACAGGACCTATTCTTTTTTTGATCATGCTTTTTTTTCCACCGACCTTTGTTGTAGAGAGTGGAATCAAAGGTGTAATGACATATGATGCATGGAAGGTAGCTGCCTGTGGGCTATGGATGGCGATCTGGTGGGTAACAGAGGCTGTCCCCATTCCGATTACATCTCTACTTCCAATTCCTTTATTTTATCTTTTGAATGTATCGAATGCAGCTCCAAAAACTGCTACGGAAACGTTAAAGGAAATAGGTAAACCGGAATTATCCAAATACTTCTCCGAACAAATTCTGGCACCGTATGCCGATCCTGTTATCTATCTTTTCCTGGGTGGATTTATTTTAGCAATCGGAATGGAGAAATGGAATTTACACAAACGAATTGCTCTCAACATTATTAAAGTAGTTGGGACAAAGCCATCTCAAATTCTACTTGGATTTTTAATTGCAACTGCATTTATCAGCATGTGGGCGAGTAACGCATCAACTACCATCATGATGCTACCAATTGCAATTACAGTTCTAGAATTATTAAAGTCAAAAGTAGCGGAATCTGAAAAACAAAACATTGAAAATTTCGGAGTTGCGCTGATGCTAAGTATCGCATATGGCGCAAGTATAGGCGGACTTGGAACGTTAATCGGCACACCCCCTAACGCAGTGATGAAAGCGTTTTTTGATAAAAATGGATTAGATTCTATTAACTTCGCAAACTGGATGGTATTCGGTGTGACACTGATTGTAATTTCTATACCGGTAACATTTATACTGTTAACGAAATTTATTTTCCCAGTGCGCCTTGGAGAGATTGAGGGAGCTGAGGAAATCATTGAAGTAGAGTTGCGAAAGCTTGGCAAATTTACATTAGCCGAAGGTCTAACTGCATTTGTAATTATCTCAACCGCAATTGCCTGGGTCTTACGTGGAACATATGAAAGCAATTTATATGTAAAAAATAATTTAAAAGATGGAATCATTGCGATGACTGGAGGAATTTTACTCTTTTTAATTCCAGTCAATTGGAAAAAGAAAAAATTCTTGTTAGAGTGGTCTGATATGAAAGCAATCCCCTGGGATGTATTGCTTTTATTTGGAGGAGGATTAAGTCTTGCAGGAGCAGTTGATAGAAGCGGTCTGTCTGACTGGATGGGTATCCAAACAAAAATAATTCTGGAAGGGCAAACAAATATTATCCTCGTAGTATTCGTAGTAACAGCTATAGTCCTATTCCTAACAGAATTTACAAGCAATACTGCAACGATCACCCTGTTTCTACCAATAGGTCTTGGAATTGCAAAAGCTCTTGAAGTAGATCCAAGATTAATTCTCATACCAGCAACGATTGCATCAAGCTGTGCATTCATGTTACCTGTTGGAACACCGCCTAACGCAATTGTATTCAGTAGCGGCTACGTAAAAATTCCGCAAATGGCAAAAGCAGGACTCTGGATGAATATTTTCTTTGTATTCCTGATTACATTTTTGATTTTTACATTGGGTGTCCGAGTGTTCTCTATCCCATTTTAAATAGATTTATAGCGAGTATAGTATTTAAGGCTTTACACAAAGTTTGCATTAGTTTATATAGAACTATGGCAAACGTATTTAGCAGAAATAATATCAAGATAATCGGAAGTGGAAATCCTACCATTTTATTTGCGCATGGATTTGGAACTGACCAGTCAACTTGGAGACACCTTATCGATCATTATAAGGATAATTATAGAGTTATATTGTTTGATAATGTAGGGGCGGGCAAATCCGATATCCGCGAATACGACCCTGCAAAGTATAGCAGCTTACTAGGATATGTCTCTGATTTATTAGAAATTGGGACAGAGCTAGATTTACGAAATGCTATTTATGTTGGGCATTCTGTCAGCGGAATGGTGGGGTTACTAGCAAGTATCCAGGAACCATATTTTTTTTCTAAATTAATTTTAATCGGTGCATCCCCTCGTTACTTAAACGATAAAGATTACTTTGGTGGATTCGATCAAAAAGACTTGGACCAACTTTACAATGCAATGCAAACCAATTACCAGGAGTGGGTAAATGGATTTGCCCCTGCTGCTATGGGAAATTCTCATCGTCCAGAACTTGGCTTAGAGTTTGCACTTACTCTAATGGACTTGCGTCCAGATATTGCAATGTCTGCTTCTCGTGGAATATTTCAATCTGATCATAGAAAAGATTTAAAAAAAATTAACAAGCCTTGCTTAATCATACAGGCAACTGACGATATTGCAGTTCCAATACAAGTTGGAAAATACTTAAACGAAAATATTTCTGGATCTGCATTAATCAATGTAAGGGCTAAGGGACATTTTCCTCAGATGAGTTCTCCATCTGAAGTTATGGACGCTATTGATTCTTTTTTAAATCAATAGAGTGTTGGTAAATTTAGTTTTATGTCATCCTGAGCCTAGCCTGTCCTGAGCGAAGCCGAAGGAAAGAATACTATTCTCTTACTTTCTAAATAGAACGAATCCGTCTAATAAAAATCCAGCCAGGAAGATGATTAGAAAGTAAACGGATAAATCAATTTTGCCGCCAGTTTTGATTTTAGATTTTGCAATCGCACCTGTTTCTTTTATATAAGGAATAAGATCATTTACCCACTGACCTTTCTCTACTACAATATAATGTCCGCCTGTTTCTTTGGCGAGTTTACTTAAAAGATCATCCTGACGGTAAGTTTGAATTTTCTTTATGACTTTTTGATCTACTTCTTTCTTCTTAGTTCCTGTTGAATCATCTGTAGAATTATTTTCTAATTCTTTTTTTTCTTCTTCCGTGTAGGATACAAAAAAGTTTACAGCGCCACCCTTACTTGTTCCAACGCCGACTGTGTGAACAGTAACATTATTTCGTTTCAACAGCCGAATCTCTTCTTCTAAGTCTTCCTCTTTTCCTTCAGGAACTTCCCCATCGCTTAAGAGAATAACTTGAATATTCCCCTCAGTCTCGTATACCTGTCGTAAAATTTCTTGCAGTGCTAACTTAAAACTAGATCCAGTGCTCTCAAAGCTATGGGCAAGCAATGTATGTATAAATGTTTTAATCGAAATAATATCATTCGTCGGCATAGAGTGTATTGCTGGTTTGCCGCTAAATGTGATTAGTCCATAAGCAAAATCAGGATTTGCATCCACTAACTCTTCTGCAAAAATTTGTTCTTCTGCAAATCTATCCTCCGGATATTTCTTAGTAATCGGGTGAGGGCTAGTATCTCCTGCAAGCGTACTAAAAGATCCATCTAGGACTAATATGATTTTGCCCTTACCCGACACGTCTTCTACCATTCCTTCCATTCTAGGTCCTGCAGAAGTTGTGATTACTAGGAGTCCCAGAAAAAATAAAAAGAGTAAATGTAATTTTATTTTGGTTAAAGAGCTATACTTTGTAATAGAATTTACAAATCGTTTAGAGACGTTATCCAGAGTCCATAGAAAAGATTTTGACTGTTTCCTATATAGGTAAAGTAAGAAAAATATCCAAGGAAACATCCAATAGAATTGATTTATACTTTCGAAATCAATCATCTCATTGGTCTCCTGACAAATAACCCGTCAACGAGCATCCAGAAAAAAAACATTTGCATGCAAACAAATGCTAAGTAGCGCGTGAAGGAATGCTTTAATCTAGTTTTTTTAACTTCGAGCGGAGTTCTAGATAAATTACCTAACTCGGAAAAAATTTCCGAGAGGACACTTTGATTTTTAGCACGATAGAATTTTCCATCGGCAGTCTTAGCAACTTGCCGGAGTTGTTTATCATCGAGCGAGGTAACTAGTATTTTGCCGCTAGGTGTGAGATAAGGTTTACCATCTACATAGACTTCAATTGGTTCTTCGCCTGCAAGACCTATTGCATAGAGTTTTATACCTAAGTCTTTTACATATTTAGCGGCTAATATTGGATCGACCCCATAAGAACTTTCCCCATCCGTGATAAGAATAATAACTTGGTCTCGCTTTGGAACTTTTGCTTTTTCTAGAGAGTCTGTCGCAGCAAGAAGCGCGTCTCCAATTGCCGTTCCGCCGCTTTCCGAATGATCGATTACTTTAAAGGAGATACTCTCGAGTAGCTCCAAGAGGACAGCGTGATCGGTAGTCAGTGGTGTTTGCGTAAAGGTGTCCTGGGCAAATATGTATATGCCGATGCGATTGCCTCCACTTCGCTTGATAAAGTCTTTAGCTATTTCTTTCATCGCTTCGAGTCGATTAGGTGTAAAATCAGCAGCTTGCATACTAGCAGAAACATCCAATACGAGTGCAATATCAAGTCCATCTTCTTGGATCATACTTCTTTCCGTTACTTTATGTGGATCTGCAATTCCAATAATGACAGTTGCGAGTAGTAAAGATTCTAATACGTATTCTAGATATAAGAAAATCTTTCTCTTATTCGCTGGAGTTTTGTATTGAAGGGGAGCATAAGATACAGTTGCCTTCTTTAAGAAAAGAAATCGAAAGTAGAGATAAACAGGAATTAACCCTATTGCCCAGAGAACAAATGAATAAGAAAAATGTATTTCGCTCAATTTCCAGGCCTCACGATTTCATTGCTCTTCTCTTTTACCTTCGGTTTTGGAATATTTTCTAGACCAGACGCAACCTTTGCCTCCGTAAATACTTCATCGAATTCTGACTTCATTGGATTTTGTTTACCGAATTGCAATTCGGATAGGTTAGAAAAAAAGCTAGAAACTTTTTTATCTTTGATTCTAGATTTAATTTCCTCTGCCGTCATCTCTTCAATTTCTATTCCAGTCTTAGACTCAAAGTGGTTTCTCATTAGAGCGGATAATTCATGTAATCCATCTCTATATTGAAAATTACTAGAATAATTTTTCTGTATGATTTCAATTCTTTCTTTTAGAACTTCAGCAGGCTGAACAGGCGTTCTTGGCTTGCGCTTTTGAATTTCTTTTTGCCTGTTTTTAAAATACCTATACAGCCAATACATGGCAATAAGAAGTATGGGAAGAAGAATCCAATTTCGAACTTCCTGGTTATACCTCCAATCAAACATATGAACTGGAGGCGCAATACCGTTTGGTAATTCTGCAAGTAGAAAAATCAAACGATCACCCTCTTTTTTAAATGAAAAAATTCCTTGAGTGCACGTCCAACCTCAGCACGTGTAGAAAGGCTATGAACGGATATTCGATATTTGACGCTTGCATTTTTCAGATAAGTAGTCATTTCATCGAGACTACCAAGTTCACCCGGACTCATAAATCCAGAATTTCTTTTGCCATTATTCAATTCAGGTGAAATAGAGGGAAAGAAAATTTCATTTGAGAATTGATATTCAATTGGATCATAGATATGCAGCATATTAATATCATGCTCGATCCGAGAGAACTTTAAATCTTCCGGTAAATCGTGATCTAAAAAATCAGAAATGATAAATAAAATAAAATGGCTTCTTTTAAATTTTTGAAGCGCATGAAGCACACTTCGAATGTCGGAGCTAGCATTTGAACCAGGAGTAGTTTCTGAATGAGTAAGAAAAGATTTGATTGCTCTGAATAACTGTGATTTGCCACTAGAAGGTCGAACTACTTCAATTGCTTCGTTATTAAAAATAATGTAACCAACTTTATCTCTAGATTGAATAGACGAATAAGCAAGAGTAGCCGCTACTTCTACAGCAAATTCTATTTTAGTTCTATCCTGAAAGCCGGTAAACATAGAAGGGCTAACGTCGAGCGCAATAAATACTTCGCGCTCTCTTTCTTCTAAAAATGTTTTTACATAAGGCTCGCCTAACCGCGCAGTCATGTTCCAATCAATCATACGCACAGATTCACCATAGACATATTTCCTCGCTTCATGGAATTGCAATCCTCTACCGGGAATAGTAGAAATGTAATCCCCGGCAAGAAGTGAATGCGCGTTACGCCTTGCAATCAGTTCGAGTTCTTTAGCTTTTTTTAGAAGATCAGAAACTAACATATGTAATTAGGTTTAAGGAACTTTAACTTTAGATAAAATTTCATTGATAATTTGCTCTGTCTTAATACCTTCTGCCTCTGCATAATAGGTAGGAATAATTCTATGACGAAGAACGTTATGCGCTATAGATTTAACATCTTCCGGTAGAACTGAATCCCGACCAAACATGAGAGCGCGGGCACGTCCAACAAGTGCGAGTGCGATAGACGCTCTAGGCGATGCACCGTATTGAATCACATTATCTAAACTGAGACCGTAAGCTTTTGGATCGCGTGTAGCTTGAATGATGTCCGTGATATAAGAAATAATTTTATCCTCAATAAAAATATTACGGGCAATTTTTTGGAGATTTAAAATATCTTCTGGAGTCATTAGTTTTTGAACTTCCGGCAACCTTGTCTCCTGAATTACCATCTTCACAACTTCGGCTTCTTCTTTTTTTGTGGGGTAATTTACGATTAGCTTCATCAAAAATCTATCTAACTGGGCTTCTGGAAGGGAGTAAGTTCCTTCTTGCTCGACAGGATTCATAGTAGCAAAAACAAAGAAGGGCTTTGGAACTAAAAAAGTCTCATCCCCGATAGTAACCTGTTTCTCCTGCATAGTTTCTAAAAGTGCAGATTGAACCTTAGCAGGAGCGCGATTTATTTCATCGGCTA
>JANYCR010000598.1 GCA_025360185.1 Leptospiraceae bacterium | reverse complement strand
ATTTAAATAAGCCTATAAATTATGTGCCAAGAAAATTGTCTCCGGAAGAAACATATTTATTTGAATATATTAACTCGCTTGAAAAAAATAATCGTCTAGAGCAAGAAAGAATTCCACTTTGTTATATAAAAGAGATTCTCGAAAAAATGAAAGTCGAGTTAAGTTCTAAAATTAAAACTCAAACAACATCTGTCTACTAGGGGTAAATCGAAAGTAACCAACCGGAGCGAAGTTCTCCCAGATTTCTTGAAACGCATCCCAGAGCTGGCAGGTGTAATAATCTGAATCGTAGTTACAAAATTCAGAGCGAAGTGTTAGTCTTGCCATTTCTTCAGGAAGATAGCGCTTTGATTTATCGGGATGCTTTTCTTTGATAACAATATACCGAATCTTTTCACCAGGCTCAACACTCATATGATATTTTTCCAACTCCTGCAAAGAAAGAAAACTCGCATTCTCGACCGTATATTCATCAATGGATTTACCAATCGTCTTACGAAGAAGTAAGTCTTTCCATGGAACATTTCCTGATTCCAATTTTTCTCGCCAGGACAAAAAAGTAGAATGCATTTCGCTATGAAGGTTTTTTAATTCCGCAATGGTATCTGCTCCACGCATAATGTCGAGTAACTCTAATTGCATATTTTTTACAAAACCGGGTGTATCTTTTCTTCTAGCTGCAAGTCCTCGCATTTTTATTTCCCCGTTTTCAAATTTTCCAAAGTAGCGATTAGAAACTGGAAGAAGCGGATCTATTTTAGAAGGAGGGTAAACTAACCATTTATAAATTCCTTCTATCGCCATAGTGATATTAGTCTCACGGGTAATTGCGTCGCAAAGCTCCAAAAGTTTAGTCTCCGAGATTGGAGATGAATCTGGTCTCTGAATAAAAATGCAATCGGTAATTGCATGAGATAAATAAAAGCCTGCATCCTCTGCTTTTTCCTTAGCAGCGAGTAAAATTTCTCGACCAAAGGCAGTGACCGACTCGTGGCTTTCGATTCGTCCAAATTTTGCATTCCTGTAACCAAGGTAACCAAAAGAAGTAACGAGCATCCATTTTAAACTATTTTGTTTTGCATCGGCAAATTCGTATTCTTCTCCGCTAGTAACTTTTTTTCTCTCTTTATAATATTTTCTTCTGCTTAAAAGTTTTTCAAGAGCAATTGAAACTACGCCTTTTCTCTTATTGCAAATTGGATAGCCTGCACCCGGGACTCTATTAATCACTTCTTCCTCCTTACAACATTCACAAAGCACAGTCTCAGGGGATAAGTTGTGTAAGACCATAATCGTAGGATACATCTGGGCAAAGTCAAGCTGTGCCATGTTTTCAAATACAATTCCTGTAGTGGTATCAGGCTGAAAGATAAGCCCGCCCTTGTCGATTCGAAGTAAATCGTAAAACGTCTTGGGGTCTTCGACTTTGGATTTTTGCCAGGGAACAAGATAGTCTTTTTGTAAAGCTACATCTGTTTCGATTGCGGTTAATGCTGTTCCCGTAGAAGCCCGCGCCATTCTCTGCATGGGGAGCCTACTAATACGGGATAATTCCATTATACCTCTCAGCTCTGCTTCTTTAAATACAAAGCTATTTGCACGGTCAATATGCCATCTTCCCAAAAGCGGATAAGAAGGAGCACGGTAGATCATAGCTCCATAGGTATTAAAACTTGTTCCTTTGCGGATAATCTGTCTTGTGTGCAGGGCAGTTTCATCGCGATCTAATTTTATCGGAATACGAACAGTTTGCGCGTAGGAAAATAAAGTCGGAAAAATAACTTGATCCCCAAAAGTAGATAGAATTACATCCGGGTCTTCTCTAAGTAAAATCCTATTTAATTCTAAAATACTTTCCTTGGGATTCTGAAAAGTCAACTCATAGTCCCTCTCTGCAATTTTTATTTTTAACGGGTTACGATGATTTAACCCCAAACGGTGGTTATACTTTAAAGATAGCTCCATAATTTTAAGCTTAGGAACTTCATACTCGCATGCATCTATATCATCATCTGTATAAATTTTATGAACGCGGTTGAAATTATTTATATTCTCGTATTCTATTTTTACTTTTGCGAGGGGAAATATTTTTCTATCATAAGAATACCCTGTAGGAACTTCGATGTCCGTGTGGTATATATCCATTTGCCCATAAAAGGCATAAAGCTTATGTAAAATTTTACGCATAACAGAAGGCTTGGAAATGACTACCTTCAAAACCCGCACTGTCTTATTGGAATAAAAATGCCTCCTGCTCACCCAGACAGGCTTTTCTTTAAGTGCATTGTAAAATAGAATCCGCTTGACTACCTTTTCTAAAAGTATACGCGGTCCATCTAAATATATCTCCGGGTAAAATGTATCCAGGAAAAGTTGGGGCTTATTCTCCTTATCCAGTACCCATACATAGACCTGCTCTTCTATATTGTATATATCAAACAAAAACCCTTCTATTGTATTCATAACTATAAGATTGCCATGCTTCGAGGGTGACAGTTATAAACCCCCTCCTTACTCTGTGCCTCAGTGACTCTGTGGCAAATCTCTCCCTTTTTTCAATCTCTCAATTTCAGCAAGTGCTACGTCCAGTTTTTTTGCGAGTTGGATATGCATGATAAGCGACATGGAATCAAATGGATTGGGGCTAGACGCCATTACACCCGCCTGAATTTGTGTTTTCGCATAACGCATTAGTTCGTCAAAAATCTCCCTGTCATCTTTACGAAGCGCTCTTCTAAAATCCTGTAGCCTGTCCCCAGTCGCGTCCACCGCCCTCGAATAAGGCATTACCGTTCTTCCCATTTTCTCCTCCTGAAATTTCTAATCTATATTGTGTAAGACCAACTACCGTCTTTTTATAAGAGACATCGAAGCGCTGAAATGTCTCCCGCCCAAAGGCAAATGTGTTGTATTCCCAGTTTGCATTTGCAATCCGCCTTAGCTCAGGGAATAAAATCTGAAATGTATTGTGCTTGTATTTTTGAGACTCAACGGCTACTAATGGTATTCCCCTTTCCTGCATTCTAGCAAATACAGCGATGAGCTTTTGCAATAAAAAATATCCTTCCTGTGATTTGACATCCCCATCAAAGAATTGCTTGGAAGGTGCCAAAATAAAATAAATCTCATGAGAAAAATTTCCCCTATCTAAAATTCCACGGCATACATCGAGTATCTGGTAAGGGGTAAACGCCCGTTGCACTACACCAGTCATTAAAAATTCATGCACGTCTGCCCCGAGTAAATTTGCCTCTTCTATCATCCGATATACGTTAAACCGTATTGCACAATCAATCACATGAACTCGAAACCCACTCCCAACTAAATTCGCAATCCAGGAATGAGCAAGCCTATAAATCTCTGCATTGCCCGTAAGCACTCCAAGACTCGATCTATCCCAAGCCTGGATAACAGTAGCTAAAGCCCGCCTGTCTGCCTTATACGTAGAAACACCTTTCATATGTTAAGTATTTTATATACATATACAAATGTAAAGTCTTATTTTGGGGCGTTGCGTTACACAATAGAGCATTTTTTTACGAAAAACATCTGCACAATATAACCAATTTAAAACCCAGTATAGGTATGATCGTATTTAATAATATTGAATTTAAAATCAAAGACATGAAAGAGAAAAATAAAACTGAATACCAAAAAGAAAATCTGAACTTGAAAAGACTTAGCTTCCGTCCTGATAACTCTGATTGGATCGAACTTGGTGAACTAGCTCTCGCATTTGGAAAATCCCGTTGTTGGATTTTTACCTTTCTCCTAGAACTCGATCTCAGCGGATTCAGTAAAATCCTCTCGAAATCCTTTCCATCTCAATCAGTTCCTACAACCCCTGACCTAGAACTAAAAAGCTCTTGGACTTTGCAGCCTTACTTTCATGACTTTGCACGTTCTTTTCATGTTAAGGTATAGCAAAAAAAGGAAAAAGACCTTACGACTAATTCAATTTACAAAAACCTAAAAGGTAAACACATAGTTCACATCTTCCAATTCAAATCCATTGAATTTAGATGCAGCTGCAATTGTATAAGCTCCGTGGTTACGGATGATTAGCCAATTACCACAGACAAGTTCAGGAAGCATGAGTCCATCGGCGATTTTATCCATACTATCACAGGTTTGTCCAAATATAACTGATTTGTAGAGAGGCTCATTTTCACCTGCTGGTTTGCGCAGTTCAAAATGTGGAGTCGCTTTATCAAATACAATATTATTAAACACACCGTAGAGATTGGAATTAATATAGTAATGAATAATTTTATCAGATTCGGAGTTAATGATAATTTTGCGCCCAATTACATTAGTAACTAAAGTTCCGCAGCTTGTTGCAAAAAATCTTCCCGGCTCAGCAATGACTTCTAGGTCAGGAATATCAGCAAAAGAAGCAGCTAACTGACCGTTAATCGCACTTGCAATTTCGATAAACTTATCTTCTAACTCTATTGAGTCATGACCGGGAAATCCACCACCAATATCTAATAGCCTCATTTCGAATCCGTAGGTTTTCGCAGTATTAAAAACTTCTCTCGCAAGTACAATCGCATCAGTATAAGCCGATGAACTTTCGCATTCGGAGCCAACATGAAAGCTA
>JANYCR010000535.1 GCA_025360185.1 Leptospiraceae bacterium | reverse complement strand
CTGAGATTGCTTCTTCAAAGTCGATTCCATGCTTTTTGATGTTTGCTTGGTTTTTATTTTCATCGTATTCAAATACCATAAGTATACTTTCTGTATATACTAAAAGTATTTAAGAAAAAGTAAAGAGAAATTTTCTACTTGAAAAGATTTGCTTATTTAACAGTTTGTAGATATATGCAAAACTTATTTTTGGGCTTTCTACTCTTATTTCTATTCACTCAATGTAGTTCGATTCAGTATGTAAAAAAATCTCCGAACCTTGCGGCGGATGTAGCAACTACAAAGCGGATTTTAATTCTACCTTCTAAAGACAACCAGATTTCAAAAGAAGAAAATGCGATGCTTCATGATATATTGCGTCAAGAGATTTCGCACCATTCGCTTTTTATTGTGTACAAAGCCCCGGCTAAGTTTAAGAATGTGTGCTCACTAAAAGAATTTCCCAAGATAGAAGGGATATTAACCGCAGAAATGCGAGAGACTCCAATAGGGGCAAGGTCAGAGTTTGCGCTCAAAGGAATTTTACAAAAATGTTCAAATGGTGTAGTGATTTGGGAAACAAAGGCTGTAGATAAATCGCCTCTTGAGGCTACTGAGAATATGTCGCTCATCAAAACTTATTCGGAGAAGTATGGCGAAAAAGTAGCCAAGAAAGTAAACGCTTATTTTCAACTTACGAAAGATCTGGTTGCGGAATTAAAAGGACCGGAGAAACTAGATGAGCAAGAAGAGTTAGAAAAGATTGAAGTAGAGTCGGAGTAATTACCTAACCCCGACTTCAAGTGCTTGTCTGACTCTTATAAAAAGTCCCCTTCCCTAATAGGGAAGGGGCGACTTAGTCGCATCGGGCAAATACTGAATATCCGGGGTTAGGTAAGGACAAGTAATAGTAATTATAAATATTAAAAGGATTATAATAATGGGAACTAGAAAAGAAACAGATTCAATGGGAGAAATCCTAGTAGACGAAACAAAATACTGGGGAGCGCAAACTGAGCGTTCTCTGCATCATTTTAAAATTGGAACGGATAAATTTCCTCGTGAAATGATTCGTGCTCTTGGCGTATTAAAAAAATCAGCGGCGATTGTGAATGCAGAGCTTGGAATTCTACCACAGGATAAAAAAGATTTAATCGTAAAAGCTGCCGATGAGGTAATATCGGGTAGCCTCGACGCACACTTTCCTTTGAGTATTTGGCAGACTGGTTCTGGAACACAGACGAATATGAACTCAAATGAAGTAATTTCTAATCGTGCAATTGAAATTGCTGGTGGAGTCATGGGCTCTAAAAAACCAATTCATCCAAACGATGATGTAAACAAAGCTCAATCGTCTAACGACACATTTCCGACAGCGATGCATATTGCAGCAGCAGAGCAATTAAACAACCGTCTCATTCCTGAACTTACAAAACTTCGTGATACTCTAAAAAAGAAATCAGAAGACTTCAAAGACATTATTAAAATTGGGCGCACTCATTTACAGGATGCAACACCGCTTACTCTCGGACAGGAATTTTCCGGTTATGTGCAACAATTGACTTACGGAATCGAAAGAGTACGAAACGTATTACCCGCAGTCTATAGACTTGCGATTGGGGGAACTGCTGTAGGAACTGGTCTTAATACTCATCCCGAATTTGCAGAAAAAGTAGCAAAGCAAATCGGTAAAGAGACAGGCTTACCGTTCGTATCCGCAGAAAACAAATTTGAGGCACTCGCAGCGCACGATTCACTCGTAGAAGCAAGTGGAGTCTTAAAGACATTAGCCGCTTCGCTTATGAAAATTGCAAATGATGTTCGCTGGCTTGCATCCGGTCCTAGATGTGGAATTGGAGAAATCAATATTCCAGAAAACGAACCAGGCTCTTCTATTATGCCAGGAAAAGTAAACCCGACTCAATCTGAGGCAATGACAATGGTTGCATCGCAAGTGATTGCAAATGATGTTGCAGTCAATATCGGCGGAGCTTCCGGTAACTTCGAGTTAAACGTATTTAAGCCACTCATTATCTTTAACGTACTTAACAGCATACGCCTATTATCCGATGCTTGTCATATGTTCGAAGAGCATTGCGCTGTAGGAATTGAACCAAACCACGATAAGATTAACCACAACCTACACAATTCTCTCATGCTGGTTACTGCCCTTAATCCGCATATCGGTTATGATAACGCGGCTAAGATCGCTAAGACCGCACACCATGATAACTCTACACTTCTCGAAGCCGGAAAAAAACTCGGTCTTCTAGACGAAGAAAAATTCAAAGCATGGGTCAAGCCTGAGAGTATGATTAAGCCTGGGTTGTAGGGATTTGCCACTGAGCTAACTTGTGACCCCCATTATGTTGCGCCCACATGGAAGCAACATTGAGTTTCATTTCTCTATCGGGGGTCTCAATAAGTAGAGATTCCCGACCAAGCAAATGAGTTGAAAAGCCGTGACCGCCAACCGAAGTTCTAAATGAATTTTTTTACAAACGACTCACTTTTTTTATTGACCAACTAATTATTTTAAATACCCTAAATCGCAAAAACGACAGTTCTTAAAGAGGGAATAAATGAAAACAGCAAATGTAAATATATGGACTTGGATTTTAGGCGGCATTGGGGCATATGCGTTAATAAAATTATTTGAAAACGAAAACGAAACAAATAACGAAAAACCTATTACAAAAATACCAAAGCGTTATATTGTTCAAAATACAGATAGTAGTTTAAGGGTAATTGCGAGCAAGTTAAATATCCCGACAGAAGGATTGATTGAGACAAATAGTAAACTTCAAAATAATCCTAATTTTTTCAAAGTTGGGGATATTTTATATTTGCCGGAGTTGACAAAATTAGAAGAGGCATTAAGGTCAGCAAACTCAGAGCAAAGGACTTTTTTATATAAAAAAATGTCTGTTTATAATCCAACCGATACAGAAATTTTAGATTTTATTAATTTAAAAACATACGGAAAATCAGCATTCTTCAAAGAGCTAGTTATAGTGACTTGTTTGCAAGAAACTGGTTGTAGTCACATTGATCTTAAAGATGGAAGAATCCAAGTCAATCATTCAACGGTAGACGTAGGAATAATGCAAATTAATACTACTGCATATGCACCGTTTAGATACTTAGAGAGACTAGCTGATTGGAAAAATAATATGAATGTTGGAATTAGTAGATTATATACAAGTTATAATACTGCGGCTAACAACGGGTATACTGGCGATAATTTGTTATATGCTTCCTATGTTCACTATCAATCTGAAAGTTTAAAAAAAATGAATGAGAATGGGTATAAACCATTGCTTGGATTTCAAAGTAAACTTGCCATGTATAGATCCCCGGAATTCAAAAGATTAAAATAGTTAATGCGAGTCGGTTACCCGCTACCGTTAAAATATATTCTTATAATACTTCTATTTTTACTTCAATGTAGCATTTCTAAATCGGAAGATATAGTCGAATTAAACTTAGAAGATCCCAATAGTCTTTTTAGATTTACTTACAACTTGGCAAATGAAAAATTAGATCAAGTTTTAGATAAAGAAGAAAGAATATCACATTACTCAGAGCGTAGGTTAGATGAAGCAAACAAGTATATTTTTAGTTCTATTGAAGTAAATAATTCAAATTATAAACTCAATCGCAAAATTGCGATTATTCTCTCGAAGGTAAATGAAAAGCAATATTTAAAAGTTTATTCAAGAAAAGTATTCATGTCAGATTTATTTGAAATAGACTTTTTTGATTTAGATAAAGATGGAATAGAAGATTTGGTTATTAGAACAGATTATTGTGGGCATATGTGTACGGATGAACAACTGGTTATTCTGAAAGTTTCAGATAATAAAGTGAATACGATTTTTCAGAAAGGAATTTCATTCTCTTCTCCTGAATTTTGTGGACACTATGATAATGAGGTAGTGATTAATTATAATGAAAATAAAGCTTCTATTGCTGGAATTTCAATAGCGTACAAGGCAGAACAGGGCTTGCGTGATGGGGATAACTACTGTAAACCGATTGGAATAATGAACGTAAGGAATGACGTTAAACTCGGCAAATTATATTATGCATATCAGAATGGTCAGTTCAAGGTAGTGGGAAAAGATTTTGATTATAGAAAATATATTGAGAACTTTTGAATAATCCATTGAAGAAAAATTCAAAGCATGGGTGAAGCCTGAGAGCATGATTAAGCCTGGGTTGTAAAAGAAATTACCACGGATGAACACAGATGGACACGGATAAAAGATTAAGGAATATTTAGAGTCTAAACTCAATGTTGCTTCCTAAGGGTCGCAACATAATGTGTTTATCAGTGTTCCAACTCAATGCTGCTTCTTGGGGCGCAGGATAATGCGGTGAAAAATCCTTAACTTAATGACATTGCACCACGCTTTCGCCCTTCAGCCAAGCTATGCAAGCCGGTGGTAATCTTAGAAATTTCATAGGCAATTTCCCTAATCACGGAATCTACCTATAGACGAATTTTTGTTTCTATGATAACTTACTTCTAATAACGAATAGGAATAAAAAGTATGTGTGAAAATTTTAGAAGTAAAATACAATTCCATAAACAAATAATTTTAAGGCTAATCACAATATTTCTCATTTCGCAAATTCTATACTGTGCGAGCGCAAAACGGTATGTAGCCAATAGAGGAAATGATTTGAAGGATATTGTTAACATTGGCGTTGAGAAGGATGTGTATGGAATTCAATTTGCTTATTTCATCGGATACCAAAACGCTGTTAACGGAGAAGGTTATGGTTTACGGTTTGGATATTTTGGTGCTTATTTAACAGGAGATAGGTTTAACAAAATTTTCATACTGGAAAAGAAAGAAGCGAATTCAGTAATAAAGAAACAGGAACAAGTATCCCCTGGGTATAGTAGTTTTGATACAACGACTATCTATCATAAGGCGAAAAATTTAGACGATATACGAGCAGCTAGAAAAGAACATGTTATAGTTGTTTCAAATTCTCTCAGTAGATGCCTAATTGGTGAAGCAAAATATAGAAATATACAATTAACAAAGGGAAGAGGCTGCTCATTTTATTCTCAACGCTATTATCCTTTGCCAATGGAACTCTTCATAGGATACAATTATGGTTTTCGTATCGGAGTTAATTTTACAGAACTCCTTGATTTTCTTGTCGGAATTGTCGGATTCGACGCATTAGGGGATGATGCCTCCTATTACGTTACTATGGAAGCACCACAACCTATCAAAGAAAAAGATTGGGAATCCAAACTAGATGCGTTAGACGAACAGATAGATAGGAGGCTAACAAAGTGAAATTCCTCTTGTGTATAAAAGGTGGTCTATGCCTCTAAAACAATTTAGCCTTTACAACTCTTTAGTAACTTGTAGGGCGTAATCTACAATATCCTCTGCTAAGTAGATTTCAGATTTTTTCATTTGTAGAATCAATGGCTTTATTTCAGAAATAAGATTTTTACTTTTTGCAAGGATGAGAACACCTAAACTACCAATGATTTTTATTTCATTCAACTTGGCAATCTTTCGTCCTTTTTTATCATCAACTAAAAGTAAATCTGCTTTAACCTTTTTATACAAAAGCATTGCGGATAATTCGCCTAAGTCCAAAGAATCATCAGAAATTATGAACTCATTTAAATCTACTTGAACAATTTTATTTTGAAGGTAACTTTTTAAATCTTCAGAGAACTGTTTACCCTTAACCGCTATTTCATTATAGACTTCTTTGGGAATTGATACTTCTTGAAAAAGACTATCCAATAAGGAAAGTGAATTACAGCTCGCAAGTGCAATGAGCGCGGAACTATCTGCAATTAAAATCATAGTAAGTTAAGATTTTCTAGTTCTTGTTTGAAATCTTCTACAGAGTAGTTGATTATGGGGATTTTGTTTTTGTTGCATTCACTCATAAAATCATAAATATTCTTACCACAAATTTTAGAAGCCTTGGAAATAGAAACTCTTCCTTCTCGGTAAAGGAATAAAGCATAACTCAGTTTTATTTCTTCGGCAATCCGCTCTTTAGTATAAGAGAGTTCTAATCTATCCGGTAAATCAAGTGTTATCAGCATAATCTATCTATTGCTTAAATCTCAGTGGTTTGCAAGCTTTTTTTCAGTGCCTAAAGAATCTCTTTTTAAATTATTGATAATACTGGGATAGTAAAAATTTTTAATTTTGGAATCGATAACAAGAAGTGATAACTTGGATTCCTCTCGACAATCACCTCGAATAAACAAAGTGGGCAGCCAAGCACACAATGCCATGAAACCGCATTCTCCGTGTCTCAGTGCCTCTGTGGCAAAAATTCCTTCACTTGACATACAGGCATTCTAAAATACATTTGCATGTAGGGGTTTTCAGAAATGAGAATCTACAGGGGACATTATGGCTAAGAGCACTAATAAAACATTCACTAAAGAAGAGATGATTCAAGCTTGGACTGAATCTCCTTTTTCTGCAGAAATCAGAAAGACGGCTAACGAAGTGTTAGCGCAATTCAAGAAAGGAGAGTCCAACTCCGAAGTAGAAGCATTTACCATTCCGCTTGAATTTGGAACTGGTGGAATTCGTGGAGTAATTGGTTCTGGAATTGGTCGCATGAATGAATATACTGTAGGACGTGCTGCCCTTGGGTTTTGTCGATTTCTAAAGGCAAAATACAAAAATAAAAAAACAACTCTTGTCATTGCCTATGACTCTAGAAGACGCTCTCGCGAATTCGCAGAAGTAACCGCCGGTGTTGCGGCAAAGCATAAAATCAATGTCCAAATCTTTCCCGTGGTTACGCCTACTCCTATGTTATCCTACGCAGTGCGACATTTGAAAGCGCAAGCCGGGGTTGTGGTAACTGCTTCGCATAATCCACCAGAATACAACGGCTTCAAGGCATACCTTGCTGACGGTGGACAATTAGTTGCTCCTGATGATGCGAAAATTATTTCTGCTATAGATAATATTTCTGATTGGAATGAAATTCCTCTCTTAAAAAAGACAGATGCGGATTACAAGAAGTTTGTGAAGAATGTAGACAAAAAGGTATTTGCCGCTTATATTAAGCAAGTGCTTGTTACTCCTATTTACAATACAAAACTCAAAGCCAAAGATAGAAATTATAGTATCGTCTACTCACCATTACACGGAACCGGTGGAGAATACATGAAGACTCTCTTGAATAAAGCTGGATACAAAAGAGTATCTCTTGTCCCCGAACAAGAAAAACCAAATGGAGAATTTCCAACTGTTAAATTTCCAAATCCAGAAGAAAGAGAAGCATTGGCGTTATCCGAAACTCACGCGCGTAGAATGGATGCAGAAATTTTCGTCGCTACTGATCCAGATGCAGATAGAATGGGTGTTGGCGTTAGACGAAAAGATGGAAGCTACGAGCTATTAAACGGTAACCAAATTGGAAGCATCATGTGTGCTTACCTCTGCGAGAAGGTAGCAGGTCAGAAAAAATTTGATTACCATGTTTTTAAGACAATCGTGACAACAGATCTACAAGAAAAAATCGCATCTAAAAATAAAATTAAACTCAAGAATGTTTTGACCGGTTTTAAATTCATCGGTAGTGAGATGACTAAAATTGAAAAAGACAAGAAGAAAAAATTTCTCTTTGGTGGAGAAGAGTCTTATGGCTATTTGCCGGTAGATTTACTCAGGGATAAAGATTCCCTTTCTTCTACATTGCTTCTTCTAGAAATTCTAAGTGAGAAAAAAGATATTCTTTCTTACTTGAATGATATTTATATGAACTACGGACTATACATGGAATCTTTGAAATCCATCACTCTCAAAGGAGAAGCTGGAAAGAAAAAAATCAAAGAAAGCCTGGAGCGTCTACGTAACACAAACACCCAGTTAGTCGGAAGCACAATCGGCAAACGCAAAATCTTAGGATTCATAGATTATAAAAACAAAAAGATGAATGGAGAAGTTCCAAAAAATATATTTGTGGGACTTCCTTCTTCTGATGTAA
>JANYCR010000362.1 GCA_025360185.1 Leptospiraceae bacterium | reverse complement strand
AACTATGGAATATTTTCTTAAGTTAATAATATTAGATAAATCTAATGAATTAATAGAATCAATAGCCCGCGGTAGCGAACCCACCGTTAGGTGTACCCCATCTTCAGCGCTGGGCACGCGGTCGCTCACCTTGCGTAAGGTGAGATATTAAATACTATTGCGTAAACCTAATGGAATTAAAACCCTATCAAACAAAAGTTATAAACTTTTGACTACAGTTTTACGGATATCGAAGAGGTTATATTTTATGAAGAGGCATTTCGCATTATCCCTAAAAAAAGAATTCTACCTATTTCGCTAATTTTTAGCGAAGAAGTCGGGAAATTAAGAGCAATTGTTACGAAGGTAAGTATTTAGAAAAAGCAAAGCGGACTGATTTGCAAATTTAAAACATTGACAAAAAAAATAAAAGAGAGGAAATCGAAATATGAAAACCAAAAAAATTATCGCGACATTTAGTATTTTTTTTGTCCTTCTATCGGGTTATTATATTTATGCGCAAGCCACAGATAATATGAAGGATGAACTGAACAAACAAAAGGATTCAAATAAAAAATCATTAGCTGAATTAAAGGAAAAACTAAAAGCATTGGAGGCAGAAATTAAAGAAAAAAATTATGCCTTTAAAGTTGGAATTACAGAGGCGATGAAATTTGAACTTGGGCAAATTGCCGGAACAAAGCCGCCGAAGGTGAGTTTCTCTGGCACAAATAAAGAAGCGGAGCGAAGGCTTCGAATGGAATCGAAACGGCGAAAAGTCAAAATGAAAGTCAAGAAAGATACAATTGGAAATCCAGAAGAAGAGGAACTTTTTGCGGAAGATGAAGAACTTCCAGAAGAGTTTGCAGATATAATAGATTATAGCGATATACCAGACCCAGTTCCGCCGGATTCGGAAGGTTATATTGACACTCCGACGACTCCAGAAAAAAATACCAATAAATGTACAGTCGATGCTGCAAAATGGGATTGGCGATCAGAAGGAAAGGTTACGCCCGTGAAAATGCAAGGGGGATGTGGAAGTTGCTGGGCATTCACTGCGGCTGCGGTCATTGAATCTGCTTACCTTATTGCAAACAATAAAACTGTGGACTTGTCTGAACAGCAGATTCTTAACTGCTCTAAAGCCGGTAGTTGCGGCGGAGGCTGGTACGAGGGTGTATTTAGTTATGTTGGAATGAAAAGCCCGTATGTCGCCGGAAAGAATAGTAGCGTGCTTGAAAACTTTGATCCGTATAAAGGTAAAGACCTAAAATGCGGAGCCTACTCGCCTACCACATACCAAACGATGGCTTGGGGATACGTGGGAACTACCGGTAAACCTTCTGTGAAAGAAATAAAACAAGCCCTCTGCAAATACGGCGCGTTAGCCAGTACTGTTTATGCAACGCCTCAATTTCAAGCGTACCGAAGCGGTGTATTCAATGAAAAATTAAAGCTTGGTCCGAATGATGTAAATCATGCTATTACTCTCGTTGGTTGGGATGATAAATTAAATGCTTTCCTACTTAAAAATTCATGGAGCAAAGGTTGGGGACAAGACGGGTATATGTGGATTAACTATAGTTCGAATAATGTTGGTTACGGGACAATGTGGGTTGTGGCAAGAAAGGAATCGGAGGGGAAATGAGTAAATCACTATTATCCGCAGTATTTCTATTTTTTTTAACGTTAGGCGTTATAGCAGAAGAGTCAATTCCAAAACCAAAAAGGAAAGTTGCTCATACAACTACGATCAATAAAGACAATACAATTACTATTTCGCCGAAGTTAGAAGAAGTAGAAGCAATTCGACTCAGTGCAAAAATGGGGACAGGCATGAGTTGGATGATAACGGAGATCGATCCAGATTTAAAAGAAGCATTCAAATCTAAATTGACGAAGGTAAAACAAAAATCGAAAGCAAAGAAGAACGATTCTAAGTTAACAATCGTTGAATACCAAGTCTTTTTTTTTAAAGCAGTTAAACCGGGTAAGCACACAGTTACGTTTACCCACAAGCGCCACTGGGATGAAACAGATAAACCTTCTCGAATCGTAAAGGTAACATTTGCGATCGAAGGCGAAGTAGATTCCTCGAAAGAGGACGCGATAGAACCCAAAAAAGAAATTGACTCTCTCGAAAAAAAGAAAGATGAAAAGTCTGAATCAAAGTCAGACGAAAAGGTGGAACCAAAAATAGAAAAATAATTATTGCCTTGAAAAATTTTCATAAAGGTAAATGCTAAACTTTATGAAAACTAAATTAATTGTATTTTGTTTCCTGATTATATCAGGAAAATTATTTAGCACGCCTGAGATTACAGAGGCTAATCTTGTTTCGGCGACCAATCGTATACGGTTGTCGCGAATCTGGATGCAGGGTTAAATTTATATTATCCACTGGCGAAAGATTTTAAGGATTCCAAAGGACTGCAAAAAGATATAGTCTTTTACGATCGCACAATCAATAGCAATGAACTGGTTGCATTGAATAAAAAATATGGGGATAATACACAGTAATTCCTTTTGTATTTCTTAGAAGTTCCCTTTGGATAACAAAGCCATAAGTATGCATTATCGCCTATTGCTTTTGAAACTTTTGGGATTATTTTTTTGCTTCCTTCCTAAGCCCGCAGCAGCGAACCCACCGTTAGGTGAGTTAGAATATGAATATCATATCACATTGTATTTTAATTGAAATAAAAATTAGAGTAAAAAATATTTTCATTTTTAAAAGACTATTGAGGTAAATTATAGTATACCCGAAAATTAAACTTGAACTAGAAAAAATACCTGAATAACTTATGTGAATATCTTAGCTGGAATCAGGTATATTGTAGATTTAAGTTCAATCAACGGATAGTGAAATACGATATATGAATAAATATACATGAAAAAAAACTCATATATCATTAAAAAAGCTTGACTTTCTAAGAACGTGTCTAGACTAATATAGTAGAGGCAGTAAAAGTGAAATTTTTTAGATTAATGAAAATAATGTTCTTCCTAATTTTCTTCATTGGAACATTGATATCTAGCAAAGCAGATTTTCAAAATTCAAAATCCTTCAGTCAGAATTTAACTTTTTCTAATCTTAGCTTTGATGTTTTAGACGAAATTTCTATCGACGAAGAAGAAAGCGATCTAGAGTTTATCTATCTTAATATTCTATTTCAGTTTCTTGCTACAGGGATTTTTTCCATTTGCCTCATTCTGTCTTATTTTTATATAACACCAAAATCTCTTATCTTCGGATTCACCAACTTACCCCCTCCCAGACTTTAATTCCTGAACAATTCGGTGAATTTACATTCTATGTAAATCCACCGATTCATAGATATTATTCATTTTTTATCTATGAAGTATAAAACATAAAACGAATTACAGGAAATAAAATTCAGGAGTAGAATTATGAAAACTTCGAATGTATTCAGGATTCTTTGTATGCTTGGCTTTTCAAACTTTGTATTTACCTATTGCCTGAGCGGTCCTGCTATTGATTTAGCACCGGGCTACAATCTTCCCAAGTTTGTAGTGCCTGAAAATTGGAATGGCTCAGGTCCTTTCACGAAAGCAAAGCCAGCTGATGATGAAATAAGAGAAGATTGGTGGAAATTATATAACGATCAAGTTTTAAACCAATTAGAAGAAGACGCAATGAATTCAAATGCAGACTTGCAAGCGTTTGCGGAAAGATTTCTTCAGGCTCGGGACATTATGCTAAAGGCAAGGTCAAAACTATTACCCAACTTTGGAATAGGTGCGGGTGGATCGAATAATAAACAATCAGAGAATGCACTCTTTAGAGGATCGAATGATCCAGTTCACGATGGGAATTTGACGATAGGCGGCACAGCTTCCTGGGAGCCAGATTTTTGGTCATCCATCCGAAATGAAACCTGGGCAAAGTTATATGAAGCTGAATCGGTTGCCGCAGAATACGCGTTAGCCAGACTGAGCCTGCAAGCAGAACTTGCCACAGATTATTTTACACTCAGAGGACTTGAAGTGCAGGATTCTACTTATGGACTTTCGATTGATTATTACAAACAGTCTCTTGCCATTGTAGAGAGTCGATTCAAAGGTGGGATTGCTCCCCAAATAGATATTTATCGCGCACAATATCTATTAGCCACTACGGAAGCAAAACGAAATGAAATTCAAAGCCAAAGAAAAATTGTGGAAAACGCAATCGCAATTTTAGTAAATCGAGCTCCTTCCAGTTTTAAAATAGAGCCTCAGAATGAACTAATGGCAGTGAAATTTAAAATACCTTCCTATTTTCCAGCAACGTTACTCGAAAGACGTCCTGATATTGCAGCCATGGAAAGAAAAATGGCAAGAGCAAATCGTGAAATTGGAATTGCGAAGGCTGCTTTTTTTCCCAATGTATCTTTTGGTTTGAAAGGTGGATTCGAGGGAGGAGCCAATTTATTTAGTTTAGCAAATAGTTTTTGGTCTTACGGCTCAATGGCTTCTGTTCCGCTTTTTCAAGGAGGATATCGTCGAGCTCAATTGCAACAAGCCTGGTCATCTTATCGAGAAACTGAGGATAGATACAGGTCCACTGTATTAAATGCATTTAGAGAAGTGGAAAATAGTCTGACTCAAACTCATTATCTTTTCCAGGAAGCAGAAAAATTAGACACCGCAGTTGAAACCGCAATCAAAACCCAGGAAATGACAAGTCAATTGTATACCACTGGGCTTAGTAATAGTCTTGAATTGCTTTATGCGCAAGTAAGCACTCTAACTTCCAAAATCGATGCAATACAAGTGAAAACAAATTTATTAAATGCGTCAGTTGCCTTAATACGATCCCTAGGTGGTGGCTGGCATCGAAATAAATTACCTAACGACAAAGACATACAACCAATGGAAGTATTTGAAATCAAAGATTTTAAAAATCCTAAACCAATCAAAGGCTTTGAAGTAAATGGAAAGGATAACTCCAAAAACAATGACTTAACAAAATCAGTTAAAATTGATCAAAGCCAACAAAACGAGAAACAGAAGCAGTGAGGAATAATATGAAAAAATTTCAAACTTTCAATCAGATTTATAAAAAGGAGTTAAAACATGAATGAGATTGTTCGCATTGCTCTAAAAAGACCTTACACATTTGTAGTAATGGCAATATTGATAGTGCTATTCGGAATTCAGACTATTCTGAAATCCCCAACAGATGTATTTCCGGCAATTAAAATCCCAGTCGTATCTGTCGTTTGGGTTTATCAAGGGATGCTACCTGAAGATGTTTCCGGAAGGATTACATACATGTTCGAAAGAGCACTTACCACCACTGTGGAAGGGATTAAAAATATCGATAGTCGCTCTTATTACGGAAGTAGTATTATCAATATTGAATTACAGCCAGATACTAACTTGCCCGGAGCGGAGGCAGAGATTACAGCCATTGCACAAACGGTTGTAAAATCTTTACCTCCAGATATTTCTCCACCAATGGTGATGCGCCTCGAAGCTTCCATGGTTCCAGTTGCGATGCTACAAGTAACGTCAGACTCCATGACTCCTGCGGAACTTTATAATCTATCTTTTATGAGAATTCGTTCTCTACTCGTTACAATTCCAGGTGCGATCATTCCACAACCTTATGGTGGAACTCCAATGCAATTACTCGTATCTCTTGATAAACAAAAGTTATTAGCCCGTAACCTCTCACCCATGGATGTATACAAAGCATTCAATCAACAAAGTATTGTGTTGCCTGCGGGAGATCAAAAAATCGGAAAGACAGATTGGATGGTGATGACAAATGCAATGCCAATCGAAGTGAAGGATTTTAACAACGTTCCAATCAAGACAATGGGAAATAGCACGATTTATATGAGAGACGTGGCAGATGTTTCGCTTGCCGGTCCTCCTCAAATGAACTCAGTTCTAGTAGATGGAAAGCAATCCGTTGTTGTCGTCGTAATGAAAAGTGGGGATGCTTCTACACTCGATGTCGTTGATGGTATTAAAAAATTAATGCCACGTATCAAAGAGATTTCTCCAGATGGAGTTCAATTAAAAATTTTAAATGATGCATCGATCTTCGTAAACGATTCAATCGAAAACGTTGTGCATGAGATGGTTTTGGCTTCCGTACTCACCGGTCTAGTCGTTCTACTTTTTCTTGGATCGTGGAGAGCTACTACTATCATTGCAACATCTATCCCTCTCTCCCTTCTCTGTTCTATTATAACTCTTCATCTTATGGAAGAATCTATCAATGTGATGACGTTAGGCGGTTTAGCTCTTGCGGTTGGCATATTGGTAGATGATGCAACAGTAATGATTGAAAATATAGATACGCATTTGGAAATGGGAAAACCATTGGAAGAAGCCATTATAGATGCTGCTAATGAAATTGTAGTTCCAACTTTCGTAGCAACCCTTGCGATTGTGATTGTATGGCTTCCTCTCTTTCAATTGAGTGGAGTATCCGGTTGGCTTTTTATGCCAATGGCAAAAGCAGTCATGTTTGCAATGATTGCCTCTTTTATCCTGTCTAGAACGTTAGTTCCTACGATGGCTAATTTTATGTTAGAAGCTCATCACTCTCATGGTGAAGATAATCATTCAGACCAATCTCATTTGCCTCTACCAGAAATAAAAGAATTAACAAAAATTCAAAAAATCACAAATAATATTTTAAATGTAATTCAAATTGAAAATAAAATTAATTTCTTAAAAAAGTTTCAAAAGTCATTTGAGAAAAATTTTAATCATATGAGAGAAGAATATCACTTTATGTTAAAGCGTGTAATTGAAAATAGAAAGAAATTTGTAACTACATTTCTCATTATAGCTGCATTTTCCATGCTTCTGTTTGTCTTTAATGGACGTGACTTTTTTCCTGAAATTAAATCGGGAACCTTACAAATGCATCTGAGAGCACCGCTTGGAACAAGGCTTGAAGTATCAGGCAGAATTGCTACGTTAGTTTCAGAGGACATTAAAAAAATTCTTCCAAACAAAGTAGAAAATGTTCTGAGTAACTGCGGGCTACCTGTTGTAAGCCCCCATAATATGGCATTTATTCCTACACCTACCATAGGCTCGCAGGACTGTGATCTTACTATATCTCTTATAAATGAAGAGTCTCCCGTATGGGATTATAGAAAAATTCTTAGAAAAGAATTAAGTGAAAAATACCCGGGAACAATTTTTACATTTCAACCAGCGGATCTAACGTCAGTAATTTTGAATTTTGGATCACCTTCTCCAATTGATATACAAATCAATGGGCTAGATTTACAGGAAAATTTTAAATATGCCCAATTGCTGCAAGGAAAACTAAAAGAAGTCATTGGCTCAAGTGACGTTGTGATACAACAAACTATGAACACTCCTACTCTCATGGTAGAAGGAAATAGAAGCTTAGGATTAAATGTAAATCTTCCACTAAAAGCGTTAGCTGAAAACATGCTGCTTGCAACTTCAGGAAGTCAGCAAATTGATCAGGAATATTGGCTCGATAGAAAGACTGGAATTTCTTATCAAATAAATATCTACGTTCCCCAACCACAAATGAAGAAGACAGAAGATTTACTCACTGTACCAATTAATACAGGAGAACTAGATACAACTGGTGACTCAAAAGTCCAACTACTTGGAAATTTAGCACATATAAAACCAACCGGAACGCCGGGACTGATTACACATCATAATCTTTTGTCTCTCATTGATATCTATGTTTCCGCAGAAGGCAGAGATATGGGAGGAGTCTTAACGGATGTAGAGAAAGTAATCGAAAAAATGAAAGATAAATTACCGAGAGGCTCTGCCATCGAAATACATGGTCAAGCTGAGACTATGAAGACTGCTTACATTGAGCTGATTGGAGGACTTGTTCTTGCAATTGCATTAATTTATCTATTGATTGTAGTAAACTTCCAATCTTGGACAGATCCATTTATTATCATTACTGCCCTACCAGGTGCGTTAGCCGGCATAGCATGGGCTTTATTTTTAACAAGAACCTATATCTCTGTTCCTGCGTTAACCGGAGCAATAATGTGTATGGGAACGGCAACTGCCAATTCCATCTTAGTAGTGTCCTACGCAAGAGAGAAATTACAAGAACACGGAGATGCAGTAAGAGCAGCCATCGAAGCAGGTTATGCTAGGATTCGACCTGTAATCATGACCGCATCTGCGATGATCATTGGTATGGTTCCCATGTCTATGAGTAATTCTCAAAATGCTCCATTGGGAAGAGCAGTGATCGGGGGGCTAACAGTGGCTACCTTCGCCACTTTATTTTTTGTTCCCTGTGTATATGCAATCATTTATAGCAAACGTTCAAACGACTTAAGGAGAGAAGATCATGTTTAAACAAAATCTAAAAAACAAATATTTCTATATCATTGGCTTAGTTGCACTTAGCTTTATCGCCTTTGAAAATTGCCACGGGACCGATAAAGAAAAGCATCTATCAGAAAAAAACTTTGAATCAGAAATTTCTAAGGTAAATATTGTTAAGCCTCAATTTCCAGATCCTGTTGAAACAATTACTCTTCCGGGTAATTTGAAAGCCTGGTATGAAGCACCACTCTACGCTCAAGTTTCCGGTTATGTAAAAATGTGGTACAAAGACTATGGTGCTGAAGTGGAGAAGGGAGATATACTCGCCGAAGTCCAAGCTCCTACACTGGATGCTGAATATGCACAGGCGAAAGCAGACTTAGATTCACAGGATGCAAGATTCCAACTGGCAGACGTAACAGCTAATCGGTATTTGTCTCTACAAAAAGCAAATGCAGTTTCAGAGCAATCTATTTCAGTGGCAGTCGCAGATAAAAATGCAGAAAAAGCAAAGTTATATGCATCGGGTCAGAATCTTCGACGATATGGAGCGCTTATCAATTTCAAAAAAATTGTAGCTCCATTTAAAGGAATTGTAACACAAAGAAATATAAATGTCGGAGACTATGTAAATAAAGATGGAAATTTAAGTGATAACAAAGCCATTACAAATTTATTCACAGTTTCTGATATTCATAAGCTTCGATTATTTGTTTCTGTTCCGGGTGCTTATGCCTATTTGTTAAAACCAGGATTAACAGTAGATGTAAATGTTGCTCAATTCAACCAAAAAGTTTTTAAAGCAAATTTTTTAACGATTGCGAATGGGTTTGATCCAAATACACAAACAGTGATTGCACAATTTACAATCGATAACAAAGAGCGTGCTCTATGGCCTGGATCTTATGCAACTGTGAGCATATCAGCACCTGTTAAAAAAAATATATTTACCATTCCTACGAGTTCCCTTGTTTTTAATGAAAATGGAACACAGGTTGCCACTGTAACGAAAGACAATCGAGTTCATTTCAAACCAATTAAAACAAATAAAATTACAGATGCATTTGTTGAAGTCACAGAAGGAATCAATGAGGAAGATCGCATCATTAATAATCCAAAAGCATCTTTATTAGAAGATGATTTAGTAAAAGTTCTTACTTCTAAAGAAAAAAACTTAGAGGAAGAAAATGAATTATCCCAAATAAATTCTAGCATTGATAAGAAGAGGGAAGAACATGATTAAACATATTTCTAAAAAAAC
>JANYCR010000498.1 GCA_025360185.1 Leptospiraceae bacterium | reverse complement strand
GACAGAGCGAGACACTATCGTTTGTAAAGCATTGATAATATGTGCTGAAACTACGATTGGATCGACCGTATGCTGGGGCATAGCACCGTGCCCGCTAATTCCCTTAACGGTGATTTTAAACTCATCGACTGATGCCATCATTGTTCCATCAACTACTCCCACTTTGCCGACGTCCACATGATTCCATACATGGAGTGCAAATGCTGCGTCTACTTTGTATTTTTCGAGAATCCCTTCTTCGATCATTCTATCCGCCCCACTCCCACCCTCTTCTGCCGGTTGAAAGACTAATAACACTTTGCCTCTAGGAATAATAGATTTAATATCCTGCTTGATCTCTTCAGCAAATCCCATAAGCACAGAAGTATGTGCATCGTGACCACAGGCATGCATTACACCGGCAGTCTGCGAAATATAATCAGTAGTATTCTCTTCGTGAATCGGAAGTGCATCCATATCCGCACGGACTAACACTGTTTTGCCGGGAATTCCTGAATCAATGAGAGATACAATTCCCGTTTTTGCAATCTTATCCTGAAAAGTTAATCCTAACTTTTTTAAATGGGACTTCACAAACTCAGCCGTATTCTCTTCTTCATATTTAAGTTCCGGCTTACTGTGAATTGCCCTTCTGTAACTTACTAATTCTTTTTGTCTTTCTTCTGATATTATATTCATTGAATTTTCCTTTTGGATTTGACTTATGTGAGAATCTTCAGTGTGTCATTCCCGAAATTTGCTATCGGGAATCTCAACTTCTTGAGACCCCCGATAGCAAATTTCGGGGGTGACAAATAAAACCCTCCGTGGCAAATTCCTATATCACCCGGCTATAATCTTTGACTTGTTGTTTCCATACTTGAACTCCACAATACTTATCGCCTTCAGGACAATAAGGTTTTTGTTCACCCGTATGCCTTATACCGCAGGGTGCTTTAATCCATTTTGCTATTTCGGGATTTACTTTTTGTACATCCGTTACTTCATTTAGAGATGCATAAAAAATTTCTTCCTGCGCATTGTAGCAAAGTCTAGATCTCCATTTATGATGCAAGTTGAGTAAATCCCCACTTTCATAGAATCGAATAGGAATTGCATTCGGAAAAAGGTAAGTCGCGTATTCTTTGTTCTTACATACATCTAAGAAGCGATTGACTCGCTCAAAAATTCCATTCATTCGATTGGTATATTCTTCTAGAAGCTCCGGATACTTCTCTATAACCACAGGCGTGATGTAATCGGGCTTACCTGCATATTGCGCAAGTAAGACAGGACGAGCGCCTGGAACCATTCTATGCCTTTGGTCCTGACTATCTGCTGTATGTGAAATTCTTTTTTTAAAAGAATAATGCACTTGGGATAAAGCCCTTGAGATCGGACTAAGAGTAGTTTCATTTAAAGTAGAAGTGAGATGAGTATTTTCCAACGGGGATAATACTAATTTGACTGCGTCTTCGTCACTTAGTTTGGATTTAGGAGCACCAAGGACTGCACGAACGGCAGAAGCTAATACCTCGGGTGCATTTGCATTATGACTGACTAATCGTGAATACCTGCCTTCCATATCAGAATCAAATTCTTTTAAGAACTCTTGCGCATACTCTTTATTATACGGTGAATTAGAAGAATATACATTTTGAAAAAACTTATACTCAGTTGTTTCCTCTAATGGAATTGGATCATCCATTTCTTCCACATAAAGCGGATCAATACCTTTAACCGCTTCAATCATCTGGCTAACAACCATTTTCTGCTCTTCTGGAACATCAAACGTATTCATTAGCCGATGATAGCGATGAAGCGTTAGACCATTGATGGTATGAAATAAATATGTATGAGTTGCGAGCGGCAAAAGGTAACGGGCAACTTCTAGACTTTTTTTCTTAATCGGGTCTTGCCATTTTTCGGGGTAATTGGCACGGGCTTTGTATATGGAAAAATATTCTTTCGCAATATAAGGATTTAACCGAGTTATAAAATCAAAATACGCGTCAGAGCTATAGTTGACTGCATCGAGATAAAGTTCTAATTCTTTTTCAGAGAGACCTTGCGGTATATAGTAATTTTCCCGCTTTACTTCTACATAGCGCTGACTCACTTGCTCCGAATTATAAAATGGATGCGAATGCAAAAACGACCACACGAATTGACGCGAGACTTTATCGAGTGTAAATATAAACTGTGGATGCTGACGAGTCGTTAAGTGTCCTGCTTTCTTTGTAGACTTAGCAACACGGTCTCGAATTTCTATGGACTTTTCAGATTTCACCATATCCTCAGGAAGTAAAATTCCTTTAGAAGAGTAACAGGTTCTTGCACTTGCAATTGCTAGGTTGAATGGATTTCGGCTATAATCAATTAGGTTTACGATTGGCTTATTTGGATTCATGATTTTCTCAGTCCTTAAATAAAAATATTATGTCTTAAAAATACAAGAATTATTCTTTCTTTGTTTCTTAAAAACAAAGGCAATTTCAGAGTTTTTTTTGCGGTTTTACCTGTTTAACGTGAGTTCGGCGTAAGTCCAAAGCCTGCACGCTGGCTGCAAAATAAAGAAACGAAATTTATAATGGGTAAAATTCCAACTCTTAATGATTGGCTAATTCATCTATACCAATTGCCATTTTTTGTTCTTGCAAAATAATTTACCCCCTAAAGTATCTCACTAGAGAGACATAACATGAGAGTATCGAGTCGCAGAAAAAAAAATGCAGCCCATGCAGTTCCACCCAATTTGCAAAAAATCAAAGCACAGCAGGCACAAAAAAATCAAACACGAGCTCTAGTCGTAATCGAACAAACAAAAGTTCGTAAGAAATACATCCAGGGTTGCAAGAGAACAATCAAAGACCTCGAAAAAGCAAAAAAAGAATGGGAGGACTATCAGGCTATAGATATTCCCGCTTATGAACAATGGTTCAACGGAAACTTCGGCTCCGACTTATCGCAAATTCGAGAGACGCGTACCAAAGCACAGGATCTCAGCTCTACTCTCCAAGAAATTCGCTATTGGATGATGAAAAAAAATATCTCTCCTTATGATGCTTACAAGCTGGTAATGGATAGAAAAGCGAATCCAGATAAATACAAAGCAAATGATGAAGCTGAGGCAGAAAGAGAAAGACAAAAAGAGAGCAAATGGAATGAAAAGTTTGAAAGAGACTTTTTCGGTGATGAGGAACATAATTTCGAGGAAAATGAAGATGATTTTTTTGGAGAGGACGAGCCTTCCGAAGAGGATCTAAGAAGTATGTTCGAAATGTTCATAGAAGCCAATCCAAGTATCAAGAGTAAAATGAAAGATAGAGCTTTTTATGAATTCATGTTCGAAAGATTTAAAGAAGATGTGCTTGGTAAAAAATCTCCCAAGTCCAAAGGAAAAGAAAATATTCATGCAAGCATCGAAGATCGAATCAAAGCAGTTTACCGAATCCTAGTTCGAAAACTACACCCTGATTTCCAAACGGAAATTACTCCGCATATGCAAGACCTCTGGCATGAAGTACAAGAAGCATACAAAGCAAAAGACCTAGAAAGGCTAGAAACTATGTTAGCAATCTCTAATATTCAAACAGGAGATTTTTCCGAAGAAATCAGCGTCTCACAGATTCTAAATGTTCAATCAGAATATAAGAATCAATTAAAATCCTTAAGAGCACAAATCCGTAAGGCAAAGAAGAAACTGGAGTGGGGATTTTCTAAGCTCACGAACACTCAGCCACTTTCAAAGAAGATCAAGACCGAATTAAAAATCGAACTAAGCCATCACCTCTTTCACATTCAGGAATTCGAAAAACAGTTAAAAGCTTGGTCAAAACCCATGGTGAGAGTTTCTAAGAATAAGTACGTTTATAAATAAATTTAAGTAAATTGAAAATAAAATAATTACTTGACTCATAAAAAGCCCTAATTACTATCTCTGAATCTATTTAAAAATCTTTCACAAGCTGGTAATTTACTTTGAAAAAAACCGAATCTGAACTCAAAGAAATCATTCAAGACGCAGTTAATAAAAACAATATCCTGAGCATGAAAACCTACCTTCTAAGTGACTACGGTGAAAACATTCTAAAGATCATCGCATCGACTATTTTAGAAAAATTCAACAGGCAAGATTTAATGGAAATTTCCTACTCTTCTGCTAAAGAGCTAGTCATCAATGCCACTAAGGCAAATTTAAAAAGAGTTTTATATAGAGAATTAGGCTTAGATATAAATAATCCGGATGATTACGAAAAAGGTTTAACCGAGTTTAAGGGCAATCTCACAGAAGACAAAATCATGAGCTACAAGCCTCTTTTTAAAAAATACGATTTGCCTGTTACGGCTACTTTCTATTTTACCAAAGATGTTCTAAATATAAAGATAAAGAATAATTTTCCGTTATTGCAAATCGAAGAAGATCGTATACGCGACAAATTTAATAAGGCTACTAGTTTTTCTAGCCTAATAGATTTCTTTATGGAATACGGAGATAGCACAGAAGGCGCTGGTATGGGAATCACGATGGTTGGTATCCTACTAGACCAATCTGGTATTAATAAGCATAGCTTTAGCCTTTATTCAAGTGATAAATACAAAGAAACTGTGGCTAAAATTGAAATTCCACTCCACGAAGGATATATTTCAAAACGAGAAATGTTCCAGCGTGAATTGAGGGAAAAAGGTATTACCCCCGATGAATTTCGTAAATCTTTTACTTATAATTATAAACACTTTGATAAAATTAAACCTGATTAAGAATTTTTAAATCGAATTATAATGCCATAGGATTGATAAACTCAACGCTTAAAAGAGAAAAATCATCCATTAAAGTTCCTCGCCTTTCGATTGCGGCAAGTACACCGTGTAAATCGCCATTAGCCTCTTCTAGGCATTCTAGAAAGAAGTGGTCATTGGAATTAATTTCTCGCTTACTCGTATCTTCACTCAGTAAAAGAATATCATCTTTTCCATCTGAGCCAAATAAAAGCCTGTCATGTCGTCTGAGTAGAACTTTTGTAATTTTTAAATCATTGTTTCGGATTTTTTCATAGGCAAAGCTTTCCCCAATTTTTTGGTTCACGGAATCTTGTTCTTCTAAAAAACTCGCTTTTCCATCTCTATACAAAATAAGCGGAGGATGCCCTGCGTTTAGGGAAAATAAACTTCCAGTCTGATCATCGAGTAAACCAAGAATACAGGAAACACTCATTGTTCCTTGCATAGAATAAAATACTTTTACAAGTTCAATATAACAGTCTTCCAACCACTCCTCTGGCTTCGTTACCAGAGTGAGATGATCTGTGTATTGTGTCCGATTTAATATAGATCGAATCACAGATCCAAAAATTAACGCTCCACCTGCACCCTGCATAGACTTGCCCATTGCATCTGCGTTACATAAAAAGCGATAATTTTTATTACCGAGTCGCAAGTTATCTGCAAGAACAAAGTCCCCGCCAATCTGAGAAGCAGAATTTCTAAATTCAAATTTCATTTTTTGGTTTAAAAAATATTCGATCTTTACATTACTATTTTCAATAAAATTACCAATGAGCGGTTGAAGCAGATTAGCCGTAAGATAATAATCTCCTTTTTTCTGCTCATGTAAAATATTCACTTCATGCAAAACGTTTTGTAACTCCCTTGTTCGCTCTTCTACTTTTATTTCTAGATTTTGATTGAGTTCTTTTAGAGAAGAACTATACCTTTTTATACTAACACGCATCTCGTCAAAAGCATCAGCCAAAAGTCCAATTTCATCATTAGAGAGAACTTCAATCTTATAATCAAAGTTTTTGTTTTGCATTTCTTCTGTAGCACTTTTTAAGTTTAGAATCGGAGTAGAGAAATGCAGCGAAAAGCGGATACTAATGAAAACCCCCATTAGGCTAAAAAATATAATCATTCCGACAGCAATGAATACACTTTTAAACAGAGATAAATTCAAATAGCGAGTCGTTAAACCAATTCTAAGTTTTGCAATAGTTCTATCCCCTGCCTTAACCAGAGACATTACATCAATGCACTCAAGACCATGATGGTCAAGCATTCGAATTTCCATGTTCTCAACATTTCCATCTTCTTCTACAAGTATTTGAGAGATTACTTTGTCGGCGTCTACCAATGGATTCGCAGTCGTTGAAGTCTTATCTCGACTTACAATAACTCTTCCATCCGCCCCCTCCAAAATAACGTAGACGATTTCTCTGTCATTCTCAACTAGCTCGGCAGCTCCTCTTTCCACCTCAGAAAAATTAAAACTTGCAATCAAATTTTCTGAAACCAATGCCATGCTACGAGTTATCATAACCCCCCTTTTAACAAGTGAGCGTCTTAACTCAGATAACAACATCATGGTAAAAAAAACACTAGATATTGTAATCAAAAGAATAACTACAAAAGAAATAGTGAGAGTTAGTTTACTCTTAATACTTTTGCTATCTCTAAATAAGGATGATACCAACGGAGTACGTTTCATAAAAATACAAATTAAGCCTTTTTTTAGCTTGAAGATACAATGTTATACTGACAAGGATTTTTTCCTTGCAATATCCAAATGCATTCTTTTTTATTGAACTAAGTCTAAAAGTTAAATTAAGATGTTCAAATTGAAAAATATATTTAAAATGCTTATAACTATTTTACTAATGAATTTTTCCATCTACGCGGAAGAATTTAATATTATCTATTTTGACCCAGATGGTAATTTACGAAACATTACAAGTTTGCAATCAGAAGGAAATAAATACTTCCAGTCCCTATCACCAGAAATCAATTTTCTAGTCATTGCAAGCGAACAAATTTTAAATACAGAAATAGAACGATTAAAACCACAATTCATGATTGTTCAATCGCTGTATTATTCTAGACAAAAAGGAAGTCTAGGATTTAAACCATATTTTATTTTTTTAACAAAGGATAATTATTTTTATCATAAGAAAATAATTACGATGAACCAAGAAATTAAATCACTGGACGATCTAGATAAGAAAGTAGTTGCCTCAGCTCTACCGAAAGAAATTACTCGTGAGCTAACAGGCGGAGAAAGAAATTGGAAAATTCTTATTGTACCGAAGGATATGGATGCCTTAATGGCATTAAAATTTAAACAAGCAGACGCTGCTCTCGTAGCAGAAAATAGTCTTGAATCTTTCAAAAAATTAGACCCAACAGATTCACAAAATATAAACGCAATTTTTACTACCAAAAGCATATTTTTACCGCTTGGAGTTACAACCAAGTATACCACTAATAAAGAGATGATTACAAAGTTAACAGAATTTATGAAAAAAATAAAGACAGATGCGAATGGATCGGCTTTTATAAAAATGATGAATTTTGACGATATTTCCGATAATAAAAAAACTCTAGGATCGGTACCATAATATGAAAATACGAATCATAGTCTGTATTTTTTCCTTATGGTTTTTATACTGTCAATCACCAGTTAGAACACTCGATGGAATGAAATTTCAACCCGGTAAGAAAAAAATATTTATTTTAGTTTCTGAACAAATTTCTAGCTTTGAAGTTGTAAAGAAATCTTTTATGGATGAAGGTAAGAATGATTACCAATTCCTTTCTCTAAATTTAGATGGAAACTATGAAGGTATAGATCAATTACCCGCACAAATAAAAAAACTCAACCCTGATTTAATTTTATGCATTGGTTCAAAATCCCTGGAAAGCCTTGCTGGAAAAGTAAGGGATATTCCAATTCTATTTGCAATGGTTCTAGATTATCAAAAATTTCAACCAGAGAAGCATGGAAACATCGCAGGGGTTTCTCTTAATATTCCACCGGAAACTGTCTTTTATAATTTTAAGAATTATTTCGGAGAAATTAATAATTTCGGAGTAATTTCTAGCCGTGATTATATACAGACCTTAAAGGAAAATAAGGAAAGACTTTTACATGCAAATATCAATTTAACTATAAATGAAACAAACAATTCAGAAGATGTTCCTTCAAAATATGAATCTATGAAGAAATATATCCAGGCACTCTGGATGATTCCGGATCCAAAAGTAATTTCAGAGGAGAGTTTTTTATTTCTTGTAGATAGTACAATCTCAGATAAAAAAAGCTTCATCGTATACTCAGAACAATTTGTAAAAGCGGGAGCACTATTTAGTACTTCTCCTAACTATTCTACGATTGGATCACAACTTGCTATCAAGTCACAACAAATTTTGGAAGACCGACAAAAACCATCACAAGTAGGAATTTCGCCAATCATTGGAACGTTTCTTACAGTCAATAAAACTACCATGAAAAAGCTAGGTCTCAATATTCGTATGGATGGGATAGACCAGATCTTCGAGTAACCTTCAATATTTCCGATTGCCTCCTTTTTAGTGACCAAGAGTATGGCAAGAAGGAGCACGGGAAACGAGTATGGAGAAAGATAGACTTCAATCAATTGCGAACTTAGCAAAACTACGCTTTGAAGAATCCCAAATGGATGGGATGCTAATAGATTTTAATAAAATCATGGCATATGTAGACAAAGTAAAAGAACTAGATACAAAAAGTGTAACAGAAGAAGAAATTTACGAATGGTCAGAAAATAGAATTCGCCCGGACATACTCGGAGAGTCCTTGACCCGAGACGAAATCTCGAGTATTGCACCCAAATTTGAGAATGGTTACATAGTTGTTCCAAGGGTGATCGAAACATGATCTTTAAGAAATACTCCGAAATCAAATCTGCATTAAACGAAAATAAAATTACATCAACAGAACTTTGCCAGGCTTACCTGAAAAGAATTGAAGAGACTGATTCTAAAATAAAAGCTTTTTTATATTTAAAGAAAGATCAAATTTTATTAGATGCGGCTAATTCAGACAGCCGCAGGAAAGCAGGAAAACAGCTTTCTGAATTTGATGGAATTCCAATTGGAATAAAAGATAATATCTGTATTAAAGGTGAACGAGTATCCTGTGGTTCAAAAATTTTAGAAAATTTTGTTTCGCCTTATGATGCAACGGCAATCGTGAAACTTCGAGAAAAAGGATTTATTTTTTTTCCTGGACTCAATATGGACGAGTTCGCAATGGGCTCCTCAACAGAAAATTCTGCCTTTCAGATTACAAAAAATCCATTTGATACCTCTCGAATTCCAGGTGGTTCAAGTGGAGGCTCTGCTGCTTCAGTAGCTGCTTCCATGCTTCCTCTCGCACTCGGCTCTGATACAGGCGGTTCTATTCGCCAACCCGCAGCTTTATGTGGAGTATTCGGACTTAAACCTACATATGGAAGAGTTTCTCGTTACGGCTTAGTGGCATATGCCTCTAGCTTAGATCAAATCGGTCCTTTTTCAAATGATCCTCAGGGAATTACCGACGTATTATCAGTATTATCCGGATCAGATTTAAATGATAGCACAGCTTCAAAAAAACAATCTTTTTCCAATTCCGATTTATCTAAAACAGATTTAAGCAAACTTAAAATTGGAATCATGGCAAACGAAGGGGCGCAGTGGGATGCAGATGTAAAAGAAAAATTTCATAAGATAATCGAAGTTTTGCGCTCTAAGGGTGCAGAAATTGTTGAGCTAGATTTTAGCATTCATTCTTATTCGATTCCTATTTATTATATCATAGCTACTGCCGAATGTTCTTCTAATCTTTCTCGCTTTGATGGAATCCGTTATGGTTATCGAACCGAAGATCCAAAGAAATTGGAAGACGTATATGTTGAATCTAGAAGCAAAGGATTTGGTGATGAAGTAAAACGTAGAATTTTACTCGGAACTTTTTCTCTTTCGTCTGGATATTATGATGCTTATTATGGGCAGGCACAAAAAGCAAGAGTGTTGATTAAGAGAAGTTATGCGGAGTATTTTAAGAAAGTAGATTTTATCTTACAACCAACCTCACCAACAACCGCATTCAAAGTTGGAGAAAAAACAAAAGACCCCGTTCAAATGTATAAAGCTGATGTTCTTACTACGAGTGTAAATCTTGCTGGTCTTCCCGCCATTAGCATTCCAGCCGGTGTGGATAAGAATAGTTTGCCTATAGGACTTCAAATAACTGCAAATAAATTCGAAGAAGGAAAATTACTTTCATTCATTACTGACTTATCGTTATTAGAAGAATGTAAGATAGATTTGCCGGAGAAAATTCAATGAGTGAGCTCACCAAACGTGTGATACCCTGCTTGGATGTAAAAGGTGGAAGAGTTGTAAAAGGAATTCAATTTGTTGATTTACGTGATGCAGGTGATCCAGTAGAGTGTGCGATTTCTTATGAAGAACATAAGGCAGATGAACTTTGTTTTTTAGATATAACAGCATCAAGCGATAGAAGAGAAATTTTAATTCACTTAGTAGAATCTGTTGCGAGTAAAATATTTATCCCGTTTACCGTTGGTGGAGGAATTAATTCTGTATCCACCATAAGGGAAGTATTGGTAAGAGGGGCAGACAAAGTGTCTATCAATACTGCTGCCTTTGAAAACCCCAAACTTCTAAAAGATGCAAGTGAAATTTTTGGCTCTCAATGTATCGTATGTGCGATAGACGCAAAATACCACCACGAAAGAAAGAGACACGAAGTATTTTTACACGGCGGCAGAACTGAAACAGGTCGAGAGATTTTAGACTGGGCAAGCGAAGCAGAGGCAATGGGTGCCGGGGAAATTCTGTTAACTTCTATGGATAGAGATGGAACCAAAGATGGATTTGATATTCCACTCTTAAAACTTATCACGTCCAATTTAAGAATTCCAATTATAGCAAGTGGCGGCGCGGGTAATGCCGAACATCTAGTCGAAGCAATTTTGCGTGGTGGCGCGGATGCCGTATTAGCCGCTTCTATTTTTCATTTTAAAGAACAATCCATTTTAGAAGTAAAAGAAAGTATGAAAGAAATGGGAATTCCCGTACGATTATGATTTCATTTTTATGGATTGATTTTTTAGTTATATTCTTATTCTTATTTTTCTCCCTATTTCTCCCCTATTTATTTTCAAAAAAAGAGTCCACTCTCAAAGGACATTTTCAAGCAAGCGGAAGTATGTCCTGGTTTATTTCTGGGACAGCAATGGTAGCGACAACATTTGCAGCAGACACACCATTAGCCGTAACAGAGCTTGTCGCAAAATATGGAATATCCGGCAATTGGCTTTGGTGGTATGGGTCTATTAGCTCCATCGCAACAGTTTATTTTTTTGCTCCTCTCTGGAAAAAGTCTGGAGTATTAACCGACGTTGAATTAGTAAATCTTAGATACAGTGGAATCGGAAGCGATATACTTAGAATTTTTAAGTCTATTTATTTAGGTTTCTTTATGAACGTATTAATTCTTGCCTGGGTAAACCTTGCGATGTTAAAAGTCGTCGAAGTTTTAATACCGGGTATTTCTGCGAAACTGATTGTGAGCGGCTTATTCTTATTTGCCTTTTTATACACTGTTTACATGGGACTCAGTGGAATTTCTGTGGCAGATACATTTCAATTTTTCTTTGCAATGTTCGGGTGTATTGTACTCGCCTATTTTATTTTATCAATTCCAGAAGTTGGCGGCATTGCTGGTTTAAAAGAGAAACTACCTGCTTCTTATTTTAATTTTATTCCTGATTTTAATAATCCTTCTTCCAAAGAATTTTCAATCGAATCTTTTCTTTTATTTATTGGAGTTATCTGGTGGTCAAGTTGGTATCCGGGTGCTGAGCCAGGAGGTGGGGGGTATATCGCGCAGAGAATTCTAGCGGCTAAGAACGTTAAGTCTTCTCTCCTTGCATCTCTATGGTTTACTATCGCGCATTATTTTGTACGACCCTGGCCATGGATTTTAGTAGCCTTATCAAGTGTGATTCTATTTCCTGATTTACTTCCGGACGATAAAGGAAAAGGCTATGTGCTTGTTATGACAAAGGGCGATTTGCCGCAAGGGCTTCTTGGTCTTATGGTTGCTGTTTTTATGGCTGCCTATTTATCAACTATTGCTACTCATTTAAATTGGGGGTCATCCTATCTCATCAATGATTTTTACAAACCATATCTTGCAAAAGAAAAAGGGGATAATCACCATTTAGCAATCAGTAAAATTTTTCAGATATTAATGATGTTAGCTTCACTCGTTATTGCATTCTATTTTATCAAAACAATCTCCGGGGTTTGGCAATTTCTTTTAGAATGCGGGGCGGGTGTTGGCTTCGTATTAATTTTAAGATGGTATATACCAAGGCTAAATGCTTGGTCAGAGCTGACTGGCTTTGTTGCACCTGTAATTTTTTACTCCTATGCTCACTTTGCATTCAATTTAGTATCACCCTACTCTGTTTTATTTACAGTTTCAGGAGTA
>JANYCR010000486.1 GCA_025360185.1 Leptospiraceae bacterium | reverse complement strand
ACAGAAACGAAACTTTCTGCAAGGCGCATATGCCAATCCATTTCTTTGGACTCGGTAGCAATTCTATCTAATAATTTTTTTTGAATCAAAGAGGTATTATCCCCTATATCGTCTCGATAAATCCAATTCCAGCTTGCCTGTTCTAGCTTTCGACATCGATCAATAATATTTCCACGGGGAGTAATTTTAAAAAAACTTTCAGGGATAGAAAGAATATTATCAAGTAGAGTATTTAGTCTTTTAGGTAGATCGCCTGCTTCCTCCGGTTTCGGCATACACTGGTAATACGCTTTGTAATAATTTTCAATAACAGCTAACAAGCCTAAGCCTGACTTATATAACTTCGCATAAAGTCTTGCCTGTATAGGATTCATTCCATCCGTAAGGTTTTCAGGAACTAACACATCTTTTGCGCTTGAGTCTTCGATAAACGAATCCAACAATGTTTCAAGCTCATTCCAATTTTCTTGTAGATAGGAATACTGAATTCCAAGCGGAAGAATTATTACTTCTTCATTTCTGCCTTGCTTTTCTAAATCATCTAAACACCAGAGTCCCATTTGTCCGATTCCCGGCTCTAATGGACCGATGATTTCGTTATGACCGTTCGTTGCTCCCTCTGGAGCAATGGCTAACGGGAATCTGCCGTTCACAAATAAATTTCTAGCAGAGTTTAATCCTTTCCAATCGACCTTCCCGCGGTGAATCGGAGTGCCCCCAAGTCGTGAATATAGCCAAGCAGTCGAATCTCCCGCCCAAAGAGGAATTCCTCTATCCCATACAAAATGGAAATGGGTTACGTCATTCAGTTTTACTTTGTTCTTTTTAAAATATGCCGGCAGAAGTTTAAAAAATGTATGAACCAGACAAAGCGGGTCATCTGCATTTGGATGGCGGAAAGCAATCATTAGCCTCACTTTTCTCTCTGCAAACTTAGTGTATAAATCAGCCAATACTTCTATATTCGAAAATTCAATCTTTCGAATTGGCGTAGTGAATTTTAATTTAAACGGATAAAAGAGTTTAGCTGCACGATATACATTTATATTGAAAGCTGGTTCAATAAAATGAAGCGGTGGTTGAACGGAATTAATTTTTGCCATAGGTTTTAACCTTTCCCAAATTAGGAATTAATCTTACCTTTAATAGCATTTTTTTAGTAAAACTAATGTCCAGTTTTTTAAAATTGGTTTGTCTATATCTCAGATATAAAAAATGAATATTATTAAAAGGAGCGCAGTTATGAAAGAATTTCTGCTTTTATTTAGAAACAAAACCGGGGCGGGAAGCTATTCCGTTTCCCCAGAACAAATGCAAGCGGCAATGCCTAAATGGCAAAAATGGATTGGCGATGTGGCGGCTAATGGTCAATTTGTGTCAACGCAACCGCTTGACTACGAAGGAAAAATCGTTCGTCCGGGTGGAATTACAGACGGACCGTACGTGGAAGTAAAAGAAATTGTAGTCGGCTATTTGATCTGCAAGGCAGAAACGATAGATGACGCAGTTGCAATTGGAAAAAATTGTCCCATTCTAGATTATCCAGGCGGAAGCCTAGAGGTAAGAACGATTACCCCCTTCGTTGTATAAATTGGAAAACGAAACAAAACTAGTAGAGCATCTTTTCCGTCACGAGGCGGGAAAGATTACGTCTGTGATGGCAAAAATATTCGGGCTTAATAGGCTCGAAGAAGCAGAAGATATTGTACAAGATACGTTTATTGCCGCTTATGAGACATGGAAGCTAAAAGGAATTCCCGAAAATCCAACCGCCTGGCTTTATAAAGTTGCGCGAAATAAATTTTTAAACCATGTCCAAAGACAAAACAATTATCAGAGAATTATTTCTGAGAATAAGTCTGTTTTTCCGCTCGAATATACAATCACCGCAAAATTAGAAGAAGAATTACAACATATAGATGATAATCAAATCAAAATGTTATTTGCCCTTTGCCACCCTTCTATTCCAGAAGACTCACAAGTCGCACTCGCATTAAAAACTCTCTGTGGATTTAGCATTGAAGAAATCGCAAAGTCATTTTTAACCAATAAAGAGAACATCCAAAAACGCCTCTATCGTGCGCGAGAAAAAATCAAAGAAGAAAAAATAGAATTAGAAATTCCAAACCCTGATCAAATGATTTCTAGAATTGACCGTGTGCTAAAATGTATTTATCTTTTATTTAATGAAGGATACCACTCTACCTCCGAAGAGATTATTATAAGAAAAGATCTTTGCCTAGAAGCAATGCGGCTTTGTTTACTGTTAATTGAATACAAGATTACCAATAGACCAGAGGTTAATGCCCTGATGGCGCTTATATGCTTTCATGTATCAAGATTCGAAAGTCGTTCCAATGAAGCAGGAGAACTACTCACTTTAGAAGAGCAGGACAGAGCGCTTTGGAATCAGGAATTAATTG
>JANYCR010000485.1 GCA_025360185.1 Leptospiraceae bacterium | reverse complement strand
GAAGACTTAGCATTGACTCAAAAAATATTTCCTATGAAAAGAAATCTATCTCGTGTGCTGACGTAAAAGAAATTCGCTACGGGATTACCCAGCTTTATATTAATGGAATTAAAGCAAACCGTATTTACGAAATTGCTCTTAGGGGTAATGTAGATAAACCGCTTAGAATCACCTTCCAATCAGCCCGCCTTTTTGTAACAAATAAAAAAATGGAAGAAGTCTACCACTCTATCGTTAATTGTCTCTGGGAAAATGTTACGCTCAGACTTGTAAATGAAGCAATCCAAAACCTCGAAAAAGGAAAATCCTTCGTAATGGACAAAGTCGAAGTAAAACCCAAAGGAATTCAGATGCAAATCCGCCGTTGGTATGGAAAAAAAGAAACTCATTTCGTCGAATGGAAAAATCTTCTTAAATCGGAAGGTGAGGGGATACTCTCTATTTACTCCCAAGAGAATAAAAAAGTAAAACTAAAACTCAATTTTCAAAAAGATTGGAATACTCCTGTATTAGCATCTCTGCTCGATTATCTCTGGAAGGATGGTAGAGCTTATAATTTAGTGGACGAGAGATTTTAGATTTCGATGGAACGGTCGCTCGCCAAAATGCAACCTGTAATGTTATTTGGAGGTGGCATGTCTTCCCCCATCTTTTCAAGATATCTAGCAGGCCTGCAAACGCTTGGTCGCGTTTTCGCCGGTAAACATGGTGTAACCCTCCAAGAACAGGAATTGCATTTGGGGATTATAGTTTAGAAGGTAACGGTTCGTAGATTCTACCGAGAGGTGAGTCTTTATTTCGAAAAAGATGAGATCGAGAGTTATTGTAGTAATGAACATATTCTTTGAGAAGACGATTGCGGTAAGAAATAATTTTCAGAATAAAAAAAGGGGACGCTTACACGTCCCTTAAAAAATACAGTAATAAAGAAAAGCTAGTACATCAATCCTAATGGGTCTATACTTAGAACTTGTACGTTAATATGCGGAGTCATCTTACGTTTTTTTGTATTGTAGATTTGAGAAATATCCTGCGCGATACCAATGCGGTCTCCTTGTTTGACTTCTATTCCTATTTTGTCTTTATCGGGAATAAAATAAAAGATCATTAGACTTATGAAATCATTTTCGAATAAAGCAGCCATGTAATCTTTGTTCTCAAAAGGACATGCGACTAGATTAATAGTTCCATCTACGGGGGCAACAATGACTTGCCCCGGCTCGCAAATGAAGTCAATGGAATTGTGACCTCTAGACCATTTGGGAGTGGAGAATATTCCGTTACCAAAATCATCTTTTATTCGAATTGTATCTCCTGTTGGAGAAATAATATTTACTTCGTTCATACGTTACTCCTTGCACTTTTGAGTTTACTCTCTATTAGCTTCGCATAGAGAAATAGTAGTCCCTCTAAGATACCGGAATTGGCAATGGCTGCAAAGAGTAAAAGTAATACAAGAGGAATCTCTGTGCCTACTCCATAGATAGTGAGGGTAATGAACGTATAACCCTCGCGGGAAAGCTCTGACTGAATGATACGAATATTTAGAGCCATTAAAGCAATTCGTAAAATGTTTTTGATTGTGATGAGTTCTATCAATTTCGTAAGAAATGCAATTAGAACTGCGAGAAGTTTTTTTGAATCTTCTTTTTCCATGTTTAATATATCCTTGATTTTTAATCTGTAAGTATTGAGTAATGTGAAATTTGTTTTATTTTCCGCTTTAAATACATAATGCAGCATTAGAATGGCTGCCGGTTTCCCGTTTTGATTTTTAATGAGTGAATAAAGAATAGATTTACAATTATTAAGAGAAGAAACGGGTAAATGGTGATTAGACTCCGACCATATGTATTCTTTTGTATTTGACCAGTCAAAAAAGCTATCCGACTTATCAATGCTTTCTCCGTGTTGAAAACTGATTCCATCCCTGAGACTAAATGCAGAAGGAACGAAAGTATTTCCGACTAGTTCATAGAGAATCGATCTATCTGCACCTGATAGAACCAAAAGTTGAGCAAGCTTTTCAATCTTAAATATTTTAAACCGTATAGATTGAAATACTCCTCGATAACTGAAGTAATCATGCACTAGCTTGTTCTTAGCATAAAACAAGCCAATGAGTAAAATAGCGGATATCAACTCGTAGAGATTCTTTTTAATATTTAGAAATATCTCGTTCATGCTGTCCGCCTGTGGGCAATTGTGTAAGTAATAATCTCCCCTGCACCTTCGGGGACATTGACTGTTGCAGATAATTCCTTTCGTTTTACATCTGCAACGTATACCTGCTGTAAGCCCTTTGCATAAACAATACAGAGCACATAATGAATATCAGCCTGTAGATTGTCTACCTCCCATTGGAAACTGACCTGAGTTCGTGCAATGTGAATTTCTAGACCGACAAGTTCTTTAATGCCGTAGTTCGATAATACAAGGTCTTCATAATTTACATTTACTTCATCTGAATTTACCGATACATTTTTCCAATTTAGGCTACAAAACATTGCCGATTTATTCAAGGCTGCTTTCGTTGGTTCATAACGTAGAACTGGTCGAAATATCTGAAATAAAGAACCCATTGCTTTAAACTTATTTCGATTAAATAATTGTTTTTCGCTATTAGAGTCTTTGAAGTTTGAGGGTAGACTTCGCACACAGGGCTTACCGTTTAATTGATAGTAAACTAAATTTCCTAGTTTACCACTGATGTTGTTGTTTGAATTTTTTGTTAATTTTGCCATAGTGGTTACTATTCACCTCACCCCAATTTTTTAGATGTTGAATTGTCTTTTAGTGCTGCCCCTCTCCATTGCGGATGCTGCTACCGCAATGGAGAGGGGATTATTACCGTAAGACTCATCTACTCAGACAAAGCTAGGGTGAGGTAATTTTTCCTAAACTGTTACACTCCCAACATACTGAGAGGTGCTGGATATTTCACCATTGCCTGTGAAGATATAGACAAAGACTTGCTGTCCTACCCATGTCACTAGAGCGGATAACGCGGATGTGCTACTAGAACGAATGGAGCTTGTATTCACCACGGTCTGTTTCAATATCGGATTGTAAGCAACTATTATCACTTGGTCAGATCCAATTCCGTAGTTTCCATAATTCCAGTTGACTGTTATGTTTTGTCCTACATTAGAAAGAGCGAGAGAATTTAATCCTTCTAACTTCCCGCGACTAAGAGTAATAGCGGTGTTATCCACAATCAATGCACCAGCAGTGCCTGAGATGGATGGATAGTTCAGTTTTGTAAAGAGATTGTATTTTGTGATGCCTTCTGATTTTCCATCTAATCCGAGCGGAATGACTTGTGTAAACGCATTCGTAAGTCCTGTCATAACCTTGAACTTTTCTCGCACAAGAAGTTGCGCTGGTGTAGGCGCTGACTTGCTACCTTCTGACTTTGCCTTGATAACGGTCTGTCCGTTCCAATCTGAAAATGTAATGTCGCCCACTGCTCCGGCAACGTTTCCTAATATTTTTCTAGTTAATTTTCCCATATAAATAATTTCCTTTGTCTCGCCCCAATTATTTCGGGGTAGAGTTGTTTGATTTTGATAGTCGTCCTTTTTCGCTTCGTGTGGGTAATATCGATTATCTTATACTCATGTCATTCCCGTGAAGACGGGAATCAGAATTGAAAGATGCATTCCTTCTTTTGTAATATGCAAAGAATCTCTGGATTCCTGCCTACGCAGGAATGACAGTTAGAATCTAAACTACAACCGCCGTTTGTGTCTTACTAAATCCTTCTTGGATCATAAGCTTTGTATAATCACGATTATCCGGTAGAATTACTTCAACAAGAGAACGTCCATATTTTTCTGTTCCATGCAGTTTCACTTCTACTTCTTTATCCAGAAGTAGTTCACAGGCTCTGTCTTTTGCAAGAACGCCCCTTACTCTTTCTGAATCTGTTTTTGGTTTGAATATTTCCGGAGTATCAATTCCGAAGACGCGGAAATGTCTTGTTATTCTCACATCGAATCCAAGATCTACTTCTCCCCTGAATGTATCGCCATCGATTACTTCAATGACTTTTGTTTTATAGATTGATAATAGTTTCATAAATATAATTTCCTTGCCTCACTTACCTCTCCCCAAATTTTTATAATTTGCGGTATATTACTGTATTCCCCCTCTCCTAAGCATCAGAATGCAAGGGAAAGGGGGTAATCTTTGTAATCTTCATCTTAGAAGTTTGGCTAGTGAAGTTAAAATAATCTTCGTGAGTGGATAATGTTTACTTTACAGAAATAAAGTTATGGAAAATATTTTTTTGTGATTATTACGCAGTTGCACCACTTTTCGGTGCAACTGCGTAATAAAGCGCAATGAACTCGATAAGCTGGAAATCGGTGATTTCTGAAAGTGGATTACGAAACCTATACACTTCCGATAAGATGTCTATATACTAAGTAGGGACTTAGAAGGGGTGCTCCTTGGGGGTTATAGGCGCTTATCCGGCGAGTGGTTGCGCTAGGAACCCGCTAGGTGGTGCGCCCTCTGACCGCCAGTAAGTATATAGTCTTCTATAACAAAGTGTATCGGAGTTCAGATTTTTTTACTATTAGCCGCTAATATATTCTTGATTCGGTAAAATAATTTTCAGACTCTGACCGAATGCCTACTTTATTAGAACAACCACCTAAGCGCGAACAATCAGAAGTAACCACAATGTCAGGGAAGTTATTGTTTGTTAGCCTTGCATTACTTTCGATTATTATTGTCATTGCCTCATTACAAAATGTGACGAAAGCGGACGAAGACCAACTGAACGAATTACAAGCAAAAATAGAAAATCGAGTGCCATTGGAAAAATATGAAAAAGAAGCCTATTGTGATTTGCTCTGGAAAGTAAAACAGATTCGATTATGTGCTTGCAAAAAGAATTTTATTAAGGATATTGGAAGTGTAACAGGTTATCCGGTTCAAAATTCTGATTTGGATTGGAGAGATTCAGGGAAGACTTTCGAAGAAGCGCTTCAAGAAGCATTCAAAAGAACTAGAGCTGATATTTAATCCTTTGTACCTAAGAAATGGAGCAAAGATATAAATGGAAAGTCGGGGGTAGTTGAATGGGAAGGACCGGAGGGTGCGGAAGTAAGTATAGATGCTCCCCACAATTTACAGGGTCCGGATGTTTTTCATATTGGCTATAAATCAGTTGGTAAAAAAGAAGAAAGAATCAAAGGTCATATTTTTTTAGATTGTGTGCCTTTTTTTAGGGATGTAAGATGAACTATGTAAAAGAAAGTATAAATGAAGCTCTAAAAACAACAGGGTATAAATTAGAAGAAATGTCTAGCTTAGAATCCGTATTCTTTCGCAAAAAAATTCGGGATACTTTTACTGACGGAAAAGATCATTGGTGTCTTTGGGAATCTGTTGCTGCATTTGGAGGATTTAGTGTTTGTGACTCGAATCCTTGGAAGTGGCTAGATGAGTTTTTACTTCTAGAAGAATTTTACTTATTCTTTGAGGAAAATAAAGATCCCTTCATTTATATCTTTCCTGAAAACCAATCCTTTACGCGTTTTCAAACTGAATTTCCTGATTATATTTTTTATATCACAAATGAAAACATGGATTTCTTAATCTATCAAAACGATAGCGACTATCTTCACTGTGCTGGCACCGCCGAGCCATGGCTTCGTAACAAGGTCAAAGAACTTTCTAAGACCGGTTGGGTTGATATGGAAGGGAAGAGCTATTTGTAGGTTAGCTGCTTATAACTCTCTATTTTCCTTCCACCAATTTTCAAGCTCATGATTTTTTGAGGGTTTAAATTTTCCATTCTGCTCAATGTTCTGTAAGCACTTTGATAAGTCATCCTGCTTAATTTTTGAAGTTTTAAACCAATCTTTAATTATCATCGGCGTATCTATTATTTTTGAGTAATTCAATGATGCGAGTTTATTTTTAGCTGCTTTATCGTCCGTTGCAATATACCAATTTCTATTTTTTCCAATCGCGATTGTGTACGCCTCTCCATCATCCAGATTGAGATTTACAAAATACAGCATAGCTTCTAATTCATCTTCATCCGGAGAAACTATTTCTATGAGTTTATTTTCAATGAAAGGATCTAATTGAATTGATTCCTTCGCTTTTATTTTGCTGTCATAAATTGTTAAAGCTTCCTGCTTGTAAACATACATAGCTATTTTACATTTATGATTCAGACTGCGGATAATACTTTCAAAATATCCAGAGGCATAAAAATTTATAATACAACTCGCATCAAGAATAATAGAATCATGTTTGCTTAAAGAAATCATTTAAACGCCTATTTCTTCAAGTTTAGATTCAGATAAATCTTGATTGAATAATGGATTTACATATATATCATCATACTCTTCCAAAAATATTCGAGTATCGATTCTATCCAAACCCAAATACTTTGAGAGTTGCCCTTCAGAAATAATCTCTTGATAGTATGCAGTTGCGGCTAATAACTGGTAGCTTAATGGAAACTTATCTTCTCTAGAATTTATTTTTTTTAATCCCAATTCTTCTTCAATTTCTTTTACCTTTATCCCTTTATCAATCAATCTATCATATAATCCATTCGGTACTAATTTTAAGGACTCAAGTCGAAGAGTAGTAACCTGAAAAGAAGCTCCAAAATGATAAGATAATAAAACAATATCTCTCGGGGTAAATACTCCAGTTGCCTGTTTTATTTCATAATATTTGTATTTTAAGGCTTGCGGAGGTAAAACAAAATTATACGCAAAGTTTTCTGCAAATCTCTCACTCTCAGGCATTTTCTTGTAATTCTCTTCCATACTTACAGAAACAAGATACCGATCTGCTAAAAAATGCCCATATTCATGAGCCAAAGACATTCTTCGCTTTGACTCAGGATGATTTTTATTAATAGCAATACATCCGCCTAGTTCTTTATCAAAAAAATACATACCGGATATTTTAGAATTCATCGGAATGTAAAATATTTTTAAACCCGTTTTTTCTTCTAAAAAATCTCTTAAATTCGGTAATGGTGAATCGCCTAACTCTAACCTAATTCTTTCTTTACGTGCAATTTCTTCTGACGCTTCTTCTGCTGGGATTCCCGTTCGAGTATAAATAGGATTATTTTTTTCGATTTTATTTATTTTGCATAGCTCTTCTAGCTCGATATAATTTCTACAGAGATTTTTTAATTCTACCAGATAATTCTCAATATCCTCTTTCTCTTTATCGGTATGAACTAAAGTCGATCGAAATTGAATAGATCTTGGTTCAAAAGAAATTCCTTTTCGTAGAAAATCTTTTACTTGTTTGCCATAAACCTCAGCAAAACGCACAAGCTCTTCTGCTTTAATTCTCCTTTCTCCTTTTTCAATTGCAATGATAGTGGTTCTAGCCATGTCTAGCATTTGCGCGACATCTGCTTGCGTAAAGCCTCTCATTTTTCTAGCATCAGCTAGTTCTTTTCCGATTTCTGCTATATCCAATTTGGATAGTATATCAAGACTCATTTGATTTCTCCTCCTTACTAAAAATTTAAAATTGATTTCCACTCTTGGATGTATCTTTCATAGAGTTTAATCGTATTATTTTGAAATGCTTCACTATTTAAACCATAGGTATTACAATAGTGATTTTTATAATCGTCTAGAATATAGTAATGATTACAAAATTCTCCCCATTTATTTTTTGTTTTTAAAATAGATTCAATTCTATCTAATTGCAAAATTGTTGGATTGATTACTTCTCCTTCAAGTTGGTTTAAAGGAGTTTTGTTTTGATATACAGTTAAATCATTTATTCGATTCGCTAATAAGGATTGTCTTCTTAGAATGCAGTTTGCGCATATTCCGCATTGATTTGTTTTGCGATTAATCCTATCACAACTGATCGAAGTTTGAATAATCTCTGAATACTTTTTATCTTTAAATTTTCGCATAAGAGCTGCTTTAGTTTCAAACAAAAATGGATTCATAATTAAAAATTTGTCTTTAGTTTGCAATATAGAAGAAACAAAATTGCTTACAAGAGATATTGACGATGGGTTAACTGCTTTAGAATAATCAGAATAAGTTCCACCTAGCAGAGGTAAGTTGAAAGCCCCGATTCCATTTTCATAGACAAATAATTCTTTCTTTTTGTTAATAAACGCGAAAACTAAACCAATCACTAAAAATAAAAAACCTCTAGTCCTAGCAACATTGTTTCTGTTAACGCCCGAGTTTAGCCTATTTACCTGAACAATTTGAGTTAATTCAGCGTTTACCCCTAGTTTTTGTTTAAGAATTGTTACTATTTCTTTTTGATTTTTTATAACTCGGACATTAGTCCCTAAACCTAATAATCGAAAAGTTTTTTTGGGATTTTCACTATAACGAGTAAGTAAACCGGCTAATGAATCTAAACCTCCGCTCCATTGTGCTATTTCAGAATTATCATTAGCTGATCCGAATAATATATCATCTTCGAAGCTACGAGACTTTCCTTTCCGTTCGGTAAATTTGAACGTCCAACTATCCCCCGTGAAATGATTAAGAATTTGCTCTAATTTTTTTTTAACTCTAGTATCATTATATGTTTCTGATTTTCTTAACGGTAATTTAACTAAGATATTTTTTTGAAATCCATTTTTAGATGGAGTTGAATATCTATCTGCAAAATAAGCAGAGTATGCAATATCAATTAAATCCGAAACTTCTTCCGGTATATTTTTCATTTCTCTGCAAACAAAAACTTCATCTTTAATAGAAGTTTCTAATAAAAACTCCTGTTTCTTAAAATGATTATTCACTTTAACGGTTGTCCTTTTTTCCGTTATAGCTGGGAAATGGAAGGTATAGTCTATTACTTTCATAAGTCAGCGCAATCCTTGACAAGATAATCATTATTTTTTTCTTTTTTTCGTGAGATGGTTCTGACTTTCTTTATATCTTGTTTTTCTATTATTTTTTTGCATGAGAGTCGATATTTTTAGATACTTGATTTCGAATTTTTGAAAACGCAGTAGTAATTATTTCTCGTTCTGCTTTGGATGACTTAGTGAGGCAAATTTCATAAAAATTCTTTTCAAGCACAGTATTGATGTACTCGCGCACTAAAAGAAATTGATTTTCCTCTTTGCTTTTAAACTTTGATAGTATAGAAAATTTTGCAATGACTTCCCTTTGCACAATCTCTAGCTCTGTTGTTCGGTATCGGATTTTGAGTTAAAATACTTTCAAAAATTTTCCTTAGAGAATATGCTTTATTATCAGGCTGAGAAAATATCTCTAAAGAATTCAAAATTAAACTTATAGGCTCGAAACCATAATCTCTAAGCTTGGATAAAAGTTTTTTATCTACTAAATGAATAATTTCTTCTTCGGATTGCCCCTGTAAAATTGCATCAAAAGGAATTTGAAATCTACCTAAATCTTGCCTAATGTCTCCATCCATGCCTACACCTCTTCTCAAAAGATAAAGAAATATCAAACAATGTCAACAATAAAATAATTAAAAAATATAAAAAGTCAGAATATTATGACTTTTTAATGTTTGTGACCTTTGATTCGTATGACCATTGAATAAATTCTATTCTAAAATCTAAAATTGAACATATAGACCCCAAAAAAAATTGACAATTTGCAAAATCAAGATTTTTATAGTTAAATAATGAATTCCCATAGTGGTAAAAATGTTAAAATAGTAAGTTCTTACATTTCAGTGTCAATTACAATATAAAGGACTAGCCAATGCCTAATTATACAATCCAACAAGGTGACTCGCTTGCCAAAATCGCCAAAATAAATAAATTCGATCTAGAAACTTTACTCTCTGCGAATCCACAAATAAAGGATGCGAGTATAATTCGAGTTGGACAAAAAATCCAAATTCCAACAAGAGTAGCGGATATTCCTAATAAGCCCAATATAAATACACCGGATTTTGTTCCCGAAAAAGTAGCTCAGTTTATTAGTCGTGCACGGTCTGCTTCTGGTTATAAAACAATTTATAAATTAGGTGCGGGAGGGATGAATCCCGCATCGACACGTCCCGTTAGTCCAGGTAATAAATGTGACTGTAGTGGTTTCGTTTGTTGGGCGCTGGGCATTTCTCGCCAAACAACGCATCCGCTATATAGGAAATTTAATGGTGGTTGGATTAATACAGATGGTATTGTACATGACGCTAAAAATCCAACTGGGTATTTCTCTCAATTAGACAAGGCAAAAATTGGTTGCATCATTGTTTTTCCTGGAGGTCGGGTGAACGGGATAACAAAGATTGGTCACGTAGGAATCGTTACCGCTGTCAAAGATGGCAAAGCAAGTAAAGTGCTTCATTGTTCGAGTGGTAATTATTTAAGTAACGGGGAGGCAATTCAAGAAACCCTGCCAACTGTATTTAATCGTCGTGATACCATCTATGCTTGGTATGAAGGACTGAGTTAAATAACTTCTTCCAACAATCTAGAAAAATATTCCGACCGACAAGCATGGTTATTTTAAACAATTGGAGCGCATAATATGAATTTAACAAATATAATAAATTTATTTCTAACTATAAGACCCAAACTTTTGCTTACTATGGCATTGCTTTCCATTGTATCAATATGCTCTATCGAATTTTGTTTAATTGATATAAAAACTGACTACTCTTTTCTTTATAAACCTACACCAGTATTTTTAAAACTTTGCTATTCTTTCTTATCCGCATTTATTTTTTATTTTTTTGCAGTACACTTGCCTAGAGAAAGGAGAAGAGCGAAAGTTTTTAGATATACTAGTAATAGAGTATTCTCTATAAACCATGAAATTTTCCTTGTAATTTACAAAATTAGAGATGTTTCTGGGATAAAGACAATAGATCCGTTTAAGTTAAATTTAAAAGATTTGAATGACGCATGCAAACTTATTAATCCAAGGGAAAATCTTTTTGAAGTCGAAATTGGTTTTAAAGATTGGTTTGATTACCTTCTTCATAAAAAAAATATTATCGCAAAACTCATGCAAGGATTAATGCAAATGAACGATGTTGTCGATTCAGATTTGCAAGAAAAGCTAACCTTAATTGATGATATATTTACGATGCGCCTAAACTTTGAAATTGTAAAACCAGGCAATTTGGATTTATCTATCTTCGCACATCAATTTTTAGAACTTGCAGAAGAGTCTAGGGATATGACAAAAGTCTTTGATGAAAAATATTCAAAGAACTATTCATATATATATCATGAATCAGCAAGAAAAAAGAATATTGCAAGAAAAGAAAATGTTAAGTAAGTTTGCAATAGGATTAGTTTACCTTACAATTATTTGATTGATAAACACTCAATAGCTGCTTCGCCAGACGACTGTATACCTCAATAAAAGACTTGCCCAATTTTTAATTTAATTATACAAAGTTTCTTTAGAATCGAAACATTCTAATTTTTGAACGAAAAAAGCAGGAAAACAAATGAAATACAATTTTATAAAGCATATTGGAGAAGGTGGTTTTGGAAGAGTTGATCTTTATCGAGATGATTTCGGAAAAAAAGTAGCAATTAAACTTTTATCCAAAATTGATTCGGATTCTTTAGTTAGATTTAAAAGAGAAGCTGCGATCTTAAAAGCAAATTCTAAGAATAAATATATAGTAAACATTTTAGATACTGGATTTAGTAACGACAATCCATTTATCGTATTGGAATACTGCGAATTAGGCTCACTTCATTCTTGGATTGGTCGCAGTAATGCCAAAACTGCTTTAATAATTTTGAACGATATTGCCAAAGCGTTATCCGCGATACATATGGCGAATGGATTTCATAGAGATATAAAGCCTCAAAATATCCTGGTATCCAAAGAAACTCCTGAAAGGATTATATTTAAACTTTCTGATTTTGGTTTAGCAAGACTTCCTCCTCCTTTTAGTCATTCAATGACAAATACAGCATGTGGAACTGTCGGTTATATGGCTCCTGAAATTTTAAATTATAATAGCTTTAGCGCAAAATCAGATATATACTCCCTTGGAATTACTTTAATAGAATTAATGACCGGTAGTAAAAATAGAAATTCGCTAGATAGAATACCAATGCCCGAAAAATTTAAAAAATTAATTTTAAGTATGACTGCTCTTTATCCTGAAGTAAGACCAAATATAAACCAGGTTCTTTGGCATATTAATGATATAATGCAGACTTATGATTTTTCAGAAAATAATGAATCGAATAATTTAGAGCTTTGGGCAGTGGCTGCAATTGGTGTAATGGGTATTCTCGCATTAATTGGTTCTTCAAGCAAACAGAGAAAAAAGAGGCGATAAAATAATATAAACAACGGAGTAAAAATAGATTTATTTTATATGTTATCCTTTGAAATGTAAATATCTATTATAACAAGAGAAGACATCCTAAATGACTTAAAAGAAAACCAAGGTCGGTTTCTGGCAGAGTATCACATTTATAAAATAGGACTTTTTGGTTCTTATGCACGCAATGAACAAAAGCATAATAGCGATATTGATTTGATCTTCTAATTTGATAAAAACGCAAAACATTTATTTGCCACAAAAGAAGCAGTCCGAGAGCTTATTGCCAAACAATTTAGTAAGGATGTTGATCTTTGTCGTGAGAAATACATTAAACCATACTTTTAAGGAATCTATATTAAGAGATGCTATATTTATCTGAGAGAGATAGAGGCAATTTAATGTTAATTCTTGAATCAGTAAATGGGATAGTCCAGACTTACAAAGCAAGCTGAGTAATAATCTCTAGAATCTTCCCCTCACACCCTAAACCCGCACTTGCAAGTAAACACTCTATAATCAAACGCGGTGCTGCATTTGGGACAAAGCTTGACTTTGCGGGGAATGTCTTTATCAATCAGTTTAACCTTTAACCATTTGAGTCGTGATATATCAAGGCTGGAACTTAATCCGATGAGATAGGCGGAAACTTCTACTTGAGTTCCTTTGTATTTTCGATTGTAGTAGTAATAGTATCTTTTAATTTGATTCACTGAGGCTAAGGTTAATTTGTCTCTCTTAATTTCGATGATCGTAACGTTTAGTTTATCCTTTGAGATTAGAAATAGGTCGATCCTTCCTTTATAGATTTTTTTCTGTCTTAGGACTTCGTATTTTTTAAATGATGGGTCTAGGAGATAAGGATGAATTTCTAGTATATCTTCTAGCTCGCTTTCTAACATCTTATTTTATTTCCGTGGAACGAAATGTTTTTAGTTTCTTTAGAATACTCTTGATTAGCTTCTCACGGGTGTTTGCTTTTTTATCTATTAATCCATCGGAGAGAACATTTTTGATTGAATCTAGGGTTGGATATTTTGTAGTATTGTTAAACTCAGAAGTAATTTTTTCGTCACTCCATGATTGGATATTTAATCTTCTTTCATCTACTATCTGGTTTTTTTTTTTTGGATATATCAAGAGACGAGTTTGTTAGATGAATCAATATTTGTAATTCTTTTATAGAATACTTATCGCTATTAACTCTACTAGTGAATTTTTCATAGTCTGTTTTTAATTGAATGAACTTCTGAATATCTTTTTGTGAAAGTTTTTTTAGCGTCTCTTTTTGTGATTGGTTTATTTTTTTTAGGGATCCTTTTATTTCTTTCAGAGCACCTAGTTGGTTTAGTTTGCTTATTTTTTTTTCGAAGCTTTGGATATTTTTAAATTCATCGAGCTTATTTGAACCTTGGATTGAATTGAATAAATCATCAATTTCCTTCTTTAATTCTGTGATAGATTTTTTTAAGTCTTCAAAATCCGAATTTGGCATATCATCTCCTATTTTATTTTTTCTAAAAGTTCTTCTGCTAAATCGTGAAATTCATTTATTGCTATAGAGCTATCTTTTGTTTTAAAGAGAGGTAGGTTTTGAGAAACACTTTTTCTATATACCCTTGGTCTGTGGCTTATCATTGTATTGAAAATATTTTTCTCTCCTCCTGGACGAATACCATAAAGCAAAAGATGTTCTCCGTTAAACCAATCTCTACACCAATGTATGAAAGAGTTTTCATCTTGCACATTGCGTCTGAAATGGCTAAAAACTACTCCTAGGAATTTAGTGTAAGTGTTTTTATATGTAGGATGATTCATCGTAAATTTATGAATTCGTTTGAGAAGAACATTAAGCCCATTCTTAGAAAATGGTTCTGGAATTAACGGAACTATATAGCCATTACTCGCCATTATCGAGTTTCTAACTTCATGACCTAAATACGGAGATGTGTCAATTATGACGAAATCATAATTTCCATGTACGCTTGTCAATAAATCACTTAAAAGTAAATAAGTCTTACCATTCTCTTTTTTTACTGTGTTAAGAATTGATTCAAATTCTACCATTTCTGTTGCACCTGCTAAAAGGTGGAGATTAGGAATTAAAGTTAAATCATTGTTATTCTTAAATGTTTCTTTGAGAATATAATCATCCAGGTTTATCGCTTCCCGATTATTTGCTTTTCTCTCCATTGCCTGATGAATGGTTTTACCCTGTTTAAATAATTCATCATAGCGATCTGCGATTGATAAAATATGCGTAGTGGCATTCATCTGTGCATCGAAGTCAATTAGTAGGACACGCTTATCAAAGTCTTTCGCTAAAGTCGTTGCTAGATTTACCGCAATGGTCGTTTTACCAACTCCACCTTTAAAATTTACTATACTAATCACATATGCCATAGTTTAAAAGCTGGGTATTAGCCCCAATTTGTCTAGAATAAAATTAGAGAAATGTTGAAATTATGGTGTGTAATAATTTTACCTCCTATCCCATATTTCGCCGATTAAATGTCCCCAACTTCTCAAATATACTTTTATAAACAGGATAAATCCCAAGGCTTAGTATCACAGATAGGAAATAAAAAAATAATATATCAAAAATTACTGCAACGCTTCCAAATGAGAAAAGTAGGAAGGTAATAAAGAATCCGAGGTTGGGTAAATTAGAATAGAGGATAAGACGGCGTATGTGTTTTGGATTGCCTCTATCTATCATTATAAAATAATAAATTTGGAGTCCCAGGCTTAGAAAAAAACCTAGGTAACAGGATAATGTTAATCTGCCTGAAACATATTTTTGAATGATAAATAATATTGCTATCGTTACTGGTAAGTAGATTATTTTTTTTACGGGGTATTCAAATGATTCGGAGTAAGAAGCTAGTATCATATAAAATAGAATTAAGATTAATCCCATTTGCATCAGGTTTGTCTTTCCTCCTTTTTCTTTAGATTCAAATATTTTATCAAATTCTAACCTATAATTCTCAGGGAGTTTTACTGTTTTTAAATTCTCTATCGTTTTCAAAACATCTGATTGGCTCATGTTCTGCATTCGGATTGCAAAAGAAAGCATTCTTCTTTTATTTTTATGATAAATCTTAAGCGGAGCCAAGCTTTCTTTCTGTGTAGAAATATCTGTAATTGGAACAAACTTATTATCCCTATTTTTGATTCGTATTTCACTTAATGATCTTTCTGAGTTTCTATACTTTTCTGCAAAGCGAACTCTTACGTCTGTCTCTCTTTCATTATATATAAACTTTGTTGCTACCCCTCCCTGAATCGCTAATTTTAAAAAGTCTCCCACCTCTGCATGGCTTAATTTCGCTTTTAATAGTTTATAATCATCTAGGACTAATGATAATTCGTCTCTTGGAGGCTTGTACCTGAGAACAACCTCGCTTACTCCCTGCAAACCCTTTGCTTTTTCATTGAGTTCTCTTACAATCCGGTCTAATTCATCTAAATCATTTCCAATTACATCAATACTCATCTCTAGCATACTACCCTGGGAGGAGTCACTTGAGAAATATAAGAAAGCAGGGCTTATATTTCCAACACTTGTTTTTAGAAAATTAATGTATTCGGTATCGGTTACAACACCTTCTGCTATTTTTAAAATCAATAGAGAGTGAGATGGCTCTACCTTTGCCATTACTTCCTCTATTCCTTTTAAACCGATTAGTTTTTTTTCAATCTTTTTTGTTGTTTCATTTGTAAAGTCAAACCCGGTACCAGAAGGTAATTCAATAAATGCAACTAGTTCTTTTTTATTAGTCGCAAAATCTGAATCCCTATCTATTGTAAAAATTATATATAATCCATAGAGGATAATACCTATTAATACTATCCCATAGATTTTCTCTTTATCTTTAATATCTTTTCTAAGTTCGGAGTCTAAATGAAATATTTTTTTTAGAGGAAATTTAGTATACTGAAAAGTTTTTTTTATTAGCGTTAGCTTAAAAGGAAAGTTGAAGTTTTTATTTTTTAGTAACACAAATAAAATAGGAAAGGTTATATAATTGATCCAAAAAAATAAAACGGATGCTACTGAAATTATGAACATATTTTGGGAGTCTATCGGGTTTAGAGGTTTTAAGGAAAGACTTAAAGAGAGAATTAAAAAACTAACCACTAAATATTCTTTATAAAAAGTGTCATATTTATCTTCGAGGAGATGATTTTTATTTCCCAGGTAAATAAATGATAAAGCCCCTGTCCATAAACACAATCCAAGTATCAGTCCGGCTACACTTAAAATATTAAAGCTAATATCGAATACCCTGAAGAGTAAAAATATAATTAGAAAAGAGCTTAAAATATTGAGTAAATGAACTAGTATTATTCTCACTGATCTCAAAATGAAATAAAAAAAGTAAAAGCTAATAAGAAGACCGAATGTAACATTAAAGATAAGGTTGTAAAATGCTTGCTCGATTGTTTCGGATAAATCGTAACTTTTTAGAACGGTAATATTGGAAAAGTTAAAATTGGAAATGTTCTTTTGAACTAATGTCGAAATTTCAAGCGGATTTCCAGAAAACGTTTTGTAAACATATATTCCGACTGTTTCCTGGCTATTGATACGAGAAGAATTATCTTCATCTCTAAAATCAAGAGATACTTTTGCAATATCCTGAATTCTAGTCGCATTCGTAGTCTCTTTTATATAAACAGCTAAGTCCCTAATTTGAAAAATATCTTTTAATTTTCCATTAGAGTAAACTTTGTCTGTTAGTTTATTATTTTCAACAGTTCCGATACCGGCTAATTTATTGTTAGCCTGGATAGTGCTTAAAACTTCTCTCAAGCTAATTTTGTAAGATTCTAATTGTAATTTATCACAAGCAACGATGACCTCTCTATTCTTTCCCCCGGCAACAATTACCTGGCTAATTCCTTCTATATTTTCTAATTCCGGTTTTAGACTTCTTTCGACAATTTCCCTGATTTCATCTAATTGCATTCTTTCGCTTTTTAAGTTGTATATTAATATTGGAACTTGCTCTGGATCATATTTAAAGACGGTCGGTTTTCGTGACTCCCTCGGGAAGCTACTCGCTATTAGCTCTATTCTTTCTTTTAGTTCTAACGTTTTAAAATCTAGATCTACATTATTTTGGAATTGAACATTTAATTTTGCTTTTCCCGTTTCAGTAAAGGACCTTATTTCCTGGATTCCTCCTACACTCGCAATCACTTCTTCTATGGGAATTGTAATTATTTTTTCAATCTTATTAGCATCTGCTCCCGGATAATCCAGATTAATTGTTAGCCCCGGATAGGTTCTTACAGGGAAAAGAGAAAATCTTGAGTTGTAAAAAAATATGACTCCGAGGAACTCTACCATTAGCAAAAGCATGGAAGATAAAATTGGTCTCTGATTAACAAATTCAAAGAGTGTGCGCATTAGTCTTCTCTTTCTTCAACAATAAGTTAAACAGGACTGGAATTAAAAAGAGTGTTAAGAATACACAGGATAATAGACCACTTATCACGACAACGCCAAGGGGCGCTTGAAACTCACCTCCTTTCCCAAATCCCAGGACAACCGGTAGCATTCCTAAAATTGTCGTGCTGTTATTCATGAGGACAGGTCTTAGGATTACTTTTCCACTTTGGACAATTGCCTTTTGTAACGGAAATTCTTTTAAATTCAAATGTAAGTATTCATAGAACAAACTCGCATTATCCACTACAATTCCTATTAACAAGATGATTCCCATAAAAGAACTTACATTTATACTTTTTCCTGTGAGGAGTAGGGCAGGGAATATTCCAATGAATACGAGTGGTATTGTGCAGATCATTACGAGAGAGTATTTTAGAGACTCGAATTGTCCTGAGAGTAGCATATAAATTAGAATCCCGGCAAGAACAAAACTTAGAAATAAATCCTTTAGGGATTCATTTAAGTTTTCTTTATCGCCTGAAAATTGTATTTTTATTCCTCCAGGCGGTTTAATCGTGCTTACGTATTCTTCTATTTTCTTAATTGCATTTTCAGATTCATCTGGGAGTAAATTTGCAGAGATTAAGTTTACTCTTGAGTTACCAAGCCTCAGAATAGATGTGTAGTTGTAAGCTTCTTCCACCTCTATCATTTGAGAAAGTTCGACAATGTCCCCCTCGTTTGCCCGTAGCCGTAATCGCTTTAAGTCATCCAAAGTCTTGAGAAATGGCTTTTGAAATTTGAGTCGTATATCAACATCATAATCCCTGAGTTTTATCTTAGAGGTAATTTGTCCTTTTGCGCCAGTCTTTAGATAGTTTGCAATAAAGTCGGATGAAAAACCATATCTCGCGAGTTTAAGGTTATCAAATTTAAAACGAATTTCTTTTGATTTATTTTCCATTGCAGACTTTGAATCTACTACGCCGGGAATTTCTGAAATCATAGACCTTATTTTTTTGCCAAGAGATGCTAATTCTTCAATATTATCACCAACGAGTAACAATTCTAAGCCTCCGGAGTTTTGAGATAATAGACCCCCGATCTTATCTCCGCCCGGAGAAAAGACTATTTCTGATTTAGATATATTTTGCAATTCTTTTCTGAATTCTGGAATGAATTCATAAGTGGATTTAGAGGAGGATTCTTTTAAAACAACCCTGAGCATTGCTTCATTCGATGATAGTTTACTTCCGATACTACCAATGCCTTCTTCATCCTCTCCCCCGATATTTGAAAGAACACTTTTTATATCAGTTTTTTTCTCTAATTGTGTTTCAATATTAGCAACTACTTCAGCCGTAGTTTTTAATGGAGTACCAGGTTCTAATTTTAATTGAATAATGAATTCTCCCGTGTCAACTTTCGGAATAAATTCTTTTTTAACAAAGATACTTAGAAAAAAAGAAAATGCGAATGCGAGTATGATTCCAGTTATTATTATCTTTGGTATTTTAAGGCTAATTGTAAGTTTCTTCTCATAACTATCAAAGAGGTTGTTTTCTATCTTTTCTACTGATTCAAACAAAGAATTTGGTTGGGTTTTTCTTTTCCTGTAAAAAACAGAAGCAAGCATTGGAACTAATGTTAGAGAAATAATTAAGCTCATGAGTAGAGATATAACGATTGCCCTTGCCATTTCAGAAAAGACTAAACCTATTATGCTTTTTATAAATGCGATTGGTAGAAAGACTAGTACTGTAGTAGTTGTTGCAGAGAAAACCGAGGTTGTAACCTCTTGCACTCCTTCAAGCACTGCATCTTTTAGATTAGAGAATTTTGGTAGGTTTCTCTCTATGCCGGATAATACTACGTTGCTATTATCAAAGAGCATTCCAACGCCTAATGCCAATCCACCGAGTGACATCATGTTTAGCGAAATATCAAAAATATTAAAAAATAGAAAAGTCGGAAAAAGAGATGCAGGGATAACGCATAATAGTATGAAAGGGCTTAGAAAATTTCTTAGAATTAATAAAAGTGCTATAAAAGCTAGAATTGAGCCAACTATTAAATTGCTAAATAAGTTTTGGATAGACTGCTTAATAAATTTTGATTCATCATAGGCAAGTTCTACATCAATAGTATCTCCAAACTTTTCTTTTAAAGAAACAATTTCTTTTTGGATATTTTCAGAAATTTCAACTGTATTTTTTCCAGCTTCTTTATAAATATAAGCTACTACGCATTCTTTCCCGTTGTAACGTGCAATCCCTGTTCTATCTTTAAAGGTTTCTTTAATATCACTAAATTCGCCTAAATAAACAGGAGCGCCACTTTGGTTAACGGTTATTATGCTCTTACCAATATCCTCTACAGATTCATATTCGCCAACTGCTCTTACTAGCACATCTTTCTTGCCGACTGGAATTTGTCCAGCAGGGTAGTTTGCATTTTTTTGTAAGATATGGCTTTTAATCTCTAATATAGAAAGCAAATAAGAATTCATTTTGAGTGGATCTATATCAACCAGGATCTCCTTTTTATAACCCCCCGTTAATTTTACCAGGGCTACACCGTCAATTCTATCCATATAAACTTTTACGTTTTCGGT
>JANYCR010000357.1 GCA_025360185.1 Leptospiraceae bacterium | reverse complement strand
CAATTGTATCTAGTACTAGCCCAATCGAAAAGGAAAGCAAAGACATAACCATAAGACCCATCGTTAAAATTGCAAGCGGTACATGCTTGATATACTTAGTATAATAATATTCTTCTAACACCGGGTAAGCAGTAATTGCCCCGGTAAAAAAAAATAACATTGTTAATGATCCAAAAAACAGAAACGGTTTATAGTATTTAAATATCCAAATAATTGTTTTAATTACTTTAAATCCATCGAGGTAAGTATTTAATTTAGAAAAACTTCCGGCAGGTCTATCGACGTAGGTAATTGGAATTTCAATAACCTTAAATCTTTTATCAACTGCATGTAAAGAAATCTCTGTTTCTACTTCAAACCCACTAGAGAGTAGCGGAAAATTTTTCACAAACTTTCGAGTCATAACGCGGTAGCCACTCATAATATCGTTTAGATTTGTGCTAAATAAAAAATTAATAAAATTTTTAACTAGAATATTTCCTAAATTGTGAAATTTTCTTTTATTTTCTTTTTTGTACGCGCCTGTTTTATGTCGATCACCAACCACCATGTCAGCTTCTCCTGAAATTATTGGACCCAGTAACTTAGGTAAGTCTATACTTTTATATGTAAAATCTGCGTCGACTAACACTTATATATCTGAGTCTATTTCATGGAAGGCTTTTCGCATCGCGTGCCCCTTTCCCTGCCTACTTTCTCTTAAAATTCCACCTTTGATTTTAAACTCTGAGAATACGGAGTTTGCAATTTCAAAAGTTTTATCCTTAGAATTATTATCTACAATATAGATGTAATGCTCTTTATCCGCCTGAAAAAAATCTAAGATTGTATCGCGAATGGTCTTTTCTTCGTTATATGCAGGTAGTATAATACTGATTTTCATTTGTCTATTCCGCCATCCGGCTCACCCTTGATAGGGTATTCTTTTTTTGTAATTAAATTATTTTTTTTAAGCTCAATTATAATCTTTTTGGCACGATTATCAAGTTTCAGATCATAGGTTTCAGCTAATTTTTTAAAGGGGAAATTTGACATTAGCCCGTCCGAATAAATATAGTTAATTCGAATTTCAAAATCAGGAATTTTTTTTCCTTCTAAGAAAGCTGTTCTAAAACTATACAACTCCGTCCCGTCAGGGTTTACAGAATCGGAGTGAGGTATAAAAAATAAATATCTTTTTTTGAAATCTTTATAGTCACCGAGAATTTCTTCACGCACTAGAACAGGTCCCGCAATGCAATTTCCAATATTGATAAAATTTCCTTCAAATTTTTCTGGAACCTCAACTGCAATCATAAGCTTATTTGGATATATTTCATTTTTTAAATTGTTTTTAGAAATAATGGCAAAGTTTAAAAAATTATTTAGAGCTTTTGGATTCGAAAATTCCGATACGAAATGTCTCGGCGTCGGCATCTTAGAAAGAACATCATAATTTGGAAAATTCCAATAAGTATTCAAATTATTAACATTTTTATTTTTAGAAAGTGCATCTTGAAACAAATAAGGAAATTGAAGTCCCTTGTACTCATTGTTAAAGAAAACGGAAATTAAACTCCTGTGGTAATCGAGTGTTACATTTGCCCATGCAAATAAAATATTTGAGAATAGGCACACCATAATAATAATTTTTATCGGAATAAATGATTTCTTCATTTGCTCTAATGCATTTGCAATGAATGGTGCGCAGAGGGTTATTGGCAATATCCAATATCTTCCCGAAGCAACATATTTATAAGTAAAGCTAAAAGATATATCCCAAAAAATAAAGGCTAACCCGAATATACCGATCGGATGAATTTTAAATTTCTTTCCACGATACATATAGAATAGAGAAATAAAAATTAATAATCCAGTAGTGCCAAAGTATTCTTTATTGCTGTAAAATTCTGAATTGTTTAAAACAGGCTTAGGCACAAGCATTTCTGATCTAGCTACTTCGAACCAAAAGTTTTCCATGAAAAAGCTATCTACATTTTTTACTAAACTTAGCCAGTAGCCAGATCCAACATTCGGAAAATACTCAGTAACCGGACTAAATAATAAATTCGAATTATTCACAACGAGTGCGAAAAATCCAGTATGCAAATTGACAGGAATATTAAAATAAAAATTGAGAGGAATCTGAGTCTTTGCCGCTAACTCCTTAATCTCTGGTGAATAAAAATACTTTCCGATGGGATGCTGTACAAATACACTTAGCGCAATAAAAGTAGTAACCGCTAAGTATTGCCACGGAAAAATTTTAAAAAAGTTATACTTCTCTTTTCTGATATAATAAATAACTAATATTCCTATGAATGGAAAATAAAACATGGGAAATGCTTTAGCACCTAGCCCAATGCCAACGCCCAGCCCAGCAATTAATAGAAAAAATAAATTAAGATGCAAAGAATATAAAACAAAAAAATAAACGCCAATTACAAATGGCAAAGAAGAAACTAAATCATCTCCCTCAATCGTCGCTTGAAAAAGCAGCACTCCTGAAATCGAAATCATCACAGAGCTAGCTAAAGCTGGAAGTTTTGAAATATGAAGAGATCTAGATATAGAATAGATTGAGAGGATTAGCAAAATCCAGGAAACAAATGAGAGCAGTCCAAAGGAATTATCAGGCGCATTATAAATAATAAAAAGTAGATGAAGTAATGCTGTATTGAAGGGAAGATTAAATGTTCTAAAAAAATCCGAGCCCTGAATGAGAGTGCTCGGAACCATAGCCCCGCTTGCAATGAAGTGGTAAACTCTTGTTAGCTTGTAGCCTGCAAAGTCTCCATCCGATGGATAGTTATTTATCGCGTAGAAGAAAATGATACATCCGAAGAAAATAAACACGGAAGAAAAAAATGCACTTGAGAAATTTTTAAAACTTAAAAATGAATCTTTAGGGTAATCTATTTCTTTTTGTATTAATTTGGTTTTTGATTTAATTAGAAATACATAGGTGAGAATAAAAATTGAAGTGGAAGTTACGAGATATAAAATAGGATTCCCTAACTGTAAAAAAAAGGAAAGAATCGTTGCGGTATAGATTAAATTACCCCAAAAGAGAACATATGCTCCGAGTAAAGCAATAACCCATCGCTTTGTTAGTTGGTAAACTCCCAGAACAGAAAAAAGAATTCCAACGGTAAGATGCAAAATAAGTAAATTACTTGTCATATTCCTAAACCAATTCCTTCCTGGGAATATTCTTTCGAGCTTCATAGGTAAATATTAGAAATAAAACAAGTGTGATGCTATAATATACTCCAACTAATAGTGTTACATCGCTAATATAATTTCCGACGATATAATAATTATTTACAAAAAGAATAATGAGAATAATCCCCAGCACAAAATTATAAAAGATATTCTTAAATTTGTATTTCTGATTCACAATAACAACAGATAAAAAATAGATTACGGGCAGAGTATAAATCATATGTGTATGCCAATAGGCAGGAGAGAGAGTTCCTAAAGAACTCAGACAAACAAAAAACAAAATTTTATCCGGGTTTTTATTTTGCTTATTAGAATTATTTTTTATTATAACATAAATGAGATACATTGCCGCAATAAATACAAGAGTAAAATAGAAATAATATAAATAGCTCGTGTCAGCAAAAGCATGAATTCGAATATTATGAGTTCCGGGAATATCTGCATAAGGATGAGGAAACCAACGACCTGCTTGTGAATTTCCTGAAAATAAGTTAAATAGGATTGCACGTAGGCTGTTATTGAC
>JANYCR010000307.1 GCA_025360185.1 Leptospiraceae bacterium | reverse complement strand
ACAGAACCGCAATAATATCATTGCAGCAATCAATGCTGATATAAAAAAACCCGCAACATCTCTAATCTTTAAGAAGATTAAAGATGGACATGATAACACCTTCGAAGGTAAACCACTCCAAGTCACAAAATGGGGGGATAGTTTATCTGATTTCGTGAGTTTCTATGGAGTCCTTACACCTGGGGCATTAGGAGATGGAACACCCGCTCCACCAGTTGGTGGTACATATGGTGGTAGTCCTCTTTGGATAGACTCATGGAGTGATTATTTTTCCATTTGGGGACAACCTCCATTAGCCCCCGTATATGTAAGAAACTATGGAATTGCAACATATCAATCACCAAGTGTAATGGATCTGATGGGATTTAGCTCTTACGAAGATACTGTCAATGGTTGGTGGGATATTACTCCGACGACGAATAAATGCCCGAAGGGTGGTCCAGAGGGAGTCGAGGTAAAAGTGTCTGATTGGTTTATTGCTAATGCACAACCGGCTCATTATCAGAATGGTAAATCTGCGTTACACTCTTCTTTAATGGTAGGGGGTAATGATTCAATGCAGGGTATGCTTCATCGTGCTCTTCTTCCGACATTTAGCACATACACAATGGATCTTGTAATAGAAAATATTACATTTATGACTGATTGGCATTTAGAAAATGGTAAGAAAGTATTATTGGAAGGGGCAATTCCGGGATATTCAGGTCCTATAGATCAGTATGATTCTTTGATTGTAAATCGAAAAGCACTTTGCAGACCTTTAGCAGATTCTTTTATTAAACCTCAAGACATTCCTTGGTGGGCATGCGCATTGGGACCTAACGTTTGTTATGCAATGGCAAAAGCAGCTAAAGAATATGACGAAAAAGTGGCAAAATCTTTCAATGATTTTTGGAAGAAGGTAAATAGAAAGAAAACCAATGATCAGACTAATTTTTCTAATTCCTTGAATTCTATGAATTTAAATAATTTTGCCGAGAATTTAGGGAATATGGGGACATCTACGGGGAATATAATCGAGGATCATAGCGCAGCGATTGTTGGATTTTTTGTTGGAAATTTGCTAGGGGGACCAATTGCTGGTGCAGCAACAGCATCTGAAATTGAGAAAGAATTATCAAAGGATAGAAGGCTAAAAGAGGAGTGGCGGAATGTACCATTTATGCGATTACTTAGCATTAACCAAGCCTGCATAAATGATAGAATAGAATATGATGTTGGACCTGCATATAAAGCCGCTTATCCAGGATATGTGGAAACATTTGCACTGTACAATTATTTTTCAAATGAGTGGGATTTTAATTTTGGAAATAATTTTTGGGTTCCTAAGAATGGGATATATGATAAATACTCTGATGTTTTATCTATATTAAAAGTCTCAGAAGGTTCTGTGGGCGATCCCATCCATATAGGACCAAAGGGATATGAACTTTGGGGGACTTTAATTGGAACTAAATTAAAAAGCTTAGGTTGGAATCGAACAGATGATTATATTGATCCAATTGTAAATGTGGATAATGACGGTCCTGGTAAAATTATCAAAAAGAAATCCAAGGAAGTAGGAATTTTTGGACAGGAAAGCACTGCAACTATTAGAATTCCCAGTTATTGTGAGGACAAAGTAAATGGTTACGGCAAATACGGAGGCTATCAGAGACGTTATAAAGATGGCTCTGTAATTTATTTGCGACAACTATTCGATGTTCCGGCATCTGATTCAGTTACAAAGTTTGATATACCGCATGTCGTTAGTGGATTACATCAAGTTCGATATGATCAAGAAGGTGGACCGACAGGGCGACTTGGCTTTCCTACCACCGACAAATATTGCGAAGGCATTGCTTGTTCTGTAGAAAGTGTCCTTTTTGAATGCGGAAAAATTTTTGATAACCATTTAGATTTTATTCAGCATTTTCACACAGAGATGACTAGCGGTTGTATAACTGGTAAGATTGTATCTTGCCCTTAATTGCACTTAATCATAAAATAGGTAACTATATCCATGTTAAATCAGAATAAAAGAAAAATACTAATGCTATTAGTTTTATTTTTAAGCTGTTCAAGTAAAAATGATTCTAATGAAAAGAAGAAAAATAATTTACTTCTAGCTTCTGTATTAGCCTATCAACAGGCTAATGCAAGTAAGCCGGTTGATACAACGCCTACTTGTTTGTATACTTCAACTGGGGGAACACAAACAAATGTGTTTCTTTCAACGGCAACTGCGACAAGTCAGAGCATAAAGTATGCTGCGGAGGATTTAGGATTTGGAACATCCTTACAAAGTTACTCAATGGTGCGGGTAACTACAAAAATAAATGGGAAGTTAACATTTACCGGAAGTAACGGAGGAGGTATATTTTCTATTGCAATATATTCAAATGTAGACCCTTGTGTTATCAATGCTCGAACAGCAAATAATCTTACAAGTGTTTACACTGCGTCATCCACAACTTCTAGTGCTACTCTGACTTTTAACCAGGCTAATACCTATTTGGTTCTATCTAGCATAGCATTTAATACTGATACTCCAACAATATCTGTTAAGTATTCGGATTAAATAGGAAATATGATAATATGAAAAATATTCTATTCTTTTGGTATTCGTTTAACACGTTTCTAACTCTATTTTTATGTTGTTCCCCAGATAAGTCAAATGCCAATTTGCCGCTACAACTTTTACTTTTAAGAGCGGGTCAAAATAAAGTAAGCACTCCATCTGGTTTCCTTACAAAGCTTCCGATTGGGATAGGATTGAATTCTACAACTGGAAATTCTAGTTCTATTTCAAGTAGTAACCTGAATAATTGGGACTCTGTAAGATTGATGCCAACTTTTCTTAAACAGGTAACGGATAATATAGATAATGTGCTAAATCAATTCTTTGGGTATGGGATACTTGGAAAAACTAGCCTTTCTACCCAAACAACCGATACATTTAAAATTAAATTTAATCCTGCTTTCAATGGTGTAATTTCATCCAATGCATACACGAATACTAAAATTTTTAGATATAGTCTAGAACTTTGGAATAGTTCCAGTAACCAAAAAGTTTTAGAATTGTTTTATGATGATGCAATTCAAAGAACAAGTGGAAAAGGATCATTACTTATCTGGCAACCAAATGCATTTGATTCAAATATTAATGGGAACTTAAAAGTAGAATGCTATACAGTAGTAATAGATGCACAAAATACAACAATGATTTGTTCTTGGATAGACGGGGTATTCAAAGCAAGTGGCAATGTGGATAATGTATTATTTAAAATGACATTAAATGCTGTGACAAATTCGTATTCAACCCAGATGCTTGCAAGGACTAATGCAAATCAAGGAATTTCCTGTGCTGGAGGAAATTTGGATTACTATGTATTAGCCGCAAATACGAATACGATAAGTGGTAGAAACTATTCAATTGCAAAATGGGGGTACAATGACAATTCTATTGCAGATACAGAATGCGGGCAATCAAATCTTACAAACTATGCATATTTTGATTCTGGAATAAATATAAATGCTACTAATTCGACAAGGTATTTTGTTTCACAGGGAATTACGTCAGACACAAATTCTTACAATACTGGGTATTTCCCCTTGATTCAAGACACATCCACACTATTCAATCAAATAGGAACAGCATCGAATGAATTAACAATTCAAAAACTAACAAGCATTATCCTTAGTTTTAAAGGAAATGCCGATCCTGGATTTTGAGAAAAACTGCAAAATGATTCTTATTGCTTTTTAGAAATACATACAATGAAGGAAAAATAATAGAATGAATAGCCCTGTCAACAATGATGAAGCACAATTAGAAAATTCGAAAATAAAACTTTTAGAATCAAAAATTATATCTGTAAATGGAAAAAGTTCGGAATTATTTAATTCTTCAGATGGATTCTATGTAGAGCTAAAAAAAGAAGCAGTTACTATTGAATTTAGTGCACCTTATTTCATAAATGAGATATTACTGTCGGTAGAAAAATTAGAAATTCAAAAGTTAAATATTTCAGGCAATGATATTTTTCAAGATGTAAAAAGAGAATTTAAAGATATATCTGCAAAAGTCGATATGACGACAATTGAAATAAAAATTAATACTATAATTAAAAAAATCAAGCTAAAATATGATAAAGGATTTTTCGATTTTGGTACAGCAAAAATTAATGGTATGCAAGTTTTTGGAGAATGTCTTTTTCTCCGTTAGAGTTTAGGAAAGCGGAACGTAGATACTAATGTTATGCCGCTAGCTTTTTGTCAACGGATAAATAAAACATTGAGTAGTAAGTGCGATTTACCGAGGCATGATAGCTTTTCTTTTCTAATAATATTTTTGCATCACTTAATGCTTCTCTGGCTTCTTTTATTCTAAATAAGAGTAACTCTTTATTATCCTCTGTCATAGGATTTCGATACCTTCCTTTTGTATATTTCGATACAAGGGAGTTTTAAGAAGCTGGGAATAGTATTCTTCGTTTTTAGAAATCACTATAGGGGAAAAGAAAATATCATTATCAAAACCAACTTCCCAAATAATATCGTTTAAAATATTAGATTGTTCGGGAAAATAATTATGTAATACGAAAATATCAAAATCAGAGTCTTTTGTTTCATCCCCTCTTGCTCTAGAGCCAAATAGCCAAAGTCTAGTTTTAGGGAAACTATCTTTGATTTTTTTAGAGAGTAGAATTAATGCTTTTTTTCTAAAACCGTTTCCATAAAATAACCTCAGAAGAATCTTGGATAGTCCCGGCTTAGTTTTTAAATCGAGATTGTCAAACCAGCAAATTTCTTTTTCAGTTCAAATCCTTAACAAGCCTAAATCCCGCTCTTCTGTCTTCCGCCAAATTAGGATTACCCCCATAGGAGCGAAAATAAACTGTAGAGGATTTTTTATCATCAAAGAAAGATCCACCTCGAATGACTTTGTATTGTTTTCCGAAGGCAGGATTCTTGGTAAAATGTCCTTCGTAGGCAGCATACCAACTATTTGTCCATTCGGCTGCATTGCCACACATTCCAATTACACCATACGGACTAGCGCCCTTAGCCGCTAGTTCATAAACAGAAACTGTATCGCCGATTTTACTTTCTTTTGTATTGCAAAGCAAAGAATCAAATTTATTTCCAAAAGGATATCTAACTGTTTGTAATTCGATAGTATAAGACTCATCTCGCTTTAGTGTACGAGTAAGTCCCTGTCCACGGGCTGCTTTTTCCCACTCAAACTCTGTAGGCAACCTTTTGCCTGCCCAGGTAGCATAACGTTCCACTTCTCTATAAGAAAGAGAAATTACAGGATGATCTTCCTTACCGTTCGGATATTTACCATTAACCCAATAAAGCGGTGGCTTCGCATTTGTATCACGCAGATAACGAGCGTATTCCTCATTTGTAACTTCATACTTGTCTATATAAAAAGAAGCAATCTCTGTCAAATTGGTATCGTCTGGGGATTGAAATGCTGGATTATAATTATCCAATTCCCCATCTGAGCCCTGACCAAAAATAAATGCTCCAGAAGGAATCAAAACCATTTCTTTTTTGTCGATGGGATGAATATATGATTTTTGAGGCGAAGTGATATTATCCTTAAAGAATGCCGATGGATCTAAATAACTTTCCTCGTATCTCGCCATCGAAATCGTAAAGTCATTTGAAATAAAACTATAATGTGATTTTTTACCTAGATCAAATTTCCCATTCATTAGAATTTGGTAATCAGTTCTTTTGTTTTTTTCGATTTGTTTTTCTAGCTCTACGTTACTTACAATAAAATAACCGATTTTTTTATTCGTAATTTTTTGCCTTAGTTCAAATTTTTTCTTTTTTAGAATTCCTGCTTTGATTTCTTCGAAGTTTGCCCCTACCCACTCCGGGTTATAGGAAATGAGAGAACGAACAGCGCCTTTATCTTTGTAGATACCAGTGATTTCACCCTCCCACAAAACAATTCGATTCATTTCTGATTTATCAATTTTAGAAGGCGACTCCGCGTAGAATAATTCTGTTTGGAATAAGAGTAAAAGTAAACTGATTTGTAATTTTCTATTCATGAATTTGATCCGAGCCTAAGTATTTGGTAGATTTGAAGCACCTAGTATCATTTTCGGAAAAAAATTAACCTATCCGCAATAAATCCCTATTTACCGCGGATGGAATTTGTGGGAAGAGAAAATTATTTCTTGGGCTGCGCTGCTGGTGCTTTTTTCATATTTTCAACACTAATTCCTAGTACCCAAAGAGTGACGAGAAAAACTCCCAAGGCTTGTTGTAGATTAAGAGTTTCATCAATTAAGAAAAGAGCCATGAGTGCAGTAACTGCAGGACCACTTGCGCCAATCACTGAGGCAAGAGAAGGTCCAACAAGCGGAACTCCAAAGTTTTGTAAGAGATAACCTACAAGAGTAGTCGTTGCGAGAATCATAGTTCCATAAACTAAATCCATATTACGCGCTGGATCTATTTCGAAGCCAATTTGAAGAAGAATCGCTAAGCCCAAAACGAAAATGATAGAAAAATTTACTATGGTAAACGGTGCGGGATGCATCTTTGCATTTTTAATCATTATGATATATCCAGCAAACGCGACTCCTGAAAGCGCGGCAGTAATTGCGCCTAATACAAAATTACCCTCTCCTCTTGGAGTAAACGCTGCGGCAGGAATTGTCATAAATCCACCGATATAAATCGTAACCATTGCGAATACGAGTGGAAGTGATGGTCTATCTCCAAAGAACGCCCACATTAGTAAAATGGTAATCGTTGGGTAAATAAAGAAAATCGTCGTAGCAATCCCAGTCGGAATAGATCCTAGAGCTACATACATGCAAAGCTGGGAGCAAAATAGAAATAAACCGCTACTAAGAACACTATACAATCTTGTTTTGTTTTCTGGCTTAGATAAATCTAATATGTCTTGCCAAGTGTTTTTGTGAAGCCTAGGTGCCACTATGAATGCCATTATGGGCAATACTACAGCACAACGTAAAACTAAAATCAAAAGTGAGTTTGAAAGACTAGAATTTAAAACAATCCCGTCAAAGAGTCCGAATAGTGACTTCGGACTAAGAATCACACGGGTAACAACATTCTGAAAAGATAAAAGCAAGGAAGAAGTAAGAATTAAAATAAGTCCCTTCGTTAAATTGCTATGCTGGCTTGTAACAGGGGCTTGAGTAGGTGGAGATGCTGGATCCGGTGATGTTGAAGTTTCTACCGCCTCTACGTTTGGAGACGTGTTCCTACTAGATGTTCCTGGTTTCTTTTTTGGCATTTCTAATCTTCCCTTTCCCAAGTATCGGCTATCGCTGGCTGAAAAATTCAACTAATAAAGAGCCTTCAATAGATTAAATGATGATAAGGATTCTTTTTTTATATCGTGTCAAGTTTTTTTTAGTAACGAAGTAGATAATTAAAAATATGGTAAATAATTAGGATGAAGGAGAAGATTGGAATGGCAGATGAACAAAAAATGGACAAAGTGCAAAGTGATTTACTCTTCTTAATGTCATGTTTCAAAGAAGTCTTGATTGAGTTAAAAGAAGATGAGCTAGCAAATAGCCTTCCTTGGATAGAAGGAAATAAAGATACTTCATTTCTAGAAACAACCGAGTCCAATTTTCCTCTTAGAGCCTCTCAGGCATTGTCAATATCCTTCCAGATTTTAAATATGGTTGAAGAAAATGCAGCTACTCAATATAGAAGGTTCGTTGAAATCGAACGTGGGATTGATTTCATCGTTGGATCCTGGGGAGAGCATATTAAGCGTCTTCAAGAACTCGGACTCGGGTGTGTAGAAATCGCAAAAGCATTTTCAGAAATTCATGTGCAACCGGTTCTCACCGCGCACCCAACCGAAGCAAAGCGAGCCACAGTTCTAGACCAACACAGAGAGTTATACTTATTGCTGGTAAAACGCGAAAACCCCATCTGGACTCCAGCCGAAAAAGAAACTCTTCGTAATGAAATCAAACTTTGTCTAGAAAGACTTTGGCGGACAGGGGAAATTTATCTCCAAAAGCCAGATATCACCTCTGAAAGAAAAAATATCATTCACTACTTAAAAAATGTATTTCCAAGTGCTGTTATCCTCCAAGATAAAAAATTGAAACAGGCATGGCTCGCAAATTCCTTTGATCCTACTCTCATCAACCGCGTTGAGAAGCTACCCCGCATTAGCTTCGGAAACTGGGTTGGAGGAGATAGAGACGGGCATCCGCTAGTAACCGCAAACGTGACAAAAGAAACACTTTTAGAGTTACGAGAAACAGCGCTTAGCCTCATTCATAGCCAACTTTTAGCGATTGCTTCTCGTCTTAG
>JANYCR010000281.1 GCA_025360185.1 Leptospiraceae bacterium | reverse complement strand
ATCAATAGCCCGCGGCAGCGAACCCACCGTTAGGTGTAACCCCTCATCAGCGCTGGGTACGCTGGCACTCACCAGAACTCAATCATTTCTTTTGTGAAGAAATGATTGAGTTCTGGTGAGTTACAAATACTCTTTTTGTTTGGATTTATGATGACCATATTAATTGGAGACTCGAGGAAGATCCTCCTTACACTGACACAATCAAAACAGAATTAGACCAAAGCATTGATGATTATCGCGCAAATGGAATTCCGAAATTTATAATTGGGATGATTCCAGAAAAAAATCTTATTGATACTAAAGTAACCATTCAAGCAGTGTTGAATTTGTGAACGTAAACCAGATGTTTTGTCACCGCGATTTGGTTGATGCAATTATTTTTTGCTTGAATAACAAATAGGATTAAAACAAGATAAGCTATGCTTACGCTAGAACCTAAACTCGGCGCCTTCTTATTGAATACAACTCAGTCCGGTGATTTGCAGGAAGCATTTCACAAGATTTTTTCTGAATATCTCAGCTTGAAATTAAATGCGTTAGAGAAAACGATCTCTGATTTGGAAAAAAAATATTCTAGAGATTATGAACACTTTTTATTATTTTATAAATCTAACCACGATGAAATTATAGAAAATGATTTTTATCTCTGGGATGAAACAAAGTCTCTATTGGAACACTACAAGGAAATTCAAAAGACTTGGATTTAAATTCGTTTCTCTCAGAAGTTTTCTCTGCGTCTGCCAATTTAGATTTTGTAAAGAACATTGACGTAAACACAGAAATCTTTTTGACAAAGGGAAAGATAAATCTTTTAGATGGAAGCTTCCTTAAATTTTACTATAATTCAAAAACAAATGTATTATCTTTTGCGTGGATTAAAGAAGAAAAAAGAATTTGGGGTTTTGATTCTGATTTTATCAAGGGATGGCATTTACATCCACTAGAGAATCCCAATGATCATATAGCTCAAGAACAGCATTCAATTTCGGAAATTATTTCTCAATTTGTAAATGTATATTATTTAATTAATAAATAAGCGGATAATGGGTAATGGAATGAAAAAGATAATATTTATATTTCTTTTTTTGGGTGTAATTTTTTCTGACTGCACAGACCAGCGGCATAATTGTAAACAATCGCTTGAATTCGGTGAAGGTAGTAGATATAATCAATGTCGATTTTGGGTCAATTTAGCAGCAGCATCTGTTGAAAGTTATAAGAGTCGGTATCCCAATTATGATGTGCTGACGAACCCTTCGTTCGACACAGCTTTAGTTAATTGTATTGTTGCAGAGCGCCAAATAAAAGAGTGCAATAAACAATCTAAATATTTGCCTGTGTTCGAGAGACGGCAGTAACAAAAAGAAATCAGATGTTTTATTGCCGTGATATAAAACTTTGAGGCTAATTACAAATAACTTTACTCATTCTTATTTTGGTTCTTCAAAATATTTTATCATATCATTTTAGTTTTAAGAACTAAGCTAGACCTCCGATTACTGATTTCGGAGGTGACAGGGGTAACATTTAACCCCAATCATCTGTGTCCATCGGTGTTAATCCTTAAAAGTCAATACAACAAATGTTTAACAGTAGTTCCTTTGTTAATCAGTTGTTTGAGTGAATCAATGCCTATCTTGATATGTAAGTCCACATAATCCTTAGTAACCTCTAGATCGCTTTTTTCGGTTTTTACTCCGTCGGGCTCCATGGGTTGATCGGATACTAGTAGTAATGCGCCCGCAGGGATTTCGTTGTAGAAGGCTGTAGAAAAAATCGTAGCTGTTTCCATATCAATTGCCATAGCGCGGATTTTTTTTAGATATTCTTTGAAGTCGTTGTCCCATTCCCAGACTCTTCTGTTTGTAGTGTAAACAGTTCCAGTCCAATAGTCCTGGCTATAATCTCGAATCGTAGTAGAAATTGCTTTTTGTAAGGCAAATGCAGGTAGAGACGGAACCTCTGGTGGATAATAGTCATTAGATGTTCCTTCGCCCCTTATGGCTGC
>JANYCR010000237.1 GCA_025360185.1 Leptospiraceae bacterium | reverse complement strand
GGACTGCTGCGCCCTGAATTACAGGGTAGACTTGGCATGAAATGGTATCTGCCAGAATACATTCAACCTTAAGCGTTCATTTTATCTGATTCGATTATTTCTAAACCCGACTTTTGTGATTTAGCATAAGCTAACATGGATTTGGCGACGAGGCTACCTTGAATTGGTTTGTATTTCTTCAGTCTTTTTACAAATGCAAAAGAAAAAGCACGCGAAATAGCTGCTCCTACTTTCTCCCCTCTTCTAATTTCTTTTCGTTCTCCTAAGAGTAAGGAAGGACGAAAAATTTGAAGTGATGAAAAACCAATTTTCTGTAGAGCAACTTCAACTTCTCCTTTTACCTTATTATAAAAGATACGAGATTTACTATTTGATCCCATAGCGGTTACAACCGAGAAACTTTTTACTCCTTGTGACTTTGCGATTCGAGCAGATTCGGTTACATAAGTAAAATCTACTTTATAAAAAGCATCTTTCGTCCCAGCCGTTTTAATAGTAGTGCCCAGGCAACAAAATACATGGTCTACTTTGAAATGTGTCGCGTAGGATTCTAGGTTCTCAAAATCAACGACGACTTGCTTTAACTTAGAATTATTTAAACTAAGTTCCTTGCGGACAAATACAGTAATCCCCTTTATCAAAGGATCATCTAGTAGCAACTGCAAGAGACTTGAACCAATGAGTCCCGATGAACCAAGAACTAAGACTAAGATGCGCGTAATCCTGATATGTCTTTGGCTACTTTTTTAAAGTCAGCAATGGCAGCTTTAATTCCGGGCGGTGGTGGCTTTATAGACTCGGCTAATTTTACGGCGTTATCAATTGTATCTAGAATGATTTTTTTCTCAGCATAAAACCGGCTGGTAGGCATAGTTTTCATTTCTTTCTTATACTTTGTGACTTTATCATCAATTAACTTGGTAATTTGATTTAAAATTTGAATCTGTTCTGATTGTGGTGTCGGCATTTTCCCTTGCTCCAAAAAAAATTAGTTAATATTAACTAAGGTGAGAAGGATTATAATACTCTTCTTTTAATTTCAACCAAAATTCTTCTGGAAAAGAAATTTGTTTATTGGCAAGTATTACTAGAAGATTTTGTGCCAAGAATTCCTTTTCAGGAAACCCGGTGAACAACCATTCGAGTAAATCCATTGCAACGTCTAATCGAGGAATCGTTTCTGGAATTTTAGCCATAATCAGTTTTTCAAACTCAGAATAGAGTTTCTCTGGCTGATTATTTTCTATGTATTTCCTGAATTGATTCGGATAGATATTCATTAGCACTATCTTGTCTCCTTTAGGAGTGCAAGTATAGTGCTGTAAATCACCGACTAGACGAGAATGAATGGCGCGATTTAATTTGTCAAAATCCCCACCCGCTTTTTTCCAAACGTCACCAATTAAAATTCCAAAGAAATGATCTTCGAGTGGTTTGAAGGGGAATAATGCCAATTTATCGGACTACTTTTTTGTTGGGACGATAGCTTCTTTGCAAGCTTTGAAGAGAGAGAATTTTACAACAGTTTTTGCCGGGATTTCAATTTCTTGTCCAGTTGCAGGATTTCTTCCTTTTCTCTTCTTGGTTTTTTTCAAGATTAATTTACCAACGCCTGGAATGATGAATGCTCCATTCTTTTTGGTTTCTTTGTAAGCGAGATCTACAAATGAATCTAGAAAAGCATTTACATCTTTTTTAGAAATTTCTAAACTCTGTGCAAGTTCCTGAATGATTTGAGATTTTTTTATCGGTGTTGCTTTAGCAATTGCAGCCATATTCTTATGTCCTCGTAAACTTATTATTTAAGACTTTATAGTCTTTGTTTTGCTAATACAATCGGCTAGAGAAAAAAAACTTTGATAAATTATTTAAAAATCCCTTATTTTTTTGGTTTTTTTCGTATTTCGTCCATTTTTAACCAATAAAAACAAGGACGAAATGATTTCGGAGGAGAATTATTCAATAAATATCGACTATTTTTCAAGTTTATGCTGCATTTCGGCTGTGACGGTTTTCTTTACGCTAACGAATAACTGTTTGATTTCCTCCACAGTTACATCTCGATTTGGCTTAAACGTGCAAAAGGAGGTCTTAGAATAATTATCTTTATGCGTTAGTTGAAATCCCGCTTCGTGCATAATTTGTTTAACAGAGATATCTTTTTCGGAGCTAGTAATGACAGTAATTGAATCAAGTTCGCTTTTCTTATGATCAATATGAAAGTAACAAACAACTTCTTCTTTGTCTAAACGGTCAATTTCTTCGCGGATTTCATCAAAGGAAGTTTCTACTCTTTCGCCTTTTGGATTTTTATAATTAATGAGAATACGTTTGAAATAATGAATCTTACGCCCTGTTTCATCGTATTCCACACCGTTAATGATTTGTCGTTCATCTGCAATTTCTTTCATCATAAACTCACCACGACCGCGTGGGTTCTCCCAATCAAAGGAGTCCGAGGTAATATCACCTTTCTTTGCATTCTCTTCAATCTGAGCAAGCGTGTATGCTTTTCCAGGCTCCATTTCGTGCTTAAAAGAAATCTTAAAATAGGGATTGGGAACAAGATTATTGATCTCAAGGGTAACCTCTGCATAAGGACCATATCCATGCTCAATGATATTTTGAATAGCCTCGGTGACGATGATTCGAATTCCATCCGGGTCAAGTCCAAGGATTGGGGCATATTTTCTAATTTGGTTTTTAATTTCGAATAAGGAACCCTGTTTTTCATTCATACCGGCGGTAAGTTCTTTGGCTTTGATCTGTTCGCGGTTAAGGGTAACAGAGTAATTTAGTTTTGCAATGGTATGTTGCAGATAAAGGGAATTTTGAACGGCAAGAAGTTCATCTTTTAAATTGGTATTTTCAAATTCTAATTTGCTGATTCTTTTCTTTAAGTCTTCAACACTTTCATTTGCTACTGTTTCCATTAAAAACCCCTTATTCAGTTAAATGAGATTAAAATAAAATTGCCAATATTATTATTGGCAAAACTCACCCGATTTTAGCACATAATTATTATGAATCAAGCATTAATTGTAATGAAAAAAACTAAATACGAACTCGACATAAATACATATAAAGACCTAGATTTTTATAAAAAAATTTGCTTGGTTCAAAACGATAGCTTTGCTAAAATTCACAACTCTCATTTAAGACAACTTGAAAGTAGAGAAATTCTAAAACAAGAAGTTTTCCCAAAAGGGAATTTTATTTTTAGAGATGAGCTAGAGACTCTTGATTTAACTCAGTATGAAGCGATTGTTGCACTCGGGGGTGACAACCATTTTACTTATGTAGCGCATCACTGTAAAAATAATAAAATCATCGGATGCAATTCAGATATCCAGACTTCGTTTGGCGCCCTACTTTCTTTTAATCCGAATACATTAAAAGAGACAGTTCTTACGAATTGGGAAAATACAAATGTAGAAAACTGGTCACTTATCTCGGTAGAAATAGAATACCCCGACGGAAAGAAAATTGTAACTGTAAATGCTGTGAGTGAAATTTCTATTCGAAATTCTAATCCAGATTTAACCAGTCGTTACATAGTGATACACGAAGACAAAAAAGAAGAACAGAAAAGTTCGGGATTACTTCTTTATACCGGAGCCGGGTCTACTGGCTGGTATGCGTCATGCAGAAATGAAGAGGATGAAAATACCAATTTTTCTAAATCGGCAAATTTCTTTCGAGTCTACGCAAGAGAATTAAGTCGCAAAGCAAGAATGAAATACAAATTAACCGATTTTACAGTGACAGACTCCTGCCAAATTATTTCAGAAATGAACGGCGGCATCTCTATTGATGCGTTACCCGAAAGAGTCTACTCTTTTCCGGCAGGCAGCATTGCCACAATCCATTTAGCAAAAGAAAAATTACAAGTAATTACATATAAGGAAAAAGAATGAAAACTAAAATCTGCGGTAGCAAACCCGCCCTTAGGCGCACGCATCCAGTCCAGCACGGATTTGTACTGGTGCATTCGCAAGGAGAATACAATGACACAAGCAGAATTATTTGAACGAGCAAAGAAAGTTTCCCCTGGTGGAGTCCATTCCCCCGTGCGATCATTTCGTAGCGTGGGTGGAAATCCTGTTTTTTTTAAAAGAGCAGAAGGTGCTTACCTTTATGATACGGATAACAAGGAGTATGTGGACTTCTGTTTAAGTTTCGGTCCTTTAATACTCGGACACAGAGATCCAGAAATAGAAGAAGTAGTGAGAGAAACAATTGGGCTTGCGTGGACGTTTGGGGCATGTGAGCCTTATTCGCTTGAACTCGCAGAATTCATTGTAGAAGAAATTCCCTGGGTGGAAAAAATTCGTTTCGTTTCATCAGGGACAGAAGCAGTGATGTCAGCACTTCGTGTAGCAAGAGCGGCTACGGGCAGAGATAAGATTTTAAAGTTCGACGGATGCTATCATGGACACTCCGACGCCCTACTCGTAAAATCAGGATCAGGACTTGCCGGAGAAGCAAGCTCCGACAGCGCGGGCATTGGGAAAAGCCAATTGCAGGATACGCTTGTTTTGCCGCTAAACGATGAAGTGGCAGTAGACAAATTATTCGCAGAGCATGGTAAATCAATCTCCTGTCTCATCATTGAGCCACTTCCGGCTAATTACGGTTTACTCATACAACGCAAAGAATACATCGAGAAAATATGTAAAATTGCAAAGTCTCACGGAGCACTTGTATTATTCGATGAAGTAATTTCTGGATTTAGAGTCGGGATGAAAGGAATGGGTGAACACTTCGATATTAAACCAGACTTAGTAACCTATGGAAAAATTATTGGTGGCGGATTTCCCGTTGGTGCTTATGCAGGAAGCAAAGAACTAATGGACTTAGTCGCACCATCAGGTCCAGTCTACCAGGCAGGAACGTTAAGCGGTAATCCTATTGGAATGAGAGCAGGACTCGCAGTCTTAAAAAAAATGAAGCGAGACAATTTATATGAAAGCTTAAATGTTCGAACTAAAAAATTTACCGATGAATTAAAATCTATCTTAAACGAAAAAGGAAATGCAAGTTGGGATATATCTACATTTACCTCAATCTTTTGGGCACATAAGCAAACGCAATCACCCATACGAACCATTGACGAAATTCCTGCCGGTCATAAAGAAGGCTTTGCAAAACTATTTCATTCTTTATTGAAAGAAGGAGTTTATTTAGCACCTTCTGGATACGAGGTAGGATTTTTCTCTCATGCGCATAATGACAATATTACTACGAAGGTGTTAGAGAAAGTAAGGAAAGCGTTGAAAGATAATTAAACTTCTTCGAAAACGAATTGCTTTTTTTCTCTAGAATTTCTATTTCTGATTAGCAAGGTAGGCATAGTGCTTACCTTAATAATTTTTAAAGGAAAGACTATGAAAATAAAATTTCGATTGATCTTATTACTACAGACCAGCTTTCTATTGTTGATCTGGAACTGTACGGGTCTAAACGTAGGAGCAAAAATGGGAGCCGGTGCAGTTACGAATCCATCCCCTGATTATGCAAACCCAGTTTATTTAGGAGATAAAAGAGGTATATTGTACCACAATAATACCACCGCCGGACAAATATCAGACACCGCAGAATCAAAAGTAACTGGCGAATCTTGCTCAAAATCCATACTTTGGTTAATTGCTTGGGGTGATTCAAGTATTGAGACAAGTAAAAAAGCCGCTGGTATTACTAAAGTTGCTTCTGTCGAATATGAACAAACCGGGATACTTGGCTTTTTTTACCATAGCGTCTGTACTAGAGTTACTGGATCTAAAGATACCGTAGCTTCTGAACCTGCGAAAACAATTGAAGCGGCAAATCCAGTTAAAGCTCCAGCTAAAAAAGGTAATAAATTCTATGATTAAATTAATTAAAATTTCAATACTAAGTATAATTCTTTTTACATTAAGCCAATGTGCTACAGGTCCTGTGAACGGGATGCTATTTACTTCAACGAAATTCGGTGGCGAATTTAACCCAGCGAATGATGTAAAAGTTACAAAGTCTGGTGAAGGATGTACTCATTCTATTTTAAGCATTATTGGGTTTGGAAATTCCGGTGCAGGATATGTTGCCAAAGAAAATAAGATTAGCCGAATTGCTACTGTAGATCATTCTACTTTTAGTATATTAATAGCTCTTTATCAAAACTACTGCACAATCGTATCGGGAGAAGGACTATGAAAATAATTTCTACTATACTTTTTATAATTATAGCCGGGCTTTCCTTTGGCGCCTGCGTCTCATCAACAACTCCTGCATTAGGTGGCGGTAGCCTTATTACTGTGACTACTCAGCACGTCTACGGTTACGGTCAGGGTGCTCAGATATCTTCAGCAAAAGTTGACAAGACAGGTGAATCTTGCTCTTTCTCATCTGGCTTCTTAGTTGATCTCTTCTACTATGGGTCTGGTGGAAGTATTGAAGAAGCAAAGAAGAGAGCAGGCATATCGAAAATTGCCGTTGTTGATAGATCTTCTATAAATATTATCGGTCGAATATTCTATATGGACTGCATTATCGTCTGGGGAGAATAATTCTAATTTATTTAGAATACTATTGGATAAGAGGGGCTTACGAATAATCACTCTTATCCTACTTATTTCGAATATTATAATCTAATTTCTTATTTAACTTCCATATAAAATGAATAAATTATTCCGACTAATCTCCTTTTTTTTATTTCAATGCATTTGGAATCTTATTTTGGGTAATGAATGTAATACTTCCCGAAAGACTTTTTGCTGGAACGTTTGGTGGAGATCATTATGATCAGTATACGAATACAATTCATATTTATTCAGATCTCGTACCCGCAGTAATTCATGAAGGGGGACATGCTAAAGATTTTTCAATGAGAAACTATAAATCCTTATATTCGCTTTTTCGAATTTTTCCCATCATTGGTGCTCTATACCAAGAAGCGAGAGCTTCAGATGACGCAATTCGTTACTTTCGACATAAATGTGACAGGAATACAGAAGTGGAATCGTATAGGCAATTGTATCCTGCCTACGGGACTTACGTAGGCGGAGTTGTTTCTAGTTCTACTGGAAGTATCGTAAGTGCGGCACAGGGGCATATCATTGGTAGCCGAAAAGCAAAAAGAGTATGGCAGGAAGAAATACCTGAATGCGAAATTGTAGATAAGATAGAAACCAAATAATATACTACAAACTCCCCTTCACATCTTGTAAATACAAATGAGTTGCGAGAAGTCCGTTGGTGTTGCGGATAAGAGTGAATACCTCTGATAGGGTGCATACATGCGTAACGATTACTTCATTTTCATCGACTGCACCAGCGGATTTATCTCGATAGGTATCAATTTCTTCCCTAGAAAGAGGAATATCGCAGGCAAAGAAATAACCAGCTTCATCGAGTAGACCTGCAGAACTATAAAGATGGTCTGGGTGAAGCAAACGAAGATTATCCCGTGTTATCTGTAGACCAGTCTCCTCCCCTACTTCTTTAATGGCAACTTTCCATGGATCGGGCTCACTATCACACATCCCGGCAGGATGTTCGTAAAATATATCACCGTTAGCCACACGTCTTTGCTTTACTAAAAGAAAATATTTATTACCGGTTTCTTTTTCAACTAAGCAAGTAACAACTGATACGAAATGTCCACGAATTAAAACGACAGGTAACAACTTGTGATTATCTGGATCAACTGCGTCGATATGAATAAGAGTAAAAAGCATCTCGCCATTGCCTTTATTAACAGTATGTAATTCTTTAATCGAATTAATCTTGATATTGTTCTTTAAAAGAACATCTCGCCAGGATTTAAACTTAAATGAGTTTTCGAACTTTTCCATTGGAATAAAAAAAACTATCTGATTATAATTGTCAAAGAGATTTTTATTTGATTTAAAAAATATCGAAGGATACCACCTATTCGAGCGTTAGTGACGCTTAAGCTAATGGGCTTGAGGAACGTCATCAGTACGACGTGAACGAAAGAGCTGGGAGTCAACAATAGGCAGATGCGATCCGTCTTTTATTGGTGTCATTCCACCCGTCGCTCTATGTATTCACGACCTTCGCTTCGCATGGTAATCTTTGAAAGTTTTACGAATACAATCAATACTCAAAAATAATTTCTACCGGATAATGATCACTTACCCGCTTTTCGGGCAACTCAGGATTAGTCGAAATAGGACGAATGACTTTAACATTACGACCAATGGTAGTTTTATCGGAGATAATTCTATCATAAGCGCAATCAGTTTTTGCAACCGTTGTATCTGTGCCGGTAGATATATACCATTTTGCATCCCGAAATACAGCGCGGTTAATTGATCCGCGTGTCTTCGAATAATAAATACAATCAGCATTCATATCTCCTAATACAACCCATTTAGGGAATACACCCGTTAGCCCTGATTCTATACAAGACATTTCAGGAATGATTGCTTTTTTCTTTGCAGTAATATGAGTCGTAGCAAAATAGATAGGAGTCTCTTTGAACTTGATAATATAAGGACTTCTGACAATACAACCTTTCTCTATATAAGCATCTCTTTCAAACGTTAGTTTTGTAGGATTATACAAGACGAGAAATCGCTCTGTATTACCAGAAGTATTTCCTACATCCTTTGAAGCTTTCCATTTATAGCCAGCCTGTAAAGAATTTACAAATGCATTAATATCATCGTTAGAAACACTATGAGAAGTGGAAAGTTCTTGAATAAATATAATGTCATATCCTTTAACGATACGCGTAATCTCTGCTTGAATCAAAGTCGATCTTTCTTCTGAACTATCGGAAGAACATTTCTCTCCCAGCATTTTACAAGAGCCGATATTCTGAATGTTCCATGTTAAAACTCGAACTTCTCCAGCAAAAATAGAAAACGAAAACAAGTAGATTAAAAAAATAAGTTTATGCATATATTTCCCAATTATTTTATACTCGGTAAATATACCAAATGAAAAAATAATCACAAAGAGCTTTACTTAAAATCATTTGATTCATAGGAGAATCCAATTACCCCGAAAATCTTTTTACCCAAACCCTTACTTTTTTTCTTGCAAATGATAACGCTGAGTGTTTTACTTTAAAAATGAATTCAAGTTCTTTCATTTGGGGAAATTTTATCATCTTTCTTATTGGTATATTCATTGTTTGCCTCGGAACTGCCAGGCTCACCGCAAAAATCATGCAAGACAAACCAAGTAGAAGAGAAAAATTTATACTATTCAATGGCGCCTTTCTACTGTCTTGCCTTTTATCAATTCATCTCGCATACGATCCACCAGAGCGAATCCAAGCCGAGGGAATGATCGGTATGCTCACTCTCTATGCTTTATTTACTTGTATCTGGGTATTGCTGTCAAAGGGTGAACGGTGATTATGCGTTTGGTTCGGTAAACTCAATGTCACGCCTTATGGGTCGTTCCGTAATGCTAATCGAACGGATGCAAAGTGATAGTTAATAAAAGTATAGAAATTTCTGGCGATATAGAAAATTTAAAATGACAACAAATATTTTATCAGACTTACTGATTAGTGCCTTGCCAATTATAATCGACCTAGCTGCAATTTATTTTCTAAATAAAAAATAAGTAGGATGAACAAAAAATGACGATTGAACAACTTAATTTAATTGGTATTTGTTTTATGTTTGCGGGATTATTTGCAACTTTTATTTTCGCTATTTTTTTGATAAAAAAAACAATGCCCAAAAAACAACCCCCAGAAAATAAAAAGAGATTAATCAAATAAACTTTTTACACAACCCCGAATAACTATGTTCGCGAACTAGTTTGCTTTCAAGAACGTTAAACGACACACGAGTAAAGTATTTATTTAAACTTTTAATGTAAAATTCTTTTGTTCTGCTAAATGCATATTTATCTACAAAACCCAGTTCATTTTCCATACGCAGGTAATCATTCTTAATCGGAAAACTAAAGTAGCTAAACCTCGCAATAGAAGCAAGTTTTTTTATGCTCGGCTCTACATCTTCTATGCATTGAAATACAGAATTAGCGATAGCTAAATTAATAGAAAATTTTTGTAGATAATCAGAATTAAACTCTTCGAACGGGGCATGAATAATTGCTAAATTGTATTTTCCAATCCAAGTTTTTTCTACTGCCATAATTTTGACTGGTTTCAATCCACTCTCTCCATCACTGAAGAGAGAAATGCAGATAATTTGGGGCTTAAAAAGAGCTATATCAGCGTTTCAATCCACTCTCTCCATCACTGAAGAGAGAAATTATCAAATCTATAATCTTCGGTGCTGAATGCGAAGTTTCAATCCACTCTCTCCATCACTGAAGAGAGAAATAAATAAAAAAAGGAACCGAGTTAGTAACTCTAATAGTTTCA
>JANYCR010000191.1 GCA_025360185.1 Leptospiraceae bacterium | reverse complement strand
TGACTGGACGTGAGTGGCTAATGCTTTGCTATCCATTGACTTGACTGTTTCGACTGTCACGGGCGGAAGGATTGTAATCGTTACATCGGCTGGCTTCATGATGTTATTATTTTTTTCCATGATGTCTGCTGTTCCGTCGATTGCAATTGGAACGATAGGCACCTCTGCATCAATTGCGAGACGCACACTTCCTGCCTTGAAGCTTTGAACCGGTCCACCTTTACTTCTAGTTCCTTCCGGGAAGATAACAAGAGAATGCCCCTGTTTTAAAACTTCTACTCCAGTTCCAATCGCCTCTGCTGATTTTGCACGATTTGATCTATCCATGAATACACAATTCATCACTCTCATCCATCCGCCTACAACCGGAATCTTTAATACCTCTACTTTAGAAATAAAACCAAATGGTTTTGGAACAAATCCTATCAGCAAAGGAATATCAAAACTTCCCTGGTGGTTTGCTACGATTACTACTGCCCCTTTGGGAAGATTCTCAGCGCCATTTACCGTTATCCTCCCACCTACAATACTCACTAGACCTTTCGCCCATGCTCGTGGAGTTTTATTTTTTTCCCAATCTGTTTCTTCCACTGTTGCAAGACTCACACGACTTGCGATCCATCTTTCAATGAAACTTCCAAACCCTCTTATAAAAAAATACAAATAAAATCCAATCGTTCGAAACATTAAAAACTCCTTTTATTATAACAATGCGGGCACTCTATATTACCTCGCATAAAAATCAACTCATCTCTCTTTTTAAAATTTCTCTGAATTCACTAGGAATTACAAGCTTGGTGTCGAGGCGGTAATCGTAATAGACTTGCACGGTCTTTGCTTTTGCATAGAGTTTTTTTGTTACAGGATTAATAATATTTGCCGCAAATTCCCAGGAAGTATTTCCCACACGAGAAACCCAGGTTCTTACTTCCGCTTCTTCGCCGGGGCGGAGAGAATTTACAATGTCTAACTCTACTCTTACTAATACGAAGGGAATGTCTTCGAGTGTTTGAATCGAAATATATTTTTTACAAAAATCCAATCTACCAAGTTCTAAGTAAGAACTGTATACTGAATTATTCACTCGTCTCATCGGGTCCATATCGCTAAACCTGATTTGTATCGGTGTAATAATCATACAGAATAAATCCTATTTCGTCCTTCTTCTTTGGCTTTGTATAATAGCTCGTCTGATCGTCTGAGCATTGAATCGGGAGAGTCTGCATCGGATAATGTGGTGAAACCCCCTGATGCTGTAACTTTCCAGGGAACTCCCATAAAGCTGTGTGATTCGATGACAGCTCTAATTCTTTGCATTACTATATTAGCATTTTCTAAACTAGTTTCCGGAAATAAAATAATAAATTCCTCTCCCCCGAATCGAAACACTAAGTCATTGGAACGAACAGTAGATTTGATGATCTTTGCAATTTCTTTTAATACATCGTCCCCGGTGAGATGTCCTAGAGTGTCATTGATTTTTTTAAAATGATCTATGTCTACAATCCCCTGACAGAATGGTTGGGAATTTTTTCGAGATAAAAGTATATGATGCACAAGTAAGTCCATCATGTAACGACGGTTGTAAACACCGGTTAACGGGTCTTTGACGGAGATGCTTTCTAAGATTGTATTTTTTTTTCGAAGTTCTTCTTCTAGGTGAAATGTTTTTCGTCTAGCGTATTCTATGGTGAGAGTGGTGAGAAATCCTACGAATGAATAAAGAAATACCTGGGTGATAGTAAGCCCATTTGTTTTATCCGGATGTAGCGTTGACAAACTGACAGTAAACCCGATGACTATAAAAATATAAATCAAAGCATAATAAAGAATTCGTGTTCTTAGAATTAGCGGAACGGACATTACAACGAAGGCATACAGCGATAAGTCCTGACCATGAAATAAATTTAGAATATTCAGAAACAATGTCGCAATAATAAAAACACTGAAATATAAAAGGTAGATAAAATGAATTCGCTTGTGATTTACATTTAAAAAATAGACCAGGAAGGAAAATAATACAGTCAATGTGAGTAAACTCCCATATACCGCTGTGTAAATAGAATAGGAGAAAGATTCTCTATTCACACTCGGAAAAAAACTATGCTGTATTAAAAAGCTAAATGATGCAATAAATACCACGCCGGCAAATCTAGGAAACCGGTTCCAATTTTTAGTCGCGTTGAATACAATGTATTTGTCCCGCTGTATCGTCCTGAGTTGCGACAGTCTTCTTCTAAATGTATT
>JANYCR010000181.1 GCA_025360185.1 Leptospiraceae bacterium | reverse complement strand
GTGTTTTGGACTTCAACGGTTACTCCGTTGTAGGCGGTGTAGACATCTCCTGGTTTAAGTGCTGCTGCGTCCGGCATATTCTCCGCAACTCCAATCGCTGCGATTACTTTAGTTTTAATCCCGAGAGAGGCAATGGCACCTATCGCATGAATAGCAGTAGCCGCTCCACACATATCATATTTCATCTCGTGCATTTCTCCGGCAGGCTTGATACTGATTCCACCTGAATCAAAGGTAAGACCTTTTCCGATGAGAGCGAGGGTTTTATCAGAAGACTTTGCTCCTTTAGGAGAGTATTCAAGTATAACCATCTTGGCTTTTTTGTCTGAGCCCTGGCAAACAGAAAGTATCCCGCCGAATTTTTCTTTTTTCAATCTGTCTTCATCGAAGACTGTAATTTTTAATTTATTTTCTCTTGCGATTTCATGAGAGCGGGAAACAAATTCTTCCGGAGTAAAGTGATTAGCCGGTAGATGCTCTACGTATCTGGATTCGTTTAAGTATTTGCTAACTACTTTAGATTTTTCTAATGCATCCTTTGCTGTTTTTTCTTCTTTCACACTTTCCATTACAAAGCTAATGTCGCCAACTTCTATTTTGCGCTCACGGTAAGTTTTGGAAAGTGAATCTATTCCGAAGGCTGCAATTTCAAGAGAGTTGGCTAATTGATAAACAGTATTGAAAGGAGATAGAGCCTCTGAAAGCTCTTTGGAAATATGAATTTCAAGACCAATGCCCACCCATTTAATAAATGCTTCACCAAATTTTAAATAATACGATGCGAGTTTACGCAGTGTTAGCCTCCCTTCTTCGCCAAGACCGATATAGATGATTTGATCATTATGGTCTATGTATTGTTGACCTGCTTCTGCTTGGAATACTTTAGAGTCAATTTGGGATTTTAGAGATTTCGCTACATTAGTCGGAATTTTACCTTTGAAGAAATGATGAACTTCATAGACTTTCTTGGATTTATTTTTTCCGGTGTAAAATTTTAATTGTGAAGAAGGGATTTTCATTATTTCAATTCCTTTATATCTTTAATAATTTGTGCAACATGGTCTTTTACTTTTACACTATCATATATCTTTAATATTTTTCCGTCTTTGCTAATTAAGAAAGTAGTGCGGACAATGCCCATATACTTCCTGCCCATCATATTCTTTTCTTGCCAGACTCCAAATTTTTCTACGAGGTCTGTATCTGCATCAGAGAGTAGATCAAAATTAAGATTTTGCTTTTCAATGAATTTTTTATGGCTCTTAAGATCGTCCTTTGAAACGCCTACTACCGAGTAGCCGAGCTTTTTAATTGCTTCTAGATTATCTCGAAAGTCACAGGCTTCCGTTGTGCAACCGGGTGTATTGTCCTTTGGATAAAAATACAATACAACTCCATTTTTTCCTGATATATCGCCTAACTTTACTTTTTTCCCGTCTGCTATGATTGCTGTAAACGCAGGTGCCTTTTTTCCAACTTCTAATTTAGCCATAATTCATCCTTTAAAATCCCCCTTTCCCGGGGGGACTACGTACAGATTTAAAATTGTACGCTGAATATCTAGCAATTTTTTAATATGAAAACTGGTATATGTGAACACAGGAGAAGGAACTAAAGGAAAAGTATTTATAAAAAGAACTTTTCGTTTGAAAAATATAGAACCGGGTGAGAATATGTTTTCCCTAAATTGTAATACATAGTATCGGAAAGTTTAAATAATTTACTTATATGAGTTTGGAAATAAATTGGTTCAATATTTTTGATTGTAGAGTTTACGTTTTAGAATAGCAATTAATCGTCTATATATACATGAAAAAGAAATTTACATTTGAACAATTACAGAGTATAGTTTTTACTTTTCTTATTAACCTGCTAATTTTTTTTTCTAACTGCTCCTTTGACCAGGACCCTAAAATTTTTTTCACTTATAGTCTTTTGCAAAATAATGATTCCTTGTTGAATGCAAAATATTCTATTAGTGGATCAATTACAGGCTTAGCGGGGTCAGGTCTAGTGATTCAGAATAATGGAGCAGATAATACAAGTATTCCCGGAAATGGAACGTTTACTTTCTCTACTCAGTTGAGCGCAAATTCTACTTATTCCGTTACCGTTTTAATAAACCCAAGTTTACCTGCACAAACTTGTACTGTGACAAATGGAACTGGAGTAGTGGCTACTTCTAACATTACAAATGTAGCCATTAGCTGCTCTACAACGGTTAACGCAAGTGTAACCACTCCTTCTGCTTTAACTTATTCAAGTAGTAATTATACATTTAAACAAAATACCGCAATTACTACAATTACACCCAGTGTAACAGGAACCGTTACATCTTGTAGCGCCAGTCCTTCGTTACCCACTGGCTTAGCTATAAATAATACCACCTGCGCTATTTCAGGAACTCCAACTATAAATCAAGGTTCAACAAGTTATACAATTACTGCAAGTAATGCAGGTGGAAGCACAACGGCAACATTTAGCATTACAGTGCAGACAACTGTTTATAAAATTTTCGTAACAGCTTCAACATTTAACGGTGACTTAAAAACTGCCGGAGGTGGCGCAAATGGAGCCCTTGGAGCGGATAATCTATGTAATGCGGACGCAAATAAGCCAAATGCAAGTAATTATAAAGCAATTTTATACGAATCAGTAAACAGAACAGCCATTCCTACACTTAATTGGGTTTTAGTGGCTAATACTACTTATGTTCGCGCATCCGATTCTGCGCTCATCTCTACGACGAATGCAGCGAGCAATTTTACTTTTGGAACTTTAACAAATTCTTTCGGTTCAGGGGTGCAACAAGAATACTGGGTTGGTTTTAGGGGCGTAGGCTTTGAATGGCAAAACGGTAATTTTAGGTGTAATGAATGGACGGATGGGACTACTGGTTTTACTGGACGATATGGAGTGAGCGATGTTACGGATTACACTTCTATATCCAGTGGGGCAATACAACCAACCTGCGATAATTTAAAACGACTCCTATGTGCAGAGCAATAAGATTCAGCAAATGCTTGACTCCTATAAAATCAAATCAATTATCAATTTGTGCAGACTTTAGAGCAACTTCAATCCGGTGAATTAATTGGAACTAAAAATCTTAAACTCTCTTGTGGACTTAAAAATTTTCCGAGAGAAATATTTACATTAGCCGACACTCTGGAACAACTTGATTTATCTGGTAATCAATTATCGGAGCTTCCTGAAAACTTTTATTTTTTAAAAAATTTAAAGATACTTTTTCTATCTGAAAATCAATTTACAATATTTCCTTCTGTCTTATCTAAATGTTTAAAGCTTGATATCATTGGATTCAAGGCAAATAAAATTTCTCTGATTGAAGAAGATTCATTTCCTCCAAACTTACGTTGGCTAATATTGACTAATAATGATTTGCCAGAACTTCCTAGGACAATAGGAAAATGCTATCGACTTCAAAAATTAATGTTAGCCGGTAATCAATTAAAGTCTCTTCCAATAGAATTAGCTGCATGTAATAATCTCGAACTTCTACGCATTTCAGCGAATCAAATAGAAAAAATTCCAAATTGGCTTGTCTGTCTGCCGAAATTATCCTGGTTAGCTTTTGCGGGTAATCCATGTTCTGCTCAAGTCATACAGGAAAATATTCAAGAAATAGATTGGCAGAACTTAACGTTAAAGGATAAACTTGGTGAAGGTGCATCGGGAACTATTTATCGTGGTGAATTATTAGAAAAAGAGACGCAAGCAATAGCTTTGAAAATATTCAAGGGCGAAATTACAAGTGATGGATTTCCTGAAGACGAGATGAATGCTTCTATTTTAGCGGGTAATCATTCTAATCTGGTAAAACTGATTGGTAAACTTTCCAATCACCCGGAGAACAAAAAAGGTTTAGTGCTCGAACTAATTTCTGATAATTATGAAAACTTAGGTCATCCTCCGAACTTTAAGACTTGTACGCGAGATACTTATAAAGAAAGCTTATCCTTTTCCCTCGAAGAGATTTTGAAAGTATTAATAGGTGTCTCCTCTGCAATTAAGCATATTCATTCACGAGGACTTATGCATGGTGATTTATATGCACACAATATTCTAATAAACAAGGAGAATTCTCAAATTTTATTGGGGGACTTTGGTGCGACTTCTTACTACGGTAAAGATTCGAAACTTGCTGGTAGTTTGATTCGTTTAGAAGTAAGAGCGTTTGCTTGTCTCGCGGAAGATTTATTAGAAAGATTAGATGCAAAGCTAGAAAGTATTAATCGAGTCGAAGAATTGAAAAACCTTACAAAGGATTGTTTTAAAAAAGATGTTTTAGCTCGTCCTGATTTTGTGGAAATTTACCAAAGGTTAGAGAAAATAAATAAAGAATATTTTTGATTGACTTGTATCTCAATTTTCATTTCCTTTGGATTAGTTTATTATGAATTCAAATAAAAAGACAGCAATAGCAGCTCTCGGACAGCAAGAGACTCAAAAAACACCCGAGGAGAAAAAAGATATTGCTATAAAGGTAAGTAATATCATTAGTATGAATGAAGTTACTGTTTTTTTGGGGGATGACCATATTAAAGATGTTCTCCGCTCTAATTATAATAGGCTCAGGCATTTATTCGATCGATACAATGTAATTATTAAAGATAAACAGGATGAGAGAATCAGGTTGATGAAAAGTTTTGATCAACCAATCGTAATTTTAAACCGAGAAAATCCAGATAGCACGCCTGCTATATCTGTTCCTTATAACGAATACCATCGAATGCTAAAAGCTGAAAAAAATGCGGAGCTTTTTAAAGCAGAAATCTGTGTCCCGATTAAATATAGGCAATTTATTATCATAGGCTACGTGCAGGTATTGCATTCTAAAAGGTTAGATTTAAATTCCTTTAACTTGGTAGGGCTTGCTGCTTCCTCCATTAAAAAAGAAATTACCGATTACAAAAACTATGAAGAGTCAACAGAGGTTTGCCGCGTTACAAGTATAAACGAAACAGAAGTTACATTTTTACATTCTCTTAATAAACATTTCTCTCGAATTTTTCAAATGGGCTCCGTTGTGATTTTAGATTTATATTCCAAAGATATTAGATTAACTATTAAAGTTAATATTAAAGGACTCAAACCCCTTGACAAATACTTTGCAATTACTGGTCAATATGTGAATATGTCTATTGATCAATACGAAAAAATTGAAAATTTATTAGACCCTCAAAGCCTATAAATTTTTTTACGAGGTTTACTTTTGGAAGAGCTAAGAAGAGAAATTGAAGATTTGAAAGGTATAATTACCTCTTATGAAACATTGCACGATCTCGGCCAAAAAGAATTGGCGGAAGCAAGAGCGGCAATCAAAGGGTTTGAAGCGATGCTCAACCTCTCCGCAGAGGAGAGAAAACAATCCTATGAAACAGTTGATGCATTTCGCCTAGTTCAGGAAGTTTCGAGGCAGGAGCTTATTGATGCTGACAAAGTAATTCAAAATATTTTGTCAATGGATAAGGAGCTTTCAGAGGTTTCGGATGTTAAGCCGCTGATGACAAAGATTCTTCAATCTGCTATTCAATCTCTTTCGGGAGATGTTGGAATTATTTTTATAAAGAAGGAAGGAAAATTAGTCCCTCTTTTTTATGAGAATATAACTGAAAACCAGATAACAATTCTCGGCTATATTAAGTCCCTCGCTGAAAGCAGTATGAAAGCTGAGGGTGGAAAGACAAAAGGCGATTATCTAGTAAAATACAATAACGAAGAAAAAACAATATCTTATATTTGTAATAGCTTTAAACAAGATGAGCGGATAATTGGCGTTATCTATTTAGAAAAATCTTCAAACGATGTCGCATTTCATAGCACTGACCTCGTTACATTGGAAGTTTTTAGCCTTCAAATAGCTATTGCTTTACAGCAATCGAAAACAAGTATTAGAGTTCTTTCGATGCTTCGAGAGATCAATCAAAAGAATCAAATGTTAGAACGAGCTCAAGAATTAAACGTTAGGCTTAGCCAAACTAAGGATGCATTTTTAAAAAACCTTTCCTATGAATTGAAAACTCCTTTATCTTTTGTCCACGGGTTTTCTGAATTATTGCAGAGTAATGAGTCAACTAATGTAGAGCAAATTCGATCTTATGCGGAATCTGTTTATGTGGAAAGTGAAAAACTAAATGTTCTACTGAACGATCTATTACTTATTACGAATCTTGAAACAGAGATTAAGATAAAAAAAGAAGAACTGAATCTTAAACAGATAATAGATATTTGCCTAACAAAACTAGAAGATATTACGAAACGAAAAAAATTAGAAATAAATGTAACTATAGCGGGTAACGTTCAAGTTGACAAAGTTCTATTCGCAAAAGTTTTATTCAATGTGTTAAAGAATGCAATTTATTATAATAGACGAAATGGAAAAGTAGATATTTTTTCTGAGAAATTAAGAAATGAAACACGTATTACTATTCGAGATACAGGACTTGGTATTTCTGAGGAAAACTTGAAGCATGTTTTTGAAAAATTCTTCCGAGCGGATAATGTTGATTCTTTCGAAGGAATTGGCGTAGGACTTTTTATTGCAAAACGAGTCATTGAATTACATGGTGGTTCTATTTCTGCGACTAGTGAGTTGCTGAAAGGTAGTGAATTTATAATCCATTTGCCTTAGTTTTCGCTTAAACGGGTAATAAGATGTAGCCTTTTTAAATTTTTTTTATCAGATCAATCAATCGCTTTATCCCTTCTTGCATGATATTCTTACTGGGAAGGAGGCTAATCACTATATAACCCTCATCCGGCATATCAAACATGTATCCTGGGTGAACGTATACAAATTGCTCTTTTAAAAGTCGATAGGTAAACGTTTCATCGTCTAGATTATTTTTGAGTTTTAATAACATATACCACCCACCTTCTGGCAAAAAAAATTGAATCGAAGAATTATCTTTTAGTTTTTGGATTATAGTTTCGCAGTTTTTATAGATTTGATTTTTAATCTTTTCTTGTATGTTGCTTGCTGTTTCTAAAAGATTTTCTAACCCTACTTGAATAGGAGTATTTACTGACAAATAGGTATCAGATATTATTTCTAAAGCTTCTTTCATTTGCTCGATAAATTCCGGTTCTCCTGAGAGGTAAATCCAAGATAGCTTCATTTGAGGAAGCGCAAGGGTTTTAGATAAGCCATTAAGGTAAATACAATTTGCCCCAGAATAGGGATTTAATTTATAGTAGTTGCTATAATAATCCGAAAACACCTCATCAATAATTAGGATTAAATTTTTTGACTTAGCGAGTAATGTCAATTTGGCGGCATCTTCTAAAGTTAACCTGACGCCGGTTGGATTATGTGGTTCAACAATTACGATCGCCTTTGTATTCTCGGTTATATTTTTTTCTAAGTTTTGAAAGTCAATTCTCCACTGAAGTTTATTTGGATCTTCAGTGATAAGCGGATAAAGTGTATAATTCTTTGATTTACTATTCTCCAGTTTAAAAATAAAATCGTATAGAGGATAACCAGGTCTAGGTAAGAAAATTTCTGATTCTGGATTACTGATTGCTTTTAAAATAAAACTCATTGCTTCCGATGTCCCAGAAGTGAAAAAGAAATTATCTAAAACCATTTCTCTTCCTTTTTGCTTATAATAATTTACGAGTGCAATTCTTGCTTGAACAAATCCCTGCGGATCAGGTTTGTAAGTGAAAGATTCGTTTTTTAAAAGAGAGCTTCGAATCTTATCTTGTTCATATTTAAAAATTAAAGTTGGATTTGAAGCGGTCAAATCAAGAAAATTACTTTTACTTTTTACTGTTTGTAATAACTTTGATAATTTGTTTTCTGTTCTTTCAAAATTGAATTTTTCAGACAAATAGTTCATAGGCAATATGAATGGGACATAAAGGGATTTGGCAACTAGAATTCTGATAGAGTGAACTCGAAAGAATAAAAAGAAAATTAGTTTTTTAATGATTCGAGATTAAATGATTGCAAAATAAAAAGAGTCTATTTAAATATCTAACCCGAATCAATCGAAAATGCTTTGCGAAAAAAACTATCTCTGATTTTAAAAGAGAACTTATTTGAAATAATCATTCTGTAATTTTCAACAAGGGGCATCTATGCGATTACTTCTAAGTATTTATTTTTATATAATTCTTTTTACCAGCTTGTCTGGGGCTGAAGACGCGAAAAGTGACAGAACTGCATTTGCAGAGATTTTAAAAAACGCTCATATTTCACAAACGGACGTGAAAAATGTTTCAAATTTAGAAAAGATGGAGCTAGGAGATGAGAATCAAATTTCCTATGACGCTGTTTCAGGTCGAATTATTGGGTTGAAGCTGCATTTAACCGAGTTCAATGATATTTCTCTTGTATCAACTTTAACTGGTCTGAAAGTATTAATTATTTCCGGTGACGAGGGGATTGGGCAAATAAGTCAATTACAAGGACTGGAGAATCTTACTAATTTAAAAGTTCTTTCTCTTAGAGAACATAAAATTCAAAAAATAAAAGGCTTACAAAATCTAAAAAATCTTGAGAAATTAGATTTGAGTATGAACGAGATCGGAAAAATTGAAGGTCTTGAAAACTTAAAGAATTTGAGAAAGCTAGAACTAGGTGATAATAAGCTAACTAAAATTGAGAATCTCAGCCCTCTTACTTATTTAGAAGAACTTTATTTACATCGTAATCAAATTTTAAAGCTAGAAAATTTAGAGTTCTTGGTTAACCTGCGTATACTGCATGTCTATGAGAATGAACTTTCTAAAATTGAGAACCTGGATAATTTAAGAAATTTAGAAGAGCTAGAACTAGGAGTTTGTAAATTTCAAAAAATTGAAGGTCTTGCTAATCTCAATAAATTGAAAATCCTAAAACTATGGTATAATAAAATAGGTAAGATCGAAGGTCTCGATTCCCTTGTGAACTTGGAAACATTGGACTTGAGCAATAACCGAATATCTAAGATTGAGGGTATTGATAGTTTGCCGGAAATAAAATTTGTTGATCTTACAAATAACAAAATTACAAATAAAAAATCTGCAAAGAAATATTTAAATAAGAATATAATGATAGAGCTTGAGTAAGCTCTATTCTTCTAATCGCAATCGAACGACATTGGTGTGATGTAGATTATGCTTTAAAAGAAAATAGCAAAAAGTGCGTAGACTCATTCCGCCAAATAATCCAGAAAGAGTATCTAGTTCTTCTTCCGATCTTTTTGCGATTTGTCTATTTAATTTTTCTGCAGATGATCGAATCAAAAGGAGAAGCTTTTCTTTTTCTTTGGGATTAGGATTTGATTTTTCGTATTTTCCATAATTGGTAATTCCATGTCGATTGGTTGGGTCAAGTTGTTCGATAGTTGGCTGCTTGGCTTTTGGCTTTCCTCTGAGTTTTAAAATAAAGAGCGGAAAGCCTATCCACATTCCAAAGTTCGCGTTCGTACTAATCACATGCTTCATGTTTCTTCTAACAGTCCAGCCATCCGGAATTGCTTTGCCAGAAAAAATATCATCTGGTATACTTTTATAAAAATCAGCGATTGCTTGGTTAACGTCTAGAACTTGCTTGAAGAGTTCTTCTTTGGTTTTACATGGATAGAGAATAGGCAATGTTTTCACAAAGCTAATGATTTTAATAAAGCATAAACCTGCAAACTGTTTTTGTAAAAAGAATCTTAGTTTTTTTGTTGAAAATAGAACTGCTTGCAGAAAATAAAATTATGCTGCAATTACTTTGGAATCAACTTGCCTATCAAGGTGTTCTTTATCTTTCGAATATTACAGAGCATAAACATGTTGTTTTAGTGAATACACTTTCTTTGTTTATTCCAGTCTTTACTTTCTTCAACTTGCTTGTGACTATTAGCTTTGGAATTCCACCATTATATATATATTCTTCTATCGCTTATATGGTTTTATTACCTCTTTCTATTATATTTAACGCTAACGGAAAAATTTTGTTTGCCAGACTTTATCTTTTTTTTCTCTCAATGGCTTATGTAATAATGATAGTTTTTATGCAAGGAAATCAAGTTCGTGCGCATTTCTTTTTATTGGCAGAAGCACTTGTCGCATACTTTGTATTTCCCGTTAAAGAAAAAAAAATTATGCATTTCCTGGTTGCGTGTTTGTTAGTTTTTTTTATTGGACTTGATTTTTTTCATGACGAGATGATTCCGATAGTAATTCAAAGTCCAGACAAAATAAAAATTGCCAGTTTAATAACTGATATTTCTTTCGCTGTAATTTTACTCGGCTTTGCTTTTTATATTCATATAACTTTTCAAAAAACGGAATCGTTTATGCAGCTCGAGCATGACAAATCAGAAAAGCTTTTACAAAATATATTGCCTTTATCCATTATAAAAAAATTACGAGAAAATCCTGATACAATAGCCGAGAGATTTGAAGATTGCACAGTTCTTTTTTCAGACATTGTAGGCTTTACGCAAATGTCTAAAACAATGTCTGCGGTTTCTGTTGTTTCCCTCTTGAACGAAGTATTTTCTCGCTTTGATGACCTCGCCGAAAAATACAATTTGGAAAAAATAAAAACGATAGGCGACGCATACATGGTCGTCGGCGGACTACCGGAGCCTGACGTAAATCATGTAGAAAGGGTCGCTGGTTTCGCATTGGAAATGTTAGACGTTATCCGCGATTACAGGCAAAAAAACAATATCCCTCTTGAACTCAGAATTGGAATTAATTCAGGTGCTGCTGTGGCTGGAGTAATCGGCAAAAAGAAATTTATCTATGATTTATGGGGCGATAGCGTAAATACTGCCTCCCGTATGGAATCACATGGTCTTCCGGGTCAAATCCAAGTTTCAGAATCTACTTATATTCGAATTAAAGATTTATTTCAATTCGAAAATCGTGGCAAAATGGAAGTAAAAGGTCTCGGGCTAGTTCAGAGTTATTTATTAACCGCTAAATCTCTGTGAGTTAATTTTGCTAGTAAACGTTTTTATTTTTTTCCAATACTTGGCTGTTATTATTGGTTCTAAAATTTGTCCTAAGTAAGAACGATCGATTTCATCGATAATTCCAAACCGCAAAGGTTTTTCAGAAGGATTATAGTAAGTTCCAAATAGAATATCCATAATTGGGGAAAGATTTGCATAATTACATTTTCCTTTTAAGTGTAATTCATGATGCCAATGATGAAGATGGGGGGAGCCTAAAAGAATTTCTAAAAAGCCTAAACGTAAATCAACGTTGCTATGAATAAATAATGCCCATAAGCCCCTAAAGGTTAAAAATCCGACGATTAAGTTTAAATCAAAACCTAAAAGAATGGCGGGTAACGTTTCTAATCCGCGTGTGTAGATATTATCCAGAGGATGTTCTCTAAAAGCAGCTATAAAATCAACAGTCTCTGCAGTGTGGTGAACTTTATGAAATTGCCAGAGAAATTCAATCTTATGCTGTAGCCTATGTCCCCAATAAATAAATATATCACTTAAAAGGATTACAGGTATTATCCTTAGGTATATAGGCTGTTCTTTTAATTTGTACTGAATTTCAGAAAGCCAATCAAATTCAATTTCGGAAAAAAAAGAATTCAGTAAATAAACAGTAACATAATTCCATAATAAGACCTGTCCAAAATAAAAACATATATCTGTTATCCACTCTCTTCTAAATAGATTGCTCTCTTTTGGCTTAAAGCTCATTTCTAACGGAATAAATACGATAGATATTCCTATTAAATAGAGGCTAATTAATATTAAATGCTCTAGCATCAAAAATAGAATCTTTATTAATACTCGCCAGGAGCGGGAGCTTTGCTTGAAGGGACAATTGGTATTTGTTGCTTCTTTTTCTCCTCTTCAGTTTTTGAATTGTTCTTGGTTTGCTCTTCTGCTTTAATTTCTTTAGTCCCTTGCTCTTGCGACTTTTCTTTTGAAAGGTTAGGCGTCATACTTTTACTGGAATTGTAAATCTTTGCCGGTGCTTTCTTCTTTTCTGTTTTTGGGTTGGCATTACTTTGGGAAAGCACTACGCTTAAAGTAAGTGCAAAAATAGCTATAGAAATAGACAAAAGCTTAATAAAAGGGCTTTTAAAAAATAATCTTTGGTTTTGCATAGGAATCTCCTAGAAATTATAGAATAGTTTATGGTGATTAAAAACTCGAGTCGAGACTAAATCAATTCACTAAATACTAACAATATCAATTTTCCAGATTCGAATTCAATGTTTTTTTGTCGGTTAAAATTTTTAATTACTTGCCTTATTCTAATTTCATTCACAAATTTATTCTAGTTAATTTCTTATATGAATACGCTGCATACTAAACTAATTTTCTTATTTTTATATTTAAATGTATTTTCAGTCATGGCGCAAGCTGTTGAAAATAAGGCATTGGAAAAAGTATCACTCCAATTAAAATGGTATAACCAGTTTCAATTTGCTGGTTATTATGTTGCAAAGTATAAAGGCTATTACCGGGACGCAGGCTTAGATGTAGAAATCATTCAGGGCGGACCAAATGTTACCTATGAAAATATTTTATCAGGCCGAACAAATTTTGGAGTGGGGGATTCTCGAATTTTACTTGCAAGAATGGAGAAGAAGCCCGTTGTAGCGTTAGCCGCCATCTTTCAGCATTCACCAGACGCGATCATAACAAGGTTTGATAGGAGAATTAGAATACCTTCTCATTTGATAGGTAAGAAAATCATGCTTTCGGAAAATACAATTCCACCTTCTTTGCAGGCCGTTTTTTACAAAGAAGGAATTCCGCTTACTTCTTTTACTACGTTACCTAATAATAATGGTATTGAATCAGTTATGAACGGAAAAGTGGATGCTCTCGTTGGCTATTTAACGAACGAACCCTTTCCAATAGAAAGGAATGGTATTCGAACAAATATTTTCTCGCCTAATGACTTTGGAATTGATTTTTATGGAGATATACTATATACATCTGAGAGTGAAGTTGAAAATAATAGAGAACGAACGAGTGCATTTTTAAAGGCAAGTTTGAAAGGCTGGCAGGAGGCGATGGACAATATTCCTCAGACAGTCGATTTAATATTAAATACTCCTGAGATTATTAAGAATCAGCAGATAACAAAAAGTTATCTGCTATACGAAGGAAAGACTTTAGAATCATTTATTATTTCTAGCGTTATTCCAATTGGTCATATTAATCCAGACCGAATTTTAAGAACTGCGAAACTTTTTGAAAACTTAGGTTTATTTAAAGGTGAATATTCTTTAGAAGGATTTATATTTGATTCAGATCCGAAAGTAGATATGCGTTGGAAAAATTATTTAGTCTTTGGATTATTTACTGTCCTTCCAATTATAATGCTATCTACGATAATGATTTTTATTTTGCGAAAATTAGTTAAGATTCGCACACGTGAATTGCTACAGAATAAAAAAAGACTAGAGGAGTTGAATCATGAATTAGAGACGTCAGAGCGAAAGTATAAAGATTTGATTGAAAATTCAAAGGATATTATTTTTTCGTTGAATGGAGAAGGACGGATACTTACAATTAACCGTGCTGTCACAGAGATATTAAAATTCAAAGTGAAAGATTTACTAGGAAAGAATTTTGCTGAATTACTATATAACTCTGAAACACTAAGCAACTTAGAACTTTATAAAGAAATTTTTAAATATACTATTCAAGAAGTTATAGAAACAAAGGGTAGCCTGTCCTTTAATTCAGATCTTACAAATAAAATTGGAGAACCTTTAGAAATAGGAATTAACCTTCAGTTTGTTCAGATGGATTCGGATTTTATTATTCTCGGAACAGCATCTTTAGTAAAAGAGGATGAGCTTTTAAAGTTTTGCCAAGAAGAGAGACAAGTTTTCAAAATAAAAAATTATCTAACGCATGTTGATGCGATATGCCATAGGTTGCCAATGACAGCCTCGCGGTATTCAGACTTAGATACAGTTTTTCAAATTAGAATGTCACTACGGGAGATTCTAATTAATGCTATTGAGCACGGGAATTTGGATATAAGCTTTGAAGAAAAAACAGAGCTGCAGGCAACTGGCGATTATCTGCAATTTTTAATTGAAAGACAAAAAGAACCAAACTATACAAATAAATTTGTAACGATCGAATTTATTGTGGATTCTTCTTTAATAAGTTTTAGAGTAACTGATGAAGGAAAAGGATTTGATCATAAGAAAATGCTGCAAAGAAAAAAAGATGATAAGGAGATACAGGACTTATCACATGGTAGAGGTATTATCATGACACGAGATTTTTTTGATATTATTGAATACAATGAGAAAGGAAATTCTGTCTACTTAGTAAAGTATTTTAAGAAATAATTTCAAGTGATTTAAATATTGTATTCTAGATCGAATGTTATTTTTCGTTTCATCGTTCGCGG
>JANYCR010000084.1 GCA_025360185.1 Leptospiraceae bacterium | reverse complement strand
ATTTTGCTTTAAGCTTTTAATTTGTAGGATAGAAGGAAAAAGAATTATAGGAGAAGTTGGATGCAAATTACTAGAAAGACAAATAGGCGAAACGGTTGTGCTACAAGTAGTAAGCGACTTTTGAAACAAGTAATATTAATGTTATTTGTCTGTTTACTGGGTTGTGGTTTTGTAGATAAGCCAAATAAAAGTGACCTAATAAAAAAATGCAAAAGAGAAGAATTTAACAAACTGTTCATAATCGGAACTTGCCGTCCCAGAGAGTTGGATCGATTAAATGGTTGTTTCGAAATGTTATATCTTGCGTATATGGGATGCGAAAAAAAAGATTTTAGTATCACTGGTCCATTCTAAGTTATGCAACGCAAATTAGAAAGAAAAGATAAGGTGACGCTCCTTCGCTCATCCAACTCATTTAGCGGAAGCTCAAATCCTGGTACAACATCTTCACCAGTGATACTAGTTTCAAAGTCTTCATGAACTCTCATTTTTTGAGATGCTTTGTATATGTAGACTTTTCTTTGAAATGGATCAATGAGCCATGCAAGCTTACAGCCGTTAGCCATCCATTCTTCCATTTTCTGATAGCGCTTGCATGGTAGTAACTTTTATTCTATTACTCTCCATCATGTTATCAATGGAAAAAATCGAAAGGGGATTAGCAAATTTCGAAAACCCTCTGAGTCTCAGTGCCTCTAGCGATAGCGTGGCAAATCACGATAAAAAAGTTATTGAATACTTATCTGAATAACAAAGAATTGTATTGGAGATTTTTAGAATGGAAAAATTATATGAAAAAGAAAGAGTAGTTACTATCTACTGGGATCCCTCTTCTAGAGCATTGTGCCCTGAATGGAAGAGCTTTTCTGTTTCAGACAGAGAAGTAAAAGAGGCACTTGAAAAATTGCTAACCTTTATAATAGAAAGAAAATGCGATCGACAAATTATCAATACTGGCAAAACACTCGGTGGTTTTAGCGAACAGATTCAAGAGTGGCTTGGGAATGATTGGATTCCACGCGCAGTAAAAGCAGGAATGAAATATGTAGCTACAGTTATTCCTAAGAACGCCATTGCCCAACTTTCAAATGACTATTGGCAAGAAGTCAGCACTGAAATTGGTTTTATAACCATTAATGTAACGTCCCATGAAGATGGTCAAGAATGGTTAAAGAAGTTTCCTTAAGAATATAAAAAGATTTTTTACTCTGTTTGCTAAGTAGGTTCAATTAAAAAGTTATTGAATCCGTATGTAAATTGAAAATTATAGGAAGTAATTAACTGAGGTATCAATGTATTTTTTAAAAATTGCTGTTGTCTTTTCTTTTTTCTTAGTTTCCTGTGCATCTCTTATGAAGTCTGATAAAAAAGTCGAATTTGATCTAGAGTCTCCTAACATACGCGTTGAGAAATTTCCCCTAACGTTCAATCTAAAAGGAAAAGGATCCGTTCTTACCAATTGTGCGGTAAATAATTGTTCTCCTGAACTCATAGCGAAAATGGATGTAGGTGTTATTAAGAATTTTACCAAAGATGGACAATGGGATGAATACATTGAACTCGAAAATGAAGACACAAAGAAAAAGGAAAGTTTTCTTTGGATGAAAGGCACTTATAAAGAAGGGAAAAAAGAAGGACTCTGGGAAGAATACGAAGCCAAGTATGATTCTGCTACTAAAACTAGAACTGTAGTAAAAAAGCAATTCGGAGAATTCAAAGACAATAAAAAAGAAGGAGTCTGGACACTTCTTGCAGAGACGGGTGAAAAATTAAAAGAAACTCCTTACGTTGCCGGCAAAAAACACGGTGCAGAAAAGAAGTTTTCTCTCAAAGGAACACAAACCGAAGAAACCAATTATATAGAAGGCGAAAAGCAAGGAGCTTATTGGAAAAAGAACTCTACCGGTTTAGCTGAATGTGATGGAAGTTATGCCAAAGAACAAAAGACAGGAACTTGGACAGAATACGATCTTGCTGATAAAACTGCAGGGAAGATAAAGGCTGTTATCCCCTACGTTAAAGATAAGCGAGAAGGTCTTTCGGTATTTTACCAGCCCGATGGGCAAACAAAGCAATCGGAAGGAAATTACAAAGAAAATTACAAAGTTGGGGTATGGAAACAATATTATCTTTCGGGTAAGGTAGAATCTGAAGGAATGAGAAAGCCTTTAACAGGAGAAGAGGCTGCCGCTAAAGAACAAGAATCATTATGCCCTGGACCAAATCTAAATGGAAAATCTGTGAATACCGGAGAATGGAAGAAATACTACCAATCTGGCGATTTGTTTTCCGTTGGAGCTTATGATGATAAAGGTCTGCCTACTAAAGAATGGAAGTTTTATTATAAAGGCATGAAGCTTCGTTGTAAGGGAGTGATGTCAAATTCTATCATGATGCAAAACGGCGAGTTGTATGACAAATCCGGGGCGTTAGAAGGAAAAGGAAACATGATGCTTTCTATGTTTAGCATTGATGATAAAACCGATGAAATGAAAGATAAGATGATTCCTGCGTTGCCATTTACATTTTATAAAGCTGGCAAAAAATATCTAGAAATTCTACCTTCTAACAAGCCGGCTGAGCCAACTGGTGAGGAAGCAAAGACCGAGTCTAGTGAGGAAGTTCGTAAAGAAACCATCGCTAATGAATATGATGCAGGAGGTGGAAAAATAGGATCGGGACCATTTATGTTTATTCCGACTCAGCCTTTTGGCGGGAAAAAGCATGGATGTTGGTCAGAGGGTGGCAAAAAGGTATCTTACTTAATGGGAAGAGTTCAAACAGGTCGGATGGCAGAAATGTCTAACTGTAAATAAAAAATCTAAGTTTTGGATTTTTTTTTATTAAAGATTTTACACAAAGAGTATATAAATAGTAAGTACCTTGACGAAAAAAAAATATCCTTTTTTATGGCTTAAACTATGAGAGAAATTATTAAATTAGCGTGTACTGGTTGCGAAGTCCCTGGAAAATCGGCTTATTTTCAAACGAAAAATAAGAAATTGAAGTCTGATAAATTAGTTACTAAGAAGTTTTGCAAGTTTTGCAGAAAACATGCAGATCATAAAGAATCTAAAGCATAAAAATGGCTTCTAAATCCTCACAACCCAAACAATCTTCAAAAGGCTTCGATGAATTAAAGGAAGCCTTACTTGAGAAGAAAAATGACCTCCTGATTAAGTTAAATACTTGGGAAGATAAAAGCTCGCCTTCTGGTCTGAAAGAAGTAGGTGATATAGCTGATATTGCTTCTGAAATCAACGAAGAGGCGTTAAGTTCAGTTCTAACTGAAAACGAAATTGACCTTTTAAACCAAATCGAAATTGCTTTAGAGAAGATTGAGAATGGAACGTATGGAATTTGCGAAGGAACTAAAAAGAAAATTCCTCTCGCTCGATTAAAAGCGATACCATGGACTCCTTACACTGTTGAATACGCAGAAATTGCATCTAAAAATAAGAACAGAGGTTCTTCTAGATCAATGGATACTGCTTCTTATCCTGCGCAAGCGATGGATACAGAGCTTCTAGACTAGTCCTTCGCGCATCTAAATCCAAAGTGGTGGTATTCTGGAAAGTTTTTCGGGTCGTGATGTCTTCTTTTAGATCCTCGAGCATAATTCTTATCCCACCACCAAGAACCTCCTTTTAATACTCTTCTATTAAATCCAGGGCAAGGCTCTTTCCCATCACAGGGTCCTTTGGGGTCTTTCTTATTACAGGCTTCGCCACATACTTCAAAGGACTTGGTATAATAGTCATTTACCCACTCCCAGGAATTTCCCGCCATATCGTATAATCCATATTTGCCGCTTGCTCTAGTTCCAACATCGGATGTAGGGAGATCTTTGTCTTTTCCACAGCCTTTCTTTCCATTTTCTTCTATGACTGCGCGTGTGCAATCTGCTGGCTCATTACCCCAGGAGTAAATATCTCCGTTTGTTCCGCGTGCGGCTTTTTCCCATTCAGCCTCTGTCGGTAGACGTTTACCCATATACTCACAAAATTCTTTTGCGGTATACCAACTCACACCGGCTATTGGTTGTTTTGCGCCCATGTATGGTTTGCCATAACGGGGACCGATATAATTACATGTTTGATTTTTTAGACACTCTTTGCATTTTCCGGCATCAATGCATTTATTAAAATATTCATTCGTGACTTCGTATGTATCCATATAAAATTCTGATACATAAATAGTTTGCTCTGGCTTCTCATCTTTCTCATAAACATTACTTCCTCGAATAAAATTTCCTGCTGGAACACATTTCATATTAGGATAGGCTTTTGTGCATTCGGTTGCAATGCCTTGGTTTTCAACACGCTGGCAGTTAGTAGATAGTAAAAGTAGGGTAGTGAGTAAAAGCAAAAATTTTCTCATAGATAAGACCATTGTTTTAAAAATTAAATTATTTGTAACAAAAATATTTAGGTGAGTCCCATTGCGCCCCTAACCCTAAGATGGTCAATCTATTGTCCAAGTAAAAATTTTCTTCTCAAAAAAAGGAAATTACCACGCTAACGCTAAAGGTCACTAAGCTATCACAAGGAGCGCAAAGTTTAAATATATTCCCTTGTGATCTTTGTGCATTCTTTGCGTGCGGAGTTTATGCCGAGCATGGTCGAGGTATGTTAAAAAACCTAGGGGATAATATTTATAATTCACACTAGTTGTTATTCATATTTAATAGAGCAAAAATGGGTTGTAATAATCCTTGGGTTTACCAAAATTGTAGAGTTTATTGAAGTTTGAAAAGGAGATTAAAATGAATTGGGTAATAATGGAAGAGCGAATCAAAAAGCTTCCCGACGATTTTCAAGAACAGGCATTCTCGTTTATTGACATTCTATTTCATAATTATGAAATAGAACAGCCAAATAATAAAGAATCAGAACTACTTCAAAAAGACATCAACCAAAAAAGAATGGATGTCATTCGAATTTTAATCCAAGAAAGCGATATGGATTTACTTTTAAATATCCAAAATCTAATTCTAGGTTATAAACATAAGCTAACTAAATGGGAAGAAGAACAACTTGAAATTGGATTAAAAGACTTAGATAGCGGAAAAAGAATCCCTCACAAAACAGTTATGAAAAAAATTAATGAGATTCTAAAATGAGTTATGATGTCCTCTGGCTAGAAAAAGCGCAGGAAGATTTTACAAATACAATCGAATATATAAAAGAAAATTGGGGCAATAATTCTGCAAACCGATTTAAACACAAAGTAGAGAAACATATTGAACTTATTTCAGCTATGCCCAAAATTTCTCCTATCGCTTTTTGGAAACGAAATGTCAGACGTTCCGTAATCGTAAAACAAATTTCTTTATATTACGTTGAATTTGAAGTCGAACGGGAAATCGTCATTATCCGACTTTTGGATAATCGGATGGATCCAAGTTATATAGCTGAAAAATTAGAATCGTTTTAGTTGATTTAAAATTATGACAGTCACAGTAAAAACATAAAACGACCATGCCAAAAAAACTCTTACTACTAACAACGCTTATCCTCAGCAACTCCCTCTCCTCAGATACCACAAGATTAAAAAACGGCAAAGTCTACCACAATGTAGAAGTTTTTCATAAAGGTGATACTGTGACAGTATCCTTTGAATGTGGAAAACGAATCGTATTTAAACAATCCGAGATTTCGGAAACAATACCAAAACCTCTGACTCGCTGGAAGACGCAAGAGGAATGCAATCAAACAGAAGAAGAAGCAAAGCAAGCTGCGGAAAAACGTAAGGAAGAAAAAAGATTACAAGAAGAACAACGCCGTCAAGAACTTGCTTTGAAGAAACAAGAGTGTGAGGCTAATGGCAATGTTTGGAATGGGAAGGATTGTAGATTGCATTACGCTGCTGACTATGGAAAATGGAGTGAATATCAAGGGGCAATGGATTGGTATCGTGCTAAGAATTTATGTAAAATTTTAGATATGAGATTACCTACTAGAAAAGAGTTGCTTGTAGTAAGAAAAGCCGGTATATGGAAAAAATGGCAAGAAGAAAATAATAATCGGTCTTCTAATTACTGGACTTCCGAGGAATCTTCTCGGCAGTATGCCTACTACGTCTCCATGGGAAATGGAATCAGCCTTGATGAGAAAAAGGTTTTCTCCACCTATTGCGTTGTCCGATGTATTCACCGATGAAGAAGCTCACTATTTAATTATTTATTCCCAGATAATCTTAGCATTAGGAGTTTAGACAGTATGTAATCACTTAAAAATATTTACACGGATAACGAGAGAATTTAAAAAGGAAAATTAATTATGAGTGATAAAGAAAAGATTGTGATTGGTAAGAACTTTAAATACGATCCATATTATGTTTTACCATTGGAAGATGCGATAACAGTTCTATCTAAGTATGAGGCTGAGAGAAAAAGCGTTACCGATTTAGATGATGATTTGGATATTATAATCTCACTCGATACAAATTTTTTATTATCTTATTATGAATACAGCATAACGGATAGAACGACACTCAATGAATTTTATAAAAAAAATACCAAGAGAATATACATTACTAATTTTGTTGAGAAAGAATTTGTTTCCCAATTTTACAATAAGATTAAAGGACTAAAAAACCAATTTGATGATTTTCATAAAGCAGTTAATAATAATTTCAAAGGCATACTAGAAAATATTACAATGATAGAAAAACTTCATTATCTTAATAGTGAGTATAAAGAAAAAGCAGAAGATATAAAAAAAATTAATGAAGAAATAAAATTAAAAATAGAAAATGAAAAAGACATTATTAAAAATATAGAATATATAAAATATGAAGGAATTGATAAAGACAAATTTTTAGAATTAATAAAAAACATAGGAAAATCAGAAGAAACCACAAAAGAGGAATTCGACTTTATTTACAATCAATATAAAGAGATCATAAAAAGTGAGTTTATAATACCAGGTGCAAAAAAGAAAGATGCGGATAAAGGTAAGTTTCCACATGGTGATTTTATAATATTTTACGAGCTTTTAAAGTTATCCAAGCAAAAAGAAAAAGATATTATTTTCATAACAAATGATACGAGTAGTAATGATTGGTTGGATAAAAATAATCATATAAGCACGACTTATCTTTTTAATGCGTATAAATTAACAAACGGTCATCTTATATATATATTACCGGCTTCAGTAATAAAAGCCATTCCTAAACTGGAAATTCCATTTGAAGAAGCATTGGATGAGGCATGGACTATAGTAAAAACAACTAGGGCTGAAGCCGCTGCATATTTACAGGCTAATTTGGGTTTACCCTCAAATCGAATTAAAGTTGAAATTATATCAAAGTGGAAGGGGAGCAAATATTTAGGAGAAATGTCTTGGATGGAAGCCAGTTTAGAAGCTAAAAAACTTGGGATGAGGCTACCAACCAATCAAGAATTTCAAGTTGCAATTGATATAGGGGTAAATATAGATTGGGATGAATATGATCCATATATTCTATACTGGACTTCTGATAATGAACCCGATGGTACCTACCATTTCTCTGTGGGCATTGGCAAAACCTACTACGGCGATGCTGAGTTAGATGTTGCGCATGTGCGTTGCATTCGCTAAACCACAAAGGCCCCCAAAAAAATGAAAAACCTCCTCCTAATTTTACTAACATGCACAATACTCTATTGTACAACCACAGAAGAACAAAAAAAGCCTTACAAAACTTTTGTAGTTCCTCAAAACTCCAAAGGATTACAACTAGAAGAGTTAGCGGGTAATAAGGATAGTTCGCGATGGGCGATTTTAGTAGGAATCAATTATGATCAAAATCCTGCTTTAAATAATATAAGACTTTCTAAGGCTAGGCAGGATGCTATAGAACTTGGGAAAATGCTAAAGGACAAAGGACAGTTTCAAGTGGTAACGCTTACCGATGAGCGTAGAAATGAAATGTCGCCGCATGATCCAAATTATCCGACAGCTAGAAATATAAAAAATGGAATTGCGGATATTGTCGATAAGGCTGAAATAGAGGATACGATAATTATTTTCTTTTCTGGACATGGAATTTCAGATGAAGCGGGGAATAACTATCTTATCCCCGCAGATGTGGATATGAAAAATAATCAATCCAAGTTTGAATCTTCGATTAAAGTAGAAGATATTGTTCAACAGTTAAACAAAAAAGGATTAAAGAAGACTTTGCTTCTATTAGATGCTTGCCGCGAACGTGGGATGACAAGAGATTCAGGAAAATCACTTGTGGATTTTAAATTTCAAATTAAAGAATACGCCGACTCGTCAGTAGCCGCTTCGTATTTTTGCACTTCCGAAGACAGACTCTGCTATGAGCATCCAGAATCGGATAACGGAGTGTTTACTCATTATCTATTGAAAGGTTTACGAAACGAAGGGGATCAAAACAAAGATACGATAGTCCTATTTCGCGAGCTTTCTGATTATGTAGGAAAGAGTATGAAGGATTGGTCGGCACAACACCCTAATATGTATCAAAAACCTACTGTTCGATACAACAAAGCTGATATGTCCGGTGATATTGTTTTGACAATGACTACTCTCGTAGAAAATAAATATCGGGCTATTCTACAGTATGTGCAAGGCGATTTAAAAATTGCTGATAGGAAAATCATTAACGGTCAATTTGTAAATCCATCCGAGAAAATAGTTTTAAAAGCAAGCTCTACAGCTATTTTTCAAATCTACCCTTTTTCTGAGGCAATTAATTTTACCGTTTCTAAAGATTCTGAATTATTCTTTCGTGAGGCTAATAATAAATTAACCTTCTATATCACCCAAGGCGAAGTTGATATTTACGCAAAGAAAATGTCTGCCTTAAAAGAAATCAATGTGGTTACTTCTAATTCCGCGCTGTCTGTTACATCAGAAGAAACTCACTTCCATGTGAAAGCATCTCGAACAGGAGATGTGGAATGGAAAGTTCTACAAGGCTCTGCATCATTAAGATTAGCAATGCCGCACAATCTAGAATTTCAAACCGATGAAGTTTTAAAGAAAACAGGATTAGACGAAATCGTAAAGAATAAATTTCTATCCGATTCTCATATTTTAAAAGAAAAAGCAAAAGTCTCTGATAAAACTCGTGACAAGACAGTCGCCGGAAAATATAAACTCGGAGAATTCTTTCGTAAGCCTGAACTTATCAACTTAGGAAAATCAAATCAACCAGATGAAGACTTGATTCAGAAAGTTAAATCTATTGTAAAAGATTATTAAATTTGTTGGAATATTCTTTGGATGAAAGGGTATCCTTCTATGTCACCCCCGAAATTTTTTATCGGGGGTCTCTAGATGTTGAGATTCCCGATAGAAAATTTCGGGAATGACACTTTGAATGTTTTATTGAATTATACATTTTAAAAAACTATCGGTGTGAATCGGTGGTAAAAAAGGAAAGTCTATGAACAAACGAATCTACACAGCAATCATTCTAATGGTAATTTCTTGTAATCCCCTACAAATATTTAAGCAGCAAGAAAAGACGGAGGTTTTTGTCGGCTATGCACAAGGAAAAGTATTTGGAAATGACAAAAGATTAATATCTGCAAATGAGAAAATTCAAAATGAAACGTTAGAAATCTCTAAAGGAGGATTGGCTGATTTTCAAATCTTACCAGCAAAGTTGAAAGTAAAGTTTTCTGCCGGAGAAGAAACTATATTTCATACAGAGAAGAGCCGCTTCGAAATGCAATATGGTAAAATGGATTTCTTTTTTAGCGACAAGAATACCAATGATTGGGAAGTAATCGTTCCTAGTTTTGGAATCATTGAGGTTAAAGGCAATTCAGAAGACATCGGCTTTACGATCAAAGTATCAAAGGAAAAAGATAAGTTTTTCTTAGAAGTGACAGACGGAGAAGTTGCACTCAAGCCAATTCATCCAGAATTAATTAAAATTCTAACTTCTCATTATGTAACGAAAGGAAAAAAAATTGAATTAACTTTAACTAAAATTGAAAAGCTAATCATTGATATCCACAACAATCCAGACAAAAAAGAAAAAGAATTCGAATGGTTTAATGAAACGCCACTCACAACAAAGGAAATAGAGCGGGGTAGAGAAGATAGGAAAAACCAAGTGTTCTTAACAGATAAAGATTTAGAAAGCGGAAACATTGTGGAAGTCATCGCACAACAAAATGAAAATCGAAAAGAATACATTACCAAGAAAGCAGTTTGTGATTCTGGCGAAGATGCTATGCGTTTTCAACTAAAAGATGGAACAATAAAACTCGGATTATTTATTCGACAAGAATCAAAAGGTTTTATTCTAAAAACTCTCGGCAATGAAGAAGAACTATTACCACAAAAAGATGTCGCTAAAATATTGTATGGTTATAAATATTCTGCTTTGGATTGTAAGTAGAAAAGATTTTACAAGAAGCGACGGACTCACAATTTTTACTTTACAAATAAAACAAAGCCTATACGTTAAAAGTATAAAGACTGAATCACCATGAAATTCTCCTCCGATATCGTAATCTTTGACTTAGAAGCATCTTGCAAAACTTTTGGACAAAATGAAATTGAAGAAAGTAATATCATAGAAATAGGAGCAGTCAAGCTGGACAAAAAAACACTCGAAGTAAAATCAGAATTTTCTGAACTCATAAAACCAGATGAATATGAAATACTTCCAGAAATTAGCCAGATAACAAACATTACCCCCGAAATGGTTTTTGATAAACCAAATTTGCTTGGTTAGCCAATATTATGCCCTTAAAAATGTATATCTTCGTAAAACGCTCAGTGCCTGACAATCTAGTTCCAGTGGTTACTGCTCATTCTTCGCTTGCTTGCTATAAAAAATTCGAGACCGATCTTGAAATGCAGGAGTGGATAACCGGTGTATTTCGCAAGGTTGTCTGTGTTGTCAATGATTTAGAATTTGAAAGTCTTAAGTTAGTAGAAAGAAATATCGTTTTAACCGAATCCGGTTTACAGAACAAGGAAGTGACTATCGCATTTTGTCCACGCGCGAATTATCCGGAGACCTTTAAGAAATTTCCTCTTTGGACAACGGTTGGAAGTAACTAACGTGAATTCGATAAAAGAGAGATTACTGATTAGCGTAAGCGTCACCCCCGAAATTTTTAATCGGGGGTCTCAATAACTACAGATTCCCGATATCGCTTGGCGGTAGTGGCAATAGCGGGTGGAATTTCGGGGATGACAATACTCTATTAATTATTGACTATTAACGAATATCTTCGAGTCTGACTGATAAGAAAATTTAACAGTAGCATACATTGAAACATCATACATTTAATCGCACCATCGGGCTTACCAATGCAATCATACTCATGATGGGAAATATGATAGGCATTGGAATATTTGTTTATCCTTCCCTCATCTCATCTCTTCTTCCCCATTCAATTTGGTTTTTACTATTTTGGTTATTTGGTGGAATCATTGCAATGAGCGGAGCGTTAAGCTCTGCCGAGCTTGCGAGCGTTTACCCCGAATTAGGCGGTGACTATGCTTATCTGCGAAATTCTTATGGTAGACGCTTCGCATTTCTTTATGGGTTCTTTACTTTCTTTATTACATTTCCAGGCTCTATTGCGCTTGGGCTTTCTCTTGGCGTTCACTACCAGGGTTCAATTATTCTAGGAGATTGGGTGAATACTGTCTGTTATTCGTTACCTACTTTAGGATTTGAGCTTCATTATTATCAGGTGATTGCGATTGGACTCCTTTTACTTCTTACGACTGTCAATCATTTTGGAATTGAATCTTCTATTCGATTTCAAAAATTGGTTACGTTCTTGCCTGTAGTGTTTTTAGTGGGAGTAGGGCTTCTTACGATTAGCTCCATTTTATATTATCTATTCCTTGGTACTGACTCAAAGCTTCTCTTAGCAGATAATATGAATAAGCCTTTTTCTTTTCCAGATTTACTTCCTTCCGGGACCGCACTTGTAGCGGTTTATTGGACGTATGCGGGCTGGAATTCTCCACTTGCAATGGGTGAGGAGATTAAGAACCCGGAAAAAGTAATTCCTCGCACTATGATCTTTGGACCGCTCGTGGTTATGCTCATCTATTTACTTCTAGCCTTTATATTTGTTGCACTTCTTCCTTTTGAAAGTATCCAGACAGGAAAAGATCCATTCTTTATTGTGGGGCAGTATTTTCTAAAAAATCTTTTACAAATACATTCGCCTGTAGCTATTGAATGGATTCCCCGCATCATGACTTATATTATTTTTTTTATCATACTAGGAAATACAAATTCAACCATCATTACCGGTAGCCGCATCCAGGTTGCCATGTCGCGTGATAGATTATTTATTGAAAAATTAGGGCATCTACATCCAAAGACTAATACTCCAGTGCTAGGAATTTGGATGCAAAGTGCTTGGGCGCTTTGCATGATTTTATTTGTAAGTAAGGAAAGTAACCTACTAAATTTTTCTTTCATTTGCATCATCGCACTTTCCATTCTTACAATTTATTCTGTGTTTAGAGTTAAGAAGCATCATAATAAGCCTCATTTAATTCCTTATTTAAGTTATCCTATTGCGCCTATTGTTTATATATTTGCGACCAGTTTAATATTAATTCTCATCCTTGGAAATTATTTTAGAGAGGGTAATTATACTATTCCTTTCTTTGCATTTCTTTCTGCTGTTGTAGGATTTAGTCTTTATGAAATTTGGAGACGACTTAATATTACCACATATTCGAGTGACAACGACGCTAATGTTAATGGGCTTGAGCCACGTCATCCTTTCGACGTGAGCGAAAGAGTAGGGAAACACAGGTGAGCACCGATAAATTTTTAGAATTAATTATTTACCCCTGTCACCTCGAACTGCTATTGAACGAAATTGCGAAGCAAGTGGGACTTCGAATGTGAGAAATCTATTTTTCTTAAAACTGAATCACTTTAAGCAAAATAGATTTCTCACATTCGCAAACTTGGAAGCTGCTGTTCGAAAAGATAGTTTACTTATATTTATCAGCATTCATTTTTTTTTCT
>JANYCR010000077.1 GCA_025360185.1 Leptospiraceae bacterium | reverse complement strand
CTAAATGCCAAGCAAATTATCAAAGAGAATAATGTAAATCTAGTGATCATTTAAGTCTCCGTATATCCCATTACCGTAAAATCAGAGTTTATACCGTGTATAGTAAAAATTACAGGGAACGAAAGTTAATAACGACTAATTTACCTGCATCAACGGAAATTTTAGTGAAATTTTTCCCGCCCATGGCACGACTTGTGTTTGATTTGAATTCGAAATCATAGACCCCGGGTTCTAAAAAAATTCTTCGAACCTGAAAATTAGAGGGCAACGTTCGCCAACAGCGAAGGTCTGGTTTAATTGTAGCTGATACACCTGCCCCAGCAATCGCTCCTGCGGCAACCCCAACAATCAAACCTACTAACCCATTGCTATTTCCATTTTTATCTTTTGTTGCATTTTCTGCTGCTTTACCCGCAGCGTACGCAGCTATTCCTGCCGCTGCCACTTTAGTTGCTATAGAGGCAACGTTTTTTGTAACAAGGCTTGTATAATTCTCATTGAAGTTAGCAATTGCAGTTTCCGAATAATCGTTATATACCTTTGTATTTGTTAGCCTGACTCCGTTTACATAAATATCAATGGGAGTAGATTTTTGTTCTTCCCTTTTTTTGTATTCGGGAATTGGATTTTCTGCATTGGAGATCATCGCCATCACAGTGGTAACAGAAGCTCCTTTGGTATCCATGCTACGCATAGAAAATTCTACCGCTTTATACAAAGCTGCTTGGATGACAGGTTCATTGACAAGTTTTCCTTTTGACTCTTTAGTAGCAGTTTTTCCTGCTTGGTTGATGATTAGAACTTCCGCCAAGTTCGTATTATACGCTATTGGTTGTAAATTTTTATCATATGCTTTGATATAATTTTGTCCTTCTACGTATTTTGTTTGGTCTCTTGTGTCTTTTTCTTTGACGGCTAACACGTATCTGTCTGCCAAAATTTCTTTATTATCCGGAGCGACATCCATAATATTTTTGTAACTGACACGTGCATCGTTGAAAGAACTCAATTGCTCAGATACAATAGCATCAATATAACGGGCAAAATTATTCTGTTTGTATTTTGAATCGGTTGTTTTCATATCCCTTAATTCAAAATCTACTTTCTTGAAATATCGTTTTGCAGCATCAACATCTCCTACCATTAGATAATTTATAGCCATATAAAGCTTGATTAAAACACGTTCAAAACTTTCTCCTTTGAAATTGCTTTCATTATCAGAAAGTATAAATGCCAAACCTTCTTTTGTTATACTAGTTTGAATTTGGTCTGCAATTACTTCGGCATCTTTAAATACTTTATTGCTTGTTGCGTAATCGCCCTTGGTATGAAAAATAGTTCCAGCTTCCATAAGATAGAGTAATTCATCTTTTGCGCTTGCGTCTTTTGCGAGTTCTCGAACGGAAGGAATTGCGGTTTCATAATCTTCCGCATAAAACGCATTCTCCGCTTTAGCAATTTTTTCTATGTAATTCGTAGCACAGTAAGAAAAAAGTGCAAATAAGATAAGGAAGCTAGAATATTTAATATATTTCATTTTACCAACCGACCCCTCTGTTGCTCACGGCTTGCTTGCGGTAGGTTTGCTTATTACTAAATGCGACTTCCCCTGTTTCAATGCTCAGAAGCTCGACGTTTAAAACTTGCTCTACAATTTTATCGCCACCACTTCTAAACATGTTTTCATCAATAGAAGTTCTAATAAAATAATTAGGTGATTTGAGATTAGCCGCAGAAAGATCTGTTCCGAGTTGTTGGCTGAGCTTAATCTCTTTTAGCTGCTCTGCTCTTTTGTCTGTGCGAATGGTAGAAATTTTTCCAGAAAGCATTGTAGCGACTAACGCGTTTTCGAATACTTCGGTGGGAATTTGTTCGGATGTATCGTTCTTTGTTTGAAGAATCGCCAACCCTACACCTTTAGGGTTGGGATTCTTTTTGAAATGCACAATTACATCTTTGCCGATTTTGACCGCTGCAATTTCTAATTCCTGTCTAGTTAAGCCACCGCTATCGCTTACCTTGTCTTCGTTTGCATCAAGTCGTTTGGGCGTGGACTCGCAATTCTGAAAAAAGAAAATAGAAATGGTTAAGATAAATAAAATTCGTAACATGTATCACTCCAAAATAAAAATATTTTTACTAATAAAACCTAGAATGATTTTAGTTTTTCTAAATCCAGTTTTATAAGCAAGTCAGATTATCTTTACAGGTTATTGGATTTTATCAACATTTTATTTTCTTTGAGATGGGGGTTTTGGAGCGTCTTTGAATCCATTTTGACGACCCAACCGCGTGTTTCGTTCACCATTTGATTAGGATTCTAGCCTAATCAAATGGTGAATATAATAATATCAGAGGATGAAAACATTAAGCAGGAGCGTGGATTTCGTTTTCTGTAGGTACTGTAATATTTCTCTTATCCGCTAAGTTATCGAAATAGGTTTCGTAGTAAGGAAAGTTAGTTCCCATGATTCGATCCCAGAAGTTAAAATAGAGTCCGTAGTTTCCATTAAACTTTTGATGGTGGAGATTATGATGAGTAGACGTATTAATCCATTTAAAGAACCAATGGCTTGCAAACCCTTTAGGTAGAAATTCATATCCAAGATGAAACCAAATATTCATAATCATCGCATAGAAAGTGTGAATGATAAATACCGGATAATAGATAGGAACCGTTAGTGTAAATATAACAGCGTAGATTGCCTCAAAGAAAGCTTCTATATAATGAAAATTATATGCCGCTACTGGAGTAGGATTCACAGATTGGTGATGAACCTGGTGAACATATTTATAAATTTTCTTATGGTGCATAAGCCTATGAGCCCAGTAGAAATAAGTCTCATGCCATACAGTTATCATTAGAAAAGAAAGAATCATATAAGGCACACCGCCATACATAGTCGGGTCTTTATACATATAGCTTTTTAAAACTCCCAAACGAATCAGGGAATAAATTGTAATTCCAATACTACTAAAAACAATGAGGGTAATAGCAGATTGCCGAATCTCGTTCCAAATTTTTTCTGCGGCAGGATACTTTTCTTGAATCTTAAATCTTGCGAAGTAATCTTTTTTCCAAAAATAGAAAATTAAAAACGCTGCACCTGCGATTGGATAATAACGTACAAAGTTCATGAATAATTGAAATGAACCAACCTGAATCAAGCAATCTAAACTAAGTTCACAACTAAATGGCATATCGAGTTCCTCCCTTGAAACAAGAACTACTATAGCACACAATCAGAAAGACTTCGACCGCCTCGATCGGTTCTGACCTATTTTTTAGTAGGAATTGATAAGTCTGGACTATTTTTTCCTTTTTTTTCGAAATTCGGTTGGTGTAAGCCCTGTTTCTTTCTTGAAGATATCATTGAAAGAGGATTTTGATTGGTATCCGACATGATAGGCTATTGAAAGTATAGTTTCGTCTGGATGGGTTAAGAGTCTTTCTTTTGCTTCTTCAATTCTATGACGGTGAATCAATTGAAAGAAAGATAGCTTTAATTCCTGGTTTAAATATTCAGAAAGCTGGTGATTAGAAATTCCAATTTGCGATGCAAGCTCCGTCAAATTAAGAGTATCCTCTCTATAAATTTTTTCTTTATCCAAAAGCATCGTTAGTTTATTTGAAACACTATTCAGGTCGATCGACTTGAGTTGAGAGTTCTTATATTTTTTTTCTTCCTCTACGATCTTTTGAACTTCCCGGAAAATTTCAGGATTTCGCAGTCGTAAAATATAGAGTACAATTAAAAAAGAGCCTATGACATATCCGTTAGTCTCCATACCGACATAAGATCCATAGAAGGCAAATATTCCACCAATAAGAATCGTAACAAAGCCAATGACTAAAATAGAAAAGATTAATTGCAAAGTCTTAGAAGAATACAAAGTACTACTTCTAAATAGTTTTTTAAATCGAAATAAAAGATTTAAAAAGAAAAAAAATAAAATCCCAATAGTCAAAAAAATAACTAGCTTCGATCTGCTGGGAGTTCCTATTCTATAACATTCCTCTATATATTTTATTTTTTCGCTCGCTGGCATTGTATAAAGTGGAATAGAAAGAGTGGCAACGCTAATAGAAAGAAAGCATTTTACCAGGAATCTACGAAAAGATTCGGCATGGTTTTCCCACATCAAGATCAAATACCTTTCGAGAAAAACTCCAATGAGCAATGTC
>JANYCR010000064.1 GCA_025360185.1 Leptospiraceae bacterium | reverse complement strand
TACTCGGATTGGTTCGGGTGATGATATTACTACGGGTCAGTCTACTTTCTTTGTAGAGATGAAAGAGACTGCGTATATTCTAAAAAATAAAACACCAAATAGCCTTGTGTTGTTTTATTTTTTAGAATATACGCAGTCTCTTTCATCTCTACAAAGAAAGTAGACTGACCCGTAGTAATATCATCACCCGAACCAATCCGAGTAAATAGTTTATCCACAATCGAAAGATTTGCTTTCTTGGCAGGAATATAAGAGCCTATTTGAAAGAGTATCTGGCAAAGAGCGATTTGGCGCATATACGTAGACTTCCCCGCCATGTTAGGACCTGTGAGAATTGCAATAGAAGAATTGGTTCGGTTCAGGTAAACGTCATTACCCACAAACCTTTCTCCTATCTTCATAAATTTTTCAATCACTGGGTGACGCGCTTCAATTAGAGTAAGCTCGCCCTTCTCGTTCATCTCTGCGGCTACCCAGTTATACTCCTCTTTACATTCACAAAGCGAGATAGTGTAATCTAGCTGACCTATTTCCTTAGACAACGCAATAAAGCTATGAAATTCTTTTAGAACTTCTAACATCATTTTTTCAAATTCTTCTTTTTCGATAGATTGAATTATTTCATCTGCTTCTAGGATTGTTCTTTCGATGTCTTCTAATTCAGCAAATGTAAACCTTTCAGAGGTAACAAGTGTTTGCTTCTTCTGGTATCTTGTAGGGGCAAGCTCTGAGTCTTTGCGGGATAATTCTACGTAGAACCCTACTACTTTATTATAACGGATTTTAAGAGTATTAAGTCCTAGCGCCTTACGCTCTTTATCCTCAAGTGCAATAATCCAGTCTTTTCCTTTTGTCTTTGCCTCACGTGCGCGGTCTAAATCAGGATTAAATCCAGTCTTTAAGAAAGCCCCTTCTCCACCAAGTATAGGTGGAAGTTCATTTTCAGAAAGCCTAGTGGCAATGAATGCGTAAACGCTATCTAATTTCTTTTCTGGAATAGTAAACTTATACTCAATCGTCTTTAATACAATTTGAATCGACTTTGCAATTTCAATTGTCCTAAGAATTGTTTTAAAATCTCGCGGTAAGCCTTTACTACCTCTAAATCTAGAAATGATTCTTTCTATATCTGCAAATTCAGAAAGTTCTTCTATGAGTTTAGATTTTATTTTTTTATTTTCTTCTAGAATTTTGATTTGATTCCAAATTAATTCCAATACTGATTTACTCTTAGTAGGAAATAGGATTTTATTTTTTAAAACTCGCTTTCCTATTCCAGTCTGACATTTGTTTAGAACTGTGAAAAGAGAATGATGTTTACTCGATTCATTTTGATTTTCGATCAAATCTAAATTCTGCACTGTGTCTTCGTCTAATTCCATGTAATCGCTATCATCCATGATGACTGGATTTTTAAATACGAAGCTACTCTTCTTAAAATTTCTATCTATGATGAATTGGATTAAAATTTCGAGATTAGAAAACTTGGAAGCCTTATCTACTTTCCCAAAATCAATTTCCGATTTATTTAAAATTGTATTTACGCAAATATCTTCAAAGTGAAAATTTTTCCAATACTCCTCTTCTTCTTTTAAAAGCATGATTTCTTTTGGTTCAAATTTACGTATCGTTGCAAATAAATCTTCTCTAGCAACTCTATCAAAACTAAAATAATACAGATCACCAGTGGATATATCCGCGAAGGCAACAAGCGTTTGCCGCAAATCAAAAGAAAATACAGCGAAGTAATTATTATTATAAGAGCCAATTAGATTTTCTTCAATTACAGTTCCGGGTGTTACAATTCGGACAACTTCTCTTTGTAAAAGTTTTACATTTGGGTCTTCTGATTTAATCTGCTCACAGATCACTACTTTCTTGCGTGCGCTAATCAAACGCGAAATATAACTTTCAGTAGCATGATAAGGAATTCCACACATTGGGATTTGGTTTTGTCTTTTAGTGAGCGCAATATCAAGAATAGCCGAGGCAATGATTGCATCTTCCATGAACATCTCATAAAAATCCCCCATTCGAAAAAATAATATTCCGTCTGGATGTTTAGATTTTATTTCTGCAAATTGTTTCATTGCAGGTGTTGTTAATGGATCAGATTCTTTTTGCATTTTTAATAAATTCTTTAATTAACTTAATATCTTTTTCGCCGGGACTTGACTCTACACCAGAGGCTACATCTACGCCAAATGGTTGTAATACGCTAATTGCTTTTTCTACATTATAGGGATTAAGTCCACCGGCTAATAAGTATTTTCTTTTCACAGACTTAGCATTTTCCCATTCAAATATAGTTCCACTTCCGCCACCGGAACCTTCTTTATAGCTATCTAGAATTAAAAGTTCAGTATCGTATGATTCTAACTCTTCATCCGATATAGACTCTTTCACAGAAATTTGCGGAATCAATTTCTTA
>JANYCR010000063.1 GCA_025360185.1 Leptospiraceae bacterium | reverse complement strand
GATCACAGCAAAAGAAAAGTTAGAAAAAATGCGTGAAACCCTAGCTAATGAAAGAGCGTCACGATGGAATATTGCGCGAGCAGAAAAAGAATGGAAGCATGACGTTAAAACTTTTGAAGATGGGTTTGACGCCTTAATGCCTCTGCTATTGTCTGCGCTTGAGATGGCTGAGTTTTACGGTGATAAAGAAAATTATGAAAGTTTGGACGAGAGTCAATCAACTGGAAACCACGTTTACGACATTTTGCTCTTTGATTTTAATAGAGATTTGGAGCCTAAGAAAGACTACGCAGGTAAACGAGCCAGAGCCTTTTTAGACAAGTTCGAAAAAGAAGTTGCGAAGTGAAAAAGACCAAAATGAAAAAACTATTCAAGTGCGATGTTTGCTTTAAAGAAAGCGACGATGGCTCAGGTTGGATGTATTTCAAATTCAAGTATCTTAATAGTCAAAATTGTTGTCCTGATTGTGTAAAACTTTATGTAAAAGATTTCGATAAGCTTCAAGAAAAGGGTTTGTAATGCCCTCCGCAAAGCCACAAATCAGAAAATGGGTGAGATGATGAAAGATCAAGTAATACTCGGTAAAAATGATCAATTAGCAATAGCTATTCCGTTATTTAGATATTTAGAAAATGAAAAAGTAGATTCGCTTGGGGATTATACAATAGCATTAATTAGTTCTGGTCCACTAGCTTACATAGTTGATTTAGGCGATGGAGATTCTTTAGCGATTGTAAACGCTGAAATGGTAGAAAAGCAATGTGAGTTTTTAGGGGAATTATGAAAAAGCAAACGATTAAGATATCCCATAGGCCTCATACACAATGGCTGATAATAGTTACGAGTCATGGAGAATTAATGAAAACAACAAAAGTGGGAACTGAAAACTTTAGCGAGTCCCCTTGCTATGCTCCAGACAAATATTATCGCTGTAATGCTGTAACGTGTTCTGAATGGTCTAAATACCCATCTCAATCCGCAGCCATTCAAGCCATGAAGAAGTATGATGCTGACGTTACTTTGATTGGAGAATTTTAAAATGAATTTTGAAGAAATAAAAGCCAGAGCTGAAGGTTTAGAAATTAATACTTGGATGGCTTGTAAAACTCAGAGTGAAGAATTACAATGGGCTGTTTCCACAATCCTGAAGCTCATTGAAGCGAATCAGAAGTTGAAGCAGGGGCTTGAGTTTTATCAAGATGAACTAAATGTTGAACTGACTCAAGAGTTAGACGTCGAACAAGAAATATTAATTACCGAATCAAATGATTGCGGAGAGTCTAAAGATTTTGGCGATACAGCAAAGAAAGCCCTAGCCGATGCAGAGGAGTGTTTGAAATGACAACAATAAAAATTATTTTTAAAATTGGTCCACGAAACGAAACAACAGGAAAACATACTATCTACGCTGAGGTTATTAAATGAAAAAACTAAAATAGCTTATAAAACACGCAGCTGTTAAAACAACTAAAGGTATTCCACTATTCGGTAAGTGCCATGCAGATTGTTTTTATCAAGGTTTCAATGTTGGATTAAAGATGTCTAAAAAATCATGTGACCAAGTATTTTTTACAAACAAAAGCCGTTATGTTAACAGAAAACAAGCTGCTAGGAGTGCAAGTTGGAACAATTAATTCTTGAGAATGAGCTGCCATCAAATAAATATGACTTTGAAAAAACAATCAAATTAATTCACGATTTCCTTTATGCTAATTCTCAAATAAAAACACCTCAAAAAATAATTAATGAGTTATCTAAAGTTCTTAATGCATTAATTTTTTTAGAAATAAATGAGAAGAAAAAATTCGCGATAAACTTAACAGCTGAAAAAGTGCGAAGTTTGAAAAAATTTAATCCTGTAGATGTTGCGAAAGCGTCAAAAGTCACTAGAAATGCATTCAAAAAGCTGCAAGGAACAAAGTCATCAGACGTTATTCTGCTTTCAGATAAAGATATTGCCTATGTAACATTACTGTTGAATCAAATTCCGCTCTCAGAAAAAGAAAAAGATTATTTAGGAGATGCCCTAGAGTCTATAAGAACTGATTGGGTTAAGCGCCATGGTGGTCAGTTCTTCACAGACCAAAAAGTGACTAGTTTAGCGATTGATCTCTTGGATTTTGCGCCCGAAAAGGGAGAGATTTTTGCGGATATTTGCTGTGGAACTGGAGGTTTTTTAATTGCAGCCTTGAAGTATGCAAAAAAGAGATTAGATCAAAAACTAATTAGTAGTTCTAAAATAGTTTCAATTTTGGAAGACGCAATTTTTGGACATGAAATAGACAAAGAAGTTGGCACCATCGCAAACTCAACATTGAGTGGATTATCTAAGGGTGCCATGTATAAAAATGTCGCCTTCGGTGATAGTTTAGATTTGGTAACATTAAGAAATAATGGACTTGAAGAGGATACGTTTGATTGCTTAGCCTCTAATCCACCATTTGGGGTAAAGATCACAATAAAAGATCCCCATATTCTGGAAAATTTTGATCTAGCTAAAACTAACTACAAACTGGCTCCGCGCGCCCCGGACATTTTGCTTTTAGAAAGAAACATAAAAATGCTTAAGCCTGGAAAAGGTAAGCTTGCGATTGTACTGCCCTATCAATTACTGTCTGGACCCCAAGCTAGCTACGTACGAGAATGGCTATTGAAAGAAAGCCAGATATTAGCAGTAATTGATTTGCCTAAAGAAACTTTTCAACCGCATACAGGAACCAAAACCGCATTAGTGATTTTAAAACGAAGAAGTAAAAGATTAAAAGACATTTCGCTTAAAGATGACCCCGACATATTTATGTCTATACCCCGACATATAGGTCACGATAGACGAGGAAATCCTGTTTTTAAAAAAAATGCTAGAGATCAGATTACGAATGAAATCCTTTGTGACATTGACGATGTACGAATTGATTATAATAGATTTTTAAAAAGCCAAGATCTAGTTTCAGATATTTCATTTAGCATCTCTGCATCACAAGTAGAAAATGATAATCAGCTAAGAATTAACGCTGAATTTTACTCTCCAAAGCACTCGGATAATTATTTTGAACAAAACGAGATTGAGTTTGACTTTATTCAGCTCAAGGAAATCGTAAAAGAAATTTCATTTCCTGGGAGATTTAAAAGAAATTTTGTTAAAAAGAGTTCGGAAAGTGTGCCTTTTTTAGGAGGAGCTAATATTACCCAATTTACTATAAATACGGAAAAATGGTTTCCTAAAGAAGATTCAAAGTATGAACAATTAAAAGTTGAAAAAGGGTGGATATTAATAACAAGAAGTGGAACTACTGGGATAGTTTCTTCTGTTCCTAACAATTGGAGTGGTTTTGCAATTTCAGAGCATGTTATTCGAGTTATCCCTAACGAAAAGAAAATATCGGGTGCTTATCTTTTGGCTTTTTTAAAAACGGACTATGCTCAAAAAAAAATTAAAAAGGGTGTTTTCGGCTCCGTTATAGACGAAATAACACCTGAGCATCTTTCAGAAATTTTAGTTCCAATTCCGAAAGACAAGGTTCTAATGAAAAAGATAAGCGAAAAAATGGAAAAAGCTGAAAATTTAAGAAGTGAAGCAATGATACAGTTTGAAGCAGGAATTTTAGAAGTTGATTCATTAATCTCAAGAGCATTTTCATAAATGAACTTCTAACTAGTTTGAAAATGTTCAGTGAGCCCTAGGTGCGTCTATTGTGCCTTTTAAGAATATTTTCCATATGTTGAAGTAATTCTTCAAAAGTTAGGTTGCCTTGCATCCTATTGCTAGTTGTGAGGATTGCAAAGTTAGCAGGTCAGTTAGATAAGAATAGCAAAAGAAAAAAAGTAGTTTACCTTACATCTGAGGATATTTGGTATCAAACAAAAAGGTTTGTTTATGATTACAAGCTTGGGTATGTGGAGATTTTAAGATGAGTACACCAAAAGATAAGCTAGAAAAGCTACGTGCTGATCTTTCCATAAAGTATCAAGAAGAACTTAGCTCAGTGAATGCAGCATGGGGAAAGCCACCTTGGAGCGCGGTTGGTAAAGCACACTCTTCTGGTTTTGAAGTCTTAATGCCAATTCTATTAGAGGCGCTTGAGATGGCTTCTTGGTATGCTGAAGCGCTTGAGCGTCGGTGTGAATTCTTGGGTGATTTGTGACAATCTATTGGTGCGATGATCTCGATGATTACATGTTAAATTTCAACGAGCGTCATTGGTGTTTGATTGCCAAACAAGTGTAAAAAGTGTTAATGATCTTATGGCTTTTAGTATAGCGCATTTAATCCCATTGGAACGTGTTTTAGGTAAAAAATAAAAAATTTGCGTATAAAACAATTTCGGCTTATGTAATTTTAAAAGTAGGTATTAAATGACAATAGAAGAAAAGAAACAAAGCCTGCATGAATTTATAAAAACGCAGCCTTATATTTCTACGAAAGCAGCACACCAAATAGCACAAGAACTTTTTGTAGCGATTGAAGCAATACAAGAGTGCAGTAGGGCGCTAGCGATTCATCACAAAGAGTGTGAGGGGGAATCTATGAGTGCTTATTTTTTTATATCAAACAAACTAAACAAAGCCATCACCACAATTTGCAAAAACGAAGGTGAAGGATGAATTATATTCAATGTAAAGACGCTTTAGACGTTGAGAATACATTAAAAAAAGGCATTGGTGGTTTTGTTTCAAGTGATCACAGAATTTATGAAACAATTGAATTTTGGGATAATGAATTTTCTTGGAAAATAACAAGTAAGGAATTTTTAGAGGCGTCAGATTTTTTAAACCAGCTTAGAATGATGGGCGATGGACATTTAGAGACCTCATTTAAAGAACTGTTACATCACTCTAAGGAACTACAAGACCGCTTTAATAAGATAGTTGAAACATTAAAGGTAAAAATTAAATGACAATAGAAGAAAAAAAGAAAAGTTTGCATGATTTCATAGAACATCAATCTCGTATGAGTGTTGGAGCCTATGTAAGCAGAGATGATATTAATGAAGTAGTTAAACTAAGCAAAAACCTTTTATTGGCGATTGAA
>JANYCR010000589.1 GCA_025360185.1 Leptospiraceae bacterium | reverse complement strand
GAAGAGGCTTCGATAAAATCAATCACTGGAGTAGATTTTATTTCTCTGATTAGATCAGCGGCAAATATGAATCCGCCTTTCAAAATACAAAGAAATACAATTTCTTCTTTCTTATAATGGAGAGAAATTTCTTCTCCCAATTCCTTTACTCTTTTTTTCAGTCGTGCTGCTGTAATTAGTTTTTTCATTGTTTTACCGGAGTCCAGAATAATGTCAATTTGCCCGGAAATGTTGAAATATACTTCCAGGAAGAAATAGGAAAGGCAAGACCAATAAGTGAGCATGTGCTAAATTTTTGAAAAAAAGAAAAATCTTTATACGCGTTCTGCCTGAGAATGAGTTGGTTTGCTAATTCCTCGAGTTCAGGATTATGCCCTAAAAATAAAATAGAATCATGCGCATCATCTGTCGTCGTAATTAGATTATAAAAAACTCCAAAGTTTGCCTCATACAAAAGCGGAGTCACTTCTACATTTTTAAAAAGTTCTTTGTTCTTATTTAAAATCTCTAGAGTTTCAACCGTTCGCTTTGCATCGGAGACATAGGCAAAATCAACACGCAACTCACGATCTTTAAAAAAAGAACGAAGTGCTTTAGCATTCTTTCGTCCTCTTTCGGAAATTGGTCTTTCGTGGTCTATTCGAAATTCAGCCGTCCAGTCGGATTTGGCATGTCTCAGCAAGTAAATTGTTTTTAGAGAATCCATATTACGATTGAGTTCATTTGAAATCATACGGGTCAAGCAGAATTAGCTCAAATTGATTATTGACTCAAAACTAGAACCAAGTTCTATGGAGTGATAAAGATTACAAAGGGTGTAAAAAAGTATGAGCGGTTATAACAAAGCAGAACTAAACTTGGATGGTAAAACTTTTCCTCTAAATTTAATTACCGGCACTGACGGAAAACAGGGGATTGATATAAAGGATCTCTATGACACGGCAGGCGTGATTACCGTTGATCCCGGTTGTTTTAATACGGCAATTGGTGAGAGCAGCGTTTCAAGGCGTGATCCCGATAAAGGTCAGCTTAGCTATCGCGGTTATCAAATTGACGACTTAGTAAAAAATTCTAGCTTTGTAGAGACATCGTATCTTTTAATTTATGGTGAGTTACCAACAGAAACGCAACTAAGAGATTTTTCAAACAGACTTTCTAAACATTCTATGATTCATGAAGACATGATTAATTTGTTTGATGGGTTTCCGGGCAAAGCTCATCCACTCGCAGTTCTTTCAACTATGGTAATGTCACTTTCGAGTTATTACACTGACGAGTATGAAGAGTCAGTAGATCGAGGAGTAGATCAAGTCACTCGTCTCCTGAGTAAAATTAGAACGATAGCCGCTTTCTCTTATAAAAAAATGATCGGGCAACCCTTTGTTTACCCCATTGACAAACTTCCATTCTGCACAAATTTTTTGCATATGCTTTTTTCAGTTCCGAGTGAAACCTATGTTGTTCCAAAAGATCACGACAAGCTACTTAATCAACTCTGGATTCTTTACGGAGACCATGAACAAAACGTAGCGGCTACTACTGTTCAACTCGTAGGTAGCACAAAAGCAAACTTATTCGCATCTATTAGTGCAGGAATTTCTGCTCTATGGGGTTCTCGTGAAGGCGGACAGAGCGTAGCCGCAGTTGAGTTATTGGAAAAAATTCTCAAGTCTGGAAAAGATTATAAAACATATTTAAGTGAACCAACTGTTAGAGCGGAATTATCTAAAGCAAATTTCTTAGGACATGAAGCATACAAAGTAAAAAGTCCGAGAGCAGCAGTCGCGAGAGAAATCTTTCGAGATTTTTTTAAGACACACCACAGTCCACTTGTAGATCTTGCATTCGAAGTAGATGAATACGTTTCGAACGAAAGCTATTTTAAGGATAAGAACCTGTATCCGAACCTAGAATTTTATAGCGGGATTTTATTTAATAGCATTGGAATTCCTAAGAATATGTTTACTCTCATGCAAGCAATTGGAAAACTTCCCGGTTGGCTCGCACACTGGAGAGAACTACGTATTCGCAGTAATTTCAAAAAAGCTAGACCAAGACAAATCTATATCGGTGCAATGAATAAAACATATATCCCCGTAGAAAAAAGAAGCTAGCCATAATTAGAAAGAAGATTTTTTTAAAATAATCCTTGACAAATTTACCATATGGCTATCTAAATAGCTATATGGTAATGATGACTGAAAAAAGCTATAGCATTGCACACACTAAAAACCATCTACCGGTATTAGTGCATTCTTTAGAATCCAATCCCACCATACCCATTACTAGACGTGGCAAAATCGTAGCCTATTTAATTTCTACAAGAGAATATGATGCACTGAAAGGTAAGCGAAGAAAATTCACAGACAACTGGAAGTCACTTCGTGATTCGGATGATTTCAAAAAAAATTCTTTCTCCGAAAAGGAAGTTGCAAATTGGAGAGACTCTTCCGTGGGCAGAGATTTCTCTTTCTAATTCATGAATTCTATTTATCTGCTTGATACAAATATTCTTTCCGAGCCTTTAAAAAAGATTCCTGATTTGGAAGTTCTAGAATTTCTTGAAAAAAATGAAATCTCTATTGCCACCTGTAGTCTGGTAATTCACGAACTAGAATACGGAATGGAAATTTTACAAGACGGAAAGAAAAAGAAAATTCTAGAAACATTTATAAATTCCATTCTAGATACACTACCAATATTCGATTACAATACCGCTGCCTCTACCTGGCACGCAAAAGAAAAAGCCCGACTTACCAAAGCAGGAAAGACCCCATCCTTTGTCGATGGACAGATTGCGTCTATCGCATATATTAATAATTTAAAGTTAGTGACAAAAAATACAAAAGACTTTAAACCATTTAAAATAGAATTAGTTGGGTTCTAATCCCCTAAAAAATTTTTCTCTCCTAGTTTTACCAAATGATAAAATAGAAATAGGCAGACCAAATCCTTCCTTAGATTCCAAAAAGTCCAAATATACTTTTAGGTTTTTAGGAAATTCTTTTTCTAAATTGAGCTTCGTAATATATTCCTTCCAACCCTTGAATTCTAAGTATTTAGAAGGCTTAGAATTTAATAAAACTTGGGCGATCTGTTTTTTTTCTACCTCACTAGAATTTAAAATAGGGTTAATTCCAATTATCCTTATTTCATTTCCAGTTTTTTTATATTGAAAAAATCGCTTCATGCTCTCTGGAAAATTTTTATTATACCGATATTCTATACAAACTTTGATTTTAGAAAGCCCACTCAATTGATCAAGACAAGTAAGAGCAATCGAATCAATACCGGGATTTATTTTGATTGCATAACGACATAAAACTAAATCGAGCCAACCAATTCGAAATTCTCCCTGCCACGGATTATCCAGATTATGCTCTTCCTTAATTTTTTTAGAAAGTAAAATGCTTTCCGTCGGAAGCGGTCCCGCTCCATGCCGATGGGAATACGCCCGTAATACTCCAATGCAAGTTGGTTTACGTTTTGACTTTAATAAATTTTGCGCATAACCAAGAGTTGTCTTAGTCTTCGTTATATAAGGAAAGAAACCAAATTCAGGATCAAGTAAAACACCCTGCGCTCCTTCCAAAAGAAGCGAAGACTTAGATTTTAAAAGAGTCTGTAAATGGTTTCCCTTGGAATCAATACTCTTAGAATAAGATTTTGCAAAGCCTTCATAAAAATTAAATAGCTGATTCAGATTATATTTATTTTTAAAGTATAAACAGATTTTACTAGCAAGCGGAGATTTAGTTTTAGCAAGGATGGAAAAAGCTTTTTTGAATTGATTCAAATAATGAATTTCCAATTTTTTACTAAGAATTTTTTTGCTAAAGAAATCTTTTAAAATTAGAGTCCCTTCTTTATCATTAGTAAATGATAAAACTGCCTCACCCACTCCCTTACCAGTAGAGCCAAATCGTCTTTTGCCGCGGGATACTTCTTCCATCTGCCCAACCATTTTATGAAAAGGCGTAATGATTACACAATTTGGATCAATAGTAAGAAGCTTCATTGCATCTAAAATTCCTTTCTGCTTTAAGACAAATTCTTCTTCTAAAAGAGAATACGGATCAACTAGCATTTGACGAGATAAGAAAGTTCGAGCCTCTTTAATTAGCGTTCCAGAACCAAACTGACTAAATGTATGAGAAATTCCATCCGGAGTAATGACATTATGTGCTGCTTGAGAGCCACCGTTAAAGCGAATAACGGTACCTATTCCGAACCTATCTACAAGGTAATCGGTAATAGCCCCTTTTCCCTCATCGCCAAACCCGAGACCTATAACAATGAAATCAGATTTTTTTGTTCTCAAGTTGCTTTAATACAGACATTGCATTTAAAAAAGATTTCTCTCCAGAACAAAGCCCATCGCTGAGTAAACAGGCATTAAACCCCATAGACTTAATAAGTTCAAAATCAGAAAGATCTGAAAGGGATACTTCTGTATTTTCCTCTAATGAAGTAAACAGGCGGGAAGCGACAATCGCATAAGGATCTTTTTGCAAAATCATTTTAAGTGCAGGAAATATATCAGTCTTATCCTCTCCAATGTTAATGTAGAGATCATCTCTTGCAGCCATAAGGGTAGGCTTATATTTTAAATTAGAATAAGAACTTCTTACAAAATCTAAGCCTTTTCTAGATTCAATCTTTGCAATTATATTTGCATTGGAAATTAAATCGAGTAGCCTTAAAATATCTTGCTCTTCTTCCACAAAAGACAATAAGAAATTCTTGATGCCAAGTTTAGAAGCAGCATCTATATACTCCAAATCCTCTTCAGTAAAATATTTCTTAATTTTTAAAGAATCATCCGGGATGTTCACTGCCTGCCCTGCCCCGACTGCCTTGGGTGGAGGTGGATCTACGTAGATTTTTTTTCCACTTATCTTACGAATAATAGACTTTTCCTCCCGTCTAAAATAAATTTCAGCAGGAAGGTTGACTTCTATTTCATGATTTAAAACTATATCACCGAAACAAGGAACAGCCCACTGGGTAATACGAAGTTGCCTCCCTTTTAAATCTAACCAGAACTCTTTATCTTTGCAAGCTTCAAGGAAAATTTCCAGAGTCTCCATTGGACTTGTATGCACTCTCGTTCCCGTATTAAACCTTAAAGAA
>JANYCR010000506.1 GCA_025360185.1 Leptospiraceae bacterium | reverse complement strand
AGCTATAATAGATAGCTCCTTCCATTTTGCTCCATTTGAAAATAAATTTATCCATACTTAATACATCAACTTCAGAATTGTTTAAAGGAAAAACAATTTGGACGATAGGATTAAATTGATAAGAAAAACTAAACCTATTACTTAAAATAGAATCCCCGTTTAGTAGAGTTGCCCTTACCCGCCAGAAAAAATTCCCATTGTCAGGAAGAGTGACTAATAAAGAATTTGTTTTAGATTTTCGACTGAGGATAATGTCTGTAAAGTCCTGTGACTTCGAGAATTCAAGCAAATATTCGGAACTGTCTTTTATTTTATCCCAACTGAACTGCAATCGGTCTGTATCTAGACTTGTCTGATCTTTCGGAGTGATTAAGTTTAATGGAATAGATTCATCATTTGAAATTGTAGAATTTCTTTCTTCTGGTTTTGGATTTTGACTCGGTGTATCTTTTTTACTAATTGTAAATGAATTTACCAGGGATACTTTATTTACTGAATCGGGAAATTCTGTTTTCGTTACGATGCGATAAAAATATTTACCTTGTTCTAGACTGTCTACAATGCTAGTTTCATTTTCTGTTGTAAGCTGGTATTTAATTTTATCAAATGTTTTAGTTTCTGAAATTTCTAATTTATAGTAGCGGATAAATTCATTTTTACTCCAACTAAAAAGAATTCTAGGTGGAGTATCAATAGAATCAAAATAAGTTCCTGATAGAGGAGTAAAAAGTTTAACAGGGTTGTCGTCGGCTACATAGAAAGAATCCGATTCGGAATTTTCTTTTTTTATATCATATACTTTCCATATATATTTTCCCGGGTTTAAGTTTTGAGTGTGGCGTTCGCCTTTTACTTTTTTTGTTATAAGCGGTGTAGATTTAGCGTTGGAATTATAGATTTCTAAAATATAAGAATTATCGGTATTATCCCCTTCCCATTCAAATTCTATATCTTGTGATTTCCTCGTAAGAAAATATCTGGAATTAATTGGGCTTAAGAGTCTAATTTTTTTCTTTTCTTTTTTTAGACTTTCGCCTCTAATTTTTACCTCATCTCCTTTCTCAAGGCTTTGTGTATTATTATTTTTCTTGAGTTCTGCTTTTCCTTCTATTACATTTACGTCAACGCTAGAGGATGCATTTTTTTTTAACTGGACTGCTCCATTATTCAAGTTTACAACGGAATCACCCGAGATGATTTTTATTTTTTTCGATTTGTCTACATTTGTTGAATCGAGACGAATTTTTCCTGTAAAAAAACTTAGATCTAAAGTGTCCTTTGATATATCAAATACGACCATCGAATCTTCTTCTAATTGAATTTCTGTTTTGTCATTTAGAGTAACGTAAATTCTTGAAGATGTATCTGTACGCACAGTGTCGTAATTATAAATATTCGAATTCACATCTAAGTCTGTCCAGAGATAATTGGAACTATACTTTCTTTGCGATTCATTTATTCGGTATGTAATTTTACCAATCGGCTCGCCGATTTTTCCGAGACTAAAATGAAATTCTAAGTAAAGCCATAAGAATAGAATGAGGATAATGACTATTAATCCAAAATTCACTAAAAAGAATTCGGATTTCGTCCATTTCGGAAAATGAAAACTGGCTCTTTCCATCATTTACTTGTGTTTACGGGTAAATACCCCGTCCCAATTTTTGCTTGGTGGATTATCAAGGTAATAAATGCATCTATCCGTAAGTAAGTCAACTGCCTTATCTATTTTATTTTTTGCTTTTGCTGCTTGTTGGAATTTCTTAATGGCAGCTTCCCAATTCATTTCCAAGTAAAGCTTAAATGCTTCTTCATAAATTTCAGATGACTCTTTAATTGTTCTTGAAACATCGTTTTTTTTACAAACTAGTTCATATAATTTAACGGGTTCATTTTTGCCTTTTACTCGAACACAGTCGAGCTCTCGGGTAAACATTTCACTTTGGATTTTATTTTTGGTTGCTTCACTAATTAGAATATGAACTCCGTAGTCCTTAGCCGCAGCCTCGAGTCGTGCCGCCAAATTGACCGTATCCCCCATCATAGTGTAGGAAGCCAGTGCGTCTGTTCCCATGAATCCTACTTTTGCGGATCCAGTATTTAATCCAATTCGAATTGCCATTGCCTGCGCTTCTCGGGTGTAAAGATTATTAGCCGTCCAGTATTCTTTTAGATCATTTAGTTTGTTAATCATATCTATAGAAGCTCTCGCTGCTTCTAATGGATGGTTTTGTACTGGCACGGGAGCATTAAAAATTCCTACAATCGCATCTCCAATGTATTTATCTAAAACTCCTTCGTATTTTTTTAGAATGATTGTCATGGCAGAAAGGTATTCATTTAAAAGGGCGGCGAGGTCAACCGATGTTAGCTCCTCACTGATAGTAGAAAAACCTGCTACGTCAGAAAAGAAGGCAGTTATTTCAGTCTCTTTACCGCGCTTGAGAGCAGATAAATCTATGAGAGCTTCTTTTACAACAGTCGGGTCAATCATGCTCCCTAAAATATTTTTTACTTTATCTCTTTCTTCTAATCCTTTACCCATTTCGACAAATGAATTTGTTAAGAGTCCCACTTCGTCTTTAGAGCTTGGAGAAATATCTACTCGAAAATTTCCTTTCTCAATTTCTTTCGTGGCACTTACAAGTTTGAGAAGCGGAGTAGTAATTGATCTAGAAAAATTATAAATGACGATAAAAGCAAAGCAAATACTAATTAACATGATAATGAAATTGTTTCTCTGGATTTGATATACGCTTTTAAAAATTTCTTTTTCGGGAACAGTCGAAATTACACCTGCACCTGCAAATCCAATTTTTTTATAAGTCC
>JANYCR010000478.1 GCA_025360185.1 Leptospiraceae bacterium | reverse complement strand
ACAGAATTCATGCAATACCTTAGACCAGTTGGCTTTGGTCCATCAGGAAATACATGACCTAGATGCCCGTCGCATTTGGCACAATGGACTTCCGTGCGGGTCATAAAAAAGCTTTTATCGGTTGTAGTCTCGATTGAATCCGTTGCAATTGCTTCGTAGAAACTAGGCCAGCCAGTCCCAGAATCAAACTTTGCATTTGAGTCAAATAGCAAATGCCCACATCCGGCACAATAGTATTTACCGTCTTCGTGATTATCATTGTATTCACCCGAAAACGCTCTTTCCGTTCCATGCTTTCGAAGCACTTGAAATGCTTGTGCTGAAAGCTCGGATTTCCATTCTTCATCCGTTTTTTTAATTTTTTCCATGCTAATTAGACTAATTCTAAAATGTTTTCAAAAAAACAATAAAGATAAATCAGTCCTAGCAAGAAAATCAATTTTTTAAGTGACTAAAAATGAAAAAAGAATTAAGGTTATTTGTCAAATTAGTAATCGAAAAAGCTCTAGCGCTTACTCGTTGTCAGGCGAAAAACAGTTCGAAATCAAAGTAATAAAAAAATAAAAAGCATTTGACAAATTTTAAAAATGAGATCGAGCTATTAACTGAAAAAACCTCAACAGTAAAATAAAAAGCGAATTAAAGCAAAATCCGATTGTTACCTAAGATTGATTTTATTATGTTAGAGGGATGGATGAACCTTTTATTTCATACAGACGGAAAATCTCGGTTAGTATTAAATTACGATTGGACAGTAATATACTTTAATCTTGAAATAGCAAAAGCTTTTTTTAACCTGTATAGACAAACATTTCAGAAAGGAATTTCTCTAAAGGACTACATCGATTTGCCTATTTCCCCTTTTTTTCAAGAAAGTTTTATCTCAGCGCTGGAAGGAGAAGAAATACAAAGAAAAAAAATGATTGAGATTGAAGGGAGCGAATTTTGGTTTCAATTTTCCTTTTACCCGTTTTGGGAGAGTGTGAATAAATCAAACCAGGTCCTTTATGTTTGCGAAAATATAACTGAAGAATATAATCGTGAACAAAAAAATATTCATCTAGAAAAAGACAGAGAATATAGAGAATCCTATCTTAAAAAATCAGAGGACAAATGGCGCTCCCTCATCGAAAGCTCTCCTAATTTTATTTTTACATTGGACAAACATTTTACGATAACTTATATAAATTATACTATTTCTGGACTGAAATTAAAAGATATAATCGGATCTAATTACCTAAAATACGTTCAGAATGAAGACTTACCTGATGTCATAAAATATTTAAACGAATGTTTGCAGAAAGGGCTCGTTCGAGAATTCGAAATTAGAGGAAGCGTTAAAGGACAATTAACCTCTTGGTTTTTGGTGAGAATCGCTCCTATCCGAAATAACCTATCAGGGGAAATAGAATCCATTATAGCAACTGCCTCCGAAATTACAGAAAGAAAACAAATTGAGACAGAAGTAAAAGAATCTCTAGAAGAAAAAGAAATTTTACTCAAAGAAATTCATCACCGGGTAAAAAATAATTTGCAAATTATTTCTAGCTTGCTTAGCCTACAATCAAATCAAATCGAAGATGAGAGGCTAATTCGTATATTTCAGACGAATATAGCAAGAATAAAGTCTATTTCCATTTTACATGATATGTTAAACCTTTCCACTGATCCGTCAAAAGTAAGCTTTAAAGAATATTTAAAGCTAATAACGAATTACCTCTTGATGATTCATGGTAATAATAAGCAAGGAATAAAAATTTTATTCGAAGTCGATGATACTGTAATTCCAATTGACCTGGCAATTTACTTTGGGCTTATTGTAAATGAATTAGTTTCAAACTCCCTCCAGTATGCATTTCCGGACAAGGAAGAAGGGGAAATCACCATACAAGCGAAATTAACACCAAAAAATTCAATTCTTTTAGATGTCGGTGATAATGGTATAGGGATATCTCATGAAATCGAATTGGAAAACATAAAAACACTTGGATTAAAACTAGTCCAAATGCTTGTAAAACAAATGAAAGGAAATCTGTCTTTAGAAAAAAAATCGGGATTGGTATTTCATATTTCTTTACCAATAGACCCCAAAAAAAATTAGCGGACGCTAAGTAAGTAGCGCAAGCGAGGCAAATAACATGAAACCAGTACAAGTCATGATCGTAGAAGATGAGGCAATAGTAAGTGTCGATATCCGAGAGAATCTTGTCAATTTTGGATATAACGTAGTAGGCATTTCCAGTTCAGGTGAAGCTGCGATTGAAGATGCTATCAAGAATAAACCTGAAATAATTCTAATGGATATTCATTTGAATGGTAAAATGAACGGTATCGAAACAGCTAAGCAAATAAAGAAAAAATTGGGGATACCAGTCATTTACCTCACTGCCTACGGAGATGATAAGACTCTTAAGAAAGCATTAGAAGCTTCCCCATCCGGATATCTCTTGAAACCATTTGTTCCAAGAGAGCTGCATACTTCTATTCAAACCGCGCTTTATAAGAATTCCCAGGATAAAGAAGTAAAGCTTGCCAGACTAAGCTATATCCAAAAAAATATCTTAAAGAAAAACGCTTTAAAGAAACGACTACAAAAGATAGAAGTGGATTCTCATCGTTACCCCCCAAATCCTCAAGAAGAAAAATTAAACCGATTAAAAAATATTCGAGAAATGATTCGCCGCAAAAAAATGATTGAGAATGAATTGCAGAGGGTAATTAAACAACAGGAGACTATAGAAATACTGCTCGGTGATTTATTATTCTCGCAAGAGATTAATGAATTTACTCCACATATTTTTCCATTGGAAGAATTTGCTCAAATTCTAGAATACACAAAAGAAGAGGTTCTTCGAATGGGTAATTTGATTATACCGCTACTCATTCATAGCGAAGACTTTCAAATTATGGAAGATTATTTTAAGAAAGTAATCTCGCAACCAAATCAATTAGCTGAATTTGAATTTAGACTTAAGCATAAGAGTGGGATATATCGCTGGTTTTCATTAAAAGGAATATTCCACAAAACAGGTCAGAAAAATGGAAATATTTTCCATTCGGCAAAAGATATTACCTGGTTAAAAAACTTACAGTATACTTCTCATATATCCAGAGAAAAGTTTGCGGCTATTAGTAATAATCCGTATTTTGGAATTGCCATCCTTGATACAGATGCAAAAATATTGAATATAAATCCAACTATCGAAAGTTTAACAGGTTATACTAAGGAAGACTTAAATTGGTTACATTTTTCGGATTACATTGGATTAAAGGAGCTTAGGAGTATTTGCCAGAACTTCGAAAAATTGAAAATAGGTTTAATTGATACGTTCCAGGCAGAGGTATTTATTCATACAAAATCTAAAGGTGCTCTTTGGGGTTACATGATATTTAACGCAATCTATAATCAAGAGAAGATGATTGACAGGATTTTATGCACCTTAGTAGACATATCCGAATCAAAGTTATTTGGGAAATAGTTGATTATAAAATATTAGTTTTCTGAAATCAGGTTACTCGAAAACATTGTCTTCATGGTAGCAATGAAACGATTTTTATTACTATTAGCATTAGCTATAACAATTCCAGTATACCCTGAGGATTGGCAAGACTTGGACGAAGGAGAAAAAAAAGAAGTTTACGGAAGTGAAAAAAGTAAGAAATACGCTGTTAGTAATATTTTCGGCGAAGTGGAAAGATGGGATAACCACTACGGGGTAAGAATACTTTACCTCTATGACTATACTGATTATCCCAAATACAACTCCACCCTGCTCTTCCCTTTTTATTATCGAATTAATAGTAAGATTGATAATCGTGAAAAATTTAGACTTTTAAATTATACCACTAAACAAGAAAACACAGAAACAGACAAATCCTTATTACCCCTGATCTACTGGGGCGGAAATACAAAGACAAATTATAATTATCATTCGGCATTCCCCTTCTACTCCTATTCTAATACAAAAAATGAATCCCTAGAAAAAAATAACTTAATACTATTTCCGGCTACTTTTTATTATTCGTATGAATCAAAGAAGAGAGAAAACTTTTTTCAGGAAAGTCATTTTTCGATTCTTCATGGACGGGTATTAGAAAGATATACATCTACAAATCAAAATAAGGAAACAAGTTTTTGGTTTCCAGTTATTCCACTCGCGCGTTATACGCAATTAGAAGACTCTTACTATCATTACTTACTTCCAATATATGGTTATTATAGGAAAGAAAATCCTGCACAGGAACAAATGAAATTTGGATTTTCCATTTTCCCTTTTTCGTATTCACGCACATCATATCCTATCGCAGATAAGAATAGACACTATGATATTACTCATTGGACTTTATTTCATTACAGAAGCCTAGAAGAAGATACTGGAGATCTCAAAGAATATACTCATAAAAGCAAATGGGGATTTCCCGTTTTACCGTTACTCTTTTATTTTTCTTTTGAGCAGGGCGAAGGACGCTACAAGCGGATACTTACCTTATTCCACTGGGAAAATTCCGAAAAAGGAGAGATGAATGCATTTTCGTTCTTACCGTTTATTTTTTATAAAAAGAAAGATTATTTTAGAATACCATTACTTTTCATTGACAAAGACTTGAGCGCCACGACAGCCTCTTACGGAAGAACCTTTGTCCCACTCCTACTTTATTATAATAAATGGGATCCTTCTAATCAGACTTTTGTACTAGGTCCCTATGTTTCCCTATCCAGCGATATAAAAAAAGAAAGTATTCAAACACTTTTTCCAATTTATTTTAGAAGTAAATCAGAGAAGCGCGATCTTACTCTGATTCTCCCTATATATGCAAATTATAATGATAAGGAAAGTGACTATCATTTTAATTTGTTTTGGTTTACGCGTTCGAGTTCCGGAGCGGTTAATCCAAGTTTGTCGGTCGGAAAAAAAGAGAACAAATGGTATTTTGATACAGACCTAACCATTTTGTATTACCTGGCAAGTATTTCATTTAGACAGACCATCGAAAAGCCCAAATTTCTGAGAGATGTCCTAGATAGAAATAAAAGCTATGAAGAATTAGAAGAAGAGAAAAAAAAAGAGCTAGCTTTGTCCAAGCAGGCTTCAACGAAGAAAGCGGATAATACGCCTAAGCTGACGCGAAAAAAATTTGTATCGAGGGAAGACTCTTTCAATTTTAGCGGCTATAGCTTATTATTCGGATTATTATCCTATGAGGCGGCAGATTCTAGAAGGCATTTTCGTTTACTTCCGCTTTCCTGGTTTACCTGGGATAAAGAATCTTCGGACAAAGTTTATGTCGCTCCCCTTTTTCTCTGGTATCAGTCAGATTTACTGGAATATTTTGTTTTCTTTCCTTTTTATGGAAAACAAAAAGATGAAACCTCTGAAAAGAAAATCATCTTATTAAGCGGGTATATTTCAGAAACATACAAAGAAGGAAATTGGAAGGAAACTTCACTCGTCTGGCCGCTCGTAAATTGGTATACCTCTGATACAAAATCAGGGCATCGCGCCATACCTTTTTATATCCAACAAAATTTCAAGACTAAAGATTCAGAGACAAATCAGAATTATACGCTATTTTCTTATTATAAACAAGCAGAAGCCAATTCAACTTCCATGACAAGTTTTCTTCTCTGGCCTACTCTGACTTATTACGAAAGCTATAAACGAAAAGAATTAAATGCAGATGGAATACAAAATGAATATAAATCCTCGACTCTCTGGGTTACTCCCTTTTTCTATCGAGACAAAAATGGAGATACAACTCATACAAATCTATTTTGGATTTTTGATGTAAAAAATCTTGGGAAAAAACTAGATAGATTCATTGCTTTTCCGGCTTATTATTTTAGCGATGGCAACTTCGGAATTTTTCCACTCACGTTGAATAAAAAAAATGGCAGTAATTTCTGGACATTTACTCTATTTAATTATATTAAAATATCTGAAAAGAGTTTTTATTATAATTTTTTATTCTTAACGGAATTAGAAAAAAAACCTAGCCTATTTGAATTAAATTTACTTATAAAAGGATTTCAATTTAAAAGTACAGATTCAGATTCTAATTTTCACGGGCTATGGGAATACGGGTGGAATTTTACTAAACGAAACGGCAAATGGGAAGAAGCCTCAATTCTCTGGTACCTAGGTGGCGGTTATCGCGGTGACGAAACAAAGTCTATTTACAACCTCTCCCTTTTATTTTATCACGAGGCAGATAAAGACTATTATCAAAATTGGACTCTTGGAAATTATAGAAGACGCTCTAACGATGGATTAAGAAATAATTTTCTATACCTAGTGGATTACGAGTATTTTGCGTCCGACCAGTCTTATACATGGGATTTTCTATTCACAGGAATTCGCTATCATAATCTAAAACAAGAAAATTATTTCCAGGGAGGTTACGGCTATATATGGAATTTTAAAAAAGAAAATGATATATGGAGTGATGCGTCCTTTCTTTGGCTTGGATATTCCCGCAAACGAGAAGAGACAGTCTATAACTTCTTACCCGTTATCCGCACCTATGACTTTAAAGATGAGCATTCTCGAATTTACGGACCGATGCTACTGTATACTTCTGAGGAGAATGGAAAAAACTTTCATCTTGGTTTACTCGGACTTGGCTATTGGCATAGAAAAGATGAACAGAGCAAAGAACAGGATACCTATATTTTACTTGGAAGTATTTATCGAGAATACACAGAGAAAGAAAGGGGCTTTCGCGCTCGTGGAAGCCTTTGGGGGTTTTTATGGGACTATCAAAAAGAAGAGGAAACTTCATTTGAAAAGTATTCCGTCTTAAAATTATTTTCCTATACAAAAGAAGCAGATGGAACTAGAAAAATACTTGGTATTTCTTTTTAAGGCTAAACAAATGAATCAAAAAAAAATAAATCAAATTTTTTTAATTGTAGTCTTTTTTCTTTCTTGCTCGGGTTATAATACGAAGACAAATTTTTATAAGCAAGAAACTACTCCTTCTTATGAAACCCTTTCGGGGAAAGATTTTACCTCTACAAAGAAAGCGTCTATTTCTTATTTTCCGCTGGATGTATCAACTACTTCTTATATGAACTTTAAAAACTCTGTGGAGAATTTCAATTATCCTTCCAATATTTATACCGAAGAGCTATTAAATTATTTTTCTTATAATTATCCAAAACCAAAAGAAGGAAAATCCATGGGCTTATACCTAGAAGCCGCTATTTCACCCTGGGATGATAAGAGAAAACTAATTCATATTGGAATCAATTCGATAGCAGAGGAAAAAAAAGACAAGGAAGGTGATGCTTCTAAAAATATAGTATTTGCAGTGGATACCTCTGGCTCAATGGGTGGCATAGCTAGAATGGAACTCGCTAAAAATTCTATAAGGACTTTTATACAAGGACTAAATCAAAGAGACAATGTGGCTACTATCGAGTATACAGATGACGCAAAAATTGTTATGCCTCCCACTAGCATGATTGCAAAGGCTCGAATTTTAGATTCTATCTCTAGATTACAAGCAAGTGGTGGAACGAATGCCTGGCCAGGAATTCTACTTGCTTTTAAATTAGCCAGAGAAATGAAATCGGACAAGGATCAGACAAAAGTTATTATCGTTACGGACGGTGACTTCGGTGGGGTTAATAACGATGAGCTTCTTTCACTCATTCAAAAAGAGAATAAGGCTGGCATTACCTTTTCTATATTTGGATTTTCAACTTCGGGTAGTGTTCCAGTTATGGACTTGGTAAATACAACTAAGATAAATGAAGCTTATTATATAAACTCAATCGAAGATACTAAAAAAAATCTTTCCAAACAGTCATGGCTAACATGGAATAGTCTCGCAAAAGATATTGCGATAGAAGTAAAATTTAATCCGGACACGGTAGAATCTTTCCGGTTGATTGGCTTTGAAAAATACCGCACTAGTAATACTAAGAAATCATACGAGGTCAGCTCTTCTTTTAGTCATACTGCTCTATATGAAGTAATTACTTTTCCCGGTTCACAGAAATCAGGTGAATTAATTACAGCAAAATTAAACTATAAAACTAAGGCGGGTAAATTAGAAGAAGTAAAAGAAACTCTTATAGATTCAAAAATTTCTGCCTGGGACGCCTCCGACAACTTTCGATTTGCCGCAGGAGTTGCAGGACTCGGAATGATTCTAAATCATTCTGTCTACAGTGGAAACTTAGATTTTAATATGGTAATCCATTTGATTCAAAGAACAATTCTGTATGATCCTGATAATAGTAGAAAGGAATTTCTGAGCCTGGTAAATAAATTAAAAAAAATCTGAAAGAATAAACTCATTGAAATTGAACTGCAAACCAGCTTATTGTAGAAGCATTTGACTCCGCATTAAACCGATCAAATTGGATCGTAACAGAGTCCAGAAAAAAAGAAGAAAAAGTTCCCGAATCCTGTGAGCTTGTAGCTACAGTTCCTATTTCTATTTGATAAGAGGAAACGATCATCGTTTTCGTGGTATCTACTGTAGTGAGACTTGATGTCGAGGAAGTAGATGCAGAGGATACATCAGATTTGCCACTCTGTACAGCAGTGCCATCTATCATTTCTAATGCGAACCAGGAAATATCGACCGTATCTGAATTTCCAGTACGGGTAAAAGTAACTTGAGTAGTAGATGCATAGGAAGCTTGCGCGTAATGATTTGTTTCCACTCCATCAACACCTGCTCCCGCAGCTGAATTAAGAATTATAAAAGAATTACTTAAATTGACACTACTAATTGTAGCAGAAATAGAATTAGACCCATTGGGTATTGTACTAATACCTGATTGAACCCTGCCCCCATCCAATTGAATTACTTGCCATTCATAAGATACAGCAATACCTGTTTCATTTCGATACACTTCTATGCTTGTAGTAGAAAGAAGCCTGTATCTGAGCGTTCTTTCTTCATCGATATTGTTAGAAGTATTTGTAGTTCGACTG
>JANYCR010000461.1 GCA_025360185.1 Leptospiraceae bacterium | reverse complement strand
CCAGAATTGTCTGTATTCTTCACTACGGGAATATTCATTTTCCACAAACATCCTATGATGTTGACCTTTGATTTCTGCTAGAGTATAACCCATATTAGCCAGAAAGTTTTCATTGGCAGTAATAATAATACCTTCCATATTGAACTCAATAACAGCTTGTGCTTTTCCAATGGCAGCGATTTGTCCTTCATATTCAAGATTTTTGCGCTTCTGATCAGTTACAACGGTTGCAAATTTAATTACTTTTACTGGCTTACCGCTCAAATCTAGAATCGGATTGTATGTTGCCTGTAACCACACTTCACGTCCACCTTTTCCAATTCGTTTGTATTCTGCTGTTTGGTATTCGCCACGATTAAGAGCAGCCCAGAATTGTCTGTATTCTTCACTACGGGAATGTTCATTTTCCACAAACATCCTATGATGTTGACCTTTTATTTCTGCCAGAGTATAACTCATATTAGCCAGAAAGTTTTCATTGGCAGTAAGTATCGTACCATCCATTTTGAATTCAATCACAGCCTGCGCTTTCCCGATCGCATTAATTTGACCTTCAAATTCTACATTCATTAATTTTTGTGCAGTTATAACCGTTGCAAATTTAATAATTTTGTTTGGCTTTCCATTAGAATCTAGAATCGGATTATAGGTTGCCTGTAGCCACACATCACGCCCACCTTTTCCAATTCGTCTATACTCTGCCGATTGAAATTCTCCTCGACTGAGAGCCGCCCAAAATTGTCTGTAATCTTCACTCCCTGCATATTCGCGATCGACAAATATACGATGATGCTGGCCTTGAATTTCAGGCAGCGTATATCCCATCGCATTTAAAAAATTACCATTGGCTGTTATTACTGTTCCATCCATTTTAAATTCTATAACTGCTTGCGATTTTTCTATAGCGGCAACGTTTGAGAATAGATCGTTCATTGTCACCGACAAGGTTCCAATTTCATCTTTTGAAGATTCGTCTAGCTTAGCTGACAAATCCCCTGAAGCTATTTTTTTAGCAGAACGCACAATTGAGTGGATAATAAATATTATCCCTCCAAGTATAACAAATAAGACAATTGCCATTCCAAAGCCGATAAATGAATTCAATAAACCTAAAGATTTTTTTCCATTGTCTAATTCAAGAAGAGTGTTCTTTGCGGTCTCCTCAACTAACTTATCGAGAGAAATATTTAGTTCTTCTAAAGACTCATAGTAAAGAGAAAAACTTGGTAGCAGATTCTTAGTATAAGCCGCTTCGGCTGCCGCAAATTTAGACGTTAATGCTAGATCTTTTACAATTGTTAATTGTTGAAAATAATTTTCGTACCGACTTTGCATTTTCCTAAGACTGTCTTTATTTTCTACTATGACTAAAAGTTTTTCTAGTAGTTCCATTTGCTTCGAGGTTTTTAAATTATTTGCTTCAATACGAGAAGCGATTAGTTTTAACCGGCTTTCCTCTTGCGGAATTAAGAGTTCTGCACTCGCTAATGCTGTGTCTTTAGCTATGTATCTAATATCTTTAATAAGAATTATTTTTTTATAATCATCATTTACAAAATGGTTTATAAAATTTTCAGACTTTGTAAATTGATTTTGAGAAAAAACCGTAGCAGCAATAAATGCAATAACAACAATCAATCCTACAAAAATTAACTTTCCTTTTATGGAAATGCTTCTTAGTAACATATAATCACTCCGATCAAAAATTTTAAAAACGAGTTAATTTTAGCATTATAATTGTTTTAAGATACAATTTTTCGTTCCATCTCTTCTACCCTCTTAAACAGAGAAGGGATATCAATGATTAGCCCCACTTCTCCACTTCCAAGAATAGTAGACCCACTGATTCCTCTTAGTTTTTCAAAAACCTTTCCCAAAGGTTTAATAACTGTTTGAATTTCACCATGCAATGTGCCGATCAAAAGACCGACATTCTTCCCTGCATATTGAATGACCAAAATATTTTTTCTGCTATTCTGATCTTCCTCGGTTTGGAAAAACTCACTCAAACGTAGAAATGGAAGAACTTCTCCCCTGAGGTTAATATAGTTTTTCGCACCATTATTACCAACGATGTCTTCTTTATATTCCAAGCACTCAACTACTAAATCGAGCGGAACAACATAAAACGAAGTACCCACTTTAAATAAAAATCCGTCAATGATAGCCAGAGTCAAAGGAAAGCGAACTTTAAAAGTTGTTCCATTATCTTTTTCTGTAAAAACTTGAACACTACCGCGCAGAGCATCAATATTTTTTTCAACTACATCAAGACCAACTCCGCGCCCTGAAATGTTGGTAATTTTATCAGCCGTAGAAAACCCTGCTTTAAAAATCAATCTAAAAGTCTCTGCATCTGATAGTTGCTTATCGGGGGTTACTAATCCTTTTTCGACAGCCTTAGCTAAAATCTTTTCGCGATTTAAGCCTTTTCCATCGTCTTTTACTTCGATTACGATACTTCCTGTCTCATGATAAGCGTTTAATAGCAATTGCCCAATAGCCGGTTTGCCCTTAGCCTTTCTTTCCTCGGTAGACTCAATACCATGATCAATTGCATTTCGAATCAAATGCATAAGAGGATCATTTATCTTCTCTACAACAGTTTTGTCGAGTTCAGTATCTCCCCCGGAAATCGTAAGTTGAATTTCTTTTCCCATTTCGTGACCAATTTCTCGAACTGTTCTTTGAAACCGGTTAAACGTTTCTCCAATTTGAACCATTCTGATTTTGAGTGCAGTTTCTCGAATTTCGCTAATTAAATGATTCATAAAATAAGCTGATTCAGATAATTCCGGGTCTGATCTTTTTTGAGACAACTGATTAATATTTGCGCCACCGATAACAAGTTCACCGACTAGGTTAATCAAGTGATCTAGTTTTCCAGAATCAATGCGGATAATTTTACTTTCCCGCGATGCTATTTCTTTTGCAGATTTAGTAGTTCGTCCTTCTTTTAGTTCTTCTTCTAAACTAAAGTCTTCTATAGGGATCGATTCTTGTTTTTTAATTTCTTTAGTTACCGGTTTATCTCCAGTAGCCTCAGCCTGAATAGGCATATCGCGATTTCTTTTCCAAAGGTTCAGTTGTCTTAATTCTTTCTTAGAAATCGTTTCCATCTCAATTAAAATTCTCAATAGCTTCGAAATTTTAAATTCAGAGTTAGTGAGGAAATCAAATAAGTCTTGTAACGTTCTATCCGGCGGTAAAATATTAATAGCACAATCATATTCTACAAACTCAAATGCCTGCAAAATAAAACTCATTTCTTTGTCGGATTTGTATTCAATTTCAAAACCTGTAAAGCAACTTTCAGGATCTATTAAATTCAAATCAGGTATTAGAGCAGTAAGAGTAACAAGGTTTAAGATTTCTCCATCTTTATTCAAATACTTCAAAACAGAAAATGGTTCTAATCCATCTCTATAAGTATTAGGTTTAAATCGAAGAGATATATGCCAATGTTTTAACTCAGAACCAATTTGAAGAGAATTCGGTATATTTAATTTTTTTTCGACTATTTCTTCTACCTTATTGGCTGTCTCCAAGCTTGTATTTGAAAGATATTTATTTAATTTGTTTAGAAGATCAATTTGGAGAGACTTCATGCTCTCTGCAAGTTTACGGTCATTAGCCGCATATTCTATCAAATCGGAAATATGATCTCTACAGTCTAAGAGCAGGGTTATTAGGGGTTTATCTAAAATAATTTCTTTTTCACGAACTTTGTCTAAAAGACTTTCCACAACATGAGTAAAATTGACAGTTTCCTCGTAACCGAAGATGCCGGCGGAACCTTTAATCGTGTGAATAGATCTAAATAGTTCATGAATCTTATCATCTGTCACTGGATTTAATTCTAGAAATAAAAGAATGCTCTCCATTTTTTGGAGAATTTCACTCGATTCAGAAATGAATAATTCTTTTACCTCTTCTAAGTCTGCATTCATAAATTAATAACCGGTCTTCTTTTTAATTCCATATTTAAAAGCAAATTGTTTTCGCTCTTCTGGGGTTAATATTATTTTGTCCCCGAAAAAGCCCGTTACTCCATATAGATCAAAAATTGCCACAACGCAAATAGGATGAGATATAAATTTAATTTTCTTTTGATTTTGCTTGATAGTATTTTTTGCAGAAATAAATAATTGCATACCAGCAGTGTCAAAGTCATTGACTTTCTCTAGATCAATAAGGATATTTTGATTTGTATTAATTATTTCTAACAGAGATTCTCTTAATCTGGAAACATTATAAACAGTACATTTACCAATCAAAGTTACTTTGCAATGATTGGATAAATTATTGATTTTAATTTCTAGACTCATATATTAAGAGATTAATTTGGATATAGCAGTGAGAAGTTGCTCGGGCGCAAATGGTTTTACTAGCCATGCTTTTGCTCCCGCTTCCATTCCTTTTTTTTTCTTTTCTTCTTGAGACTCAGTGGTTAACATGATGATGGGTATAAACCTGTTATTCTCATCTGCTCTCACTTTCGAAACAAAAGTGAGTCCATCCATATTCGGCATATTTACATCACAAACAATTAGGTTAGGCTTAACCTCGGGCAATTTAGTTAGGGCATCCATACCGTCTACCGCTTCCACCACCTCGTAACCAGCATGCTTTAAATTCATAGATACGACTTTCCGAAATACCGCGGAATCATCTATAATTAAAATTTTCTTGGACAATCTTAACTCCTTTCTAATTTAATTGGTAAAAAAATCTCAGCAAGCACGCAGTTTGTTCGACGCTTCCCAGTATGATCTACCGCATTATGAATAAAGAACATTCCGTTATGCTTATTAATTATAAAATCGACAACTGTTAAGCCTAAGCCGAGACTAAATTTCTCTACAGCTAAAATGTCTTCTACCGGGGGATGAATTCGAAAAAAAGGTTCAAGAACTAGTTTTTCTTTTTCCGGCGGAATACCACCATAAGACTGCTCATCAATTTCATTCTTGAAAGTAATACAGAAATAAGTTCCTGTTACATGGGCAAAAATATCAATGCGACTAGATTTGACCGAATACTTATAAGCATTAATTAAAAGCTCCTCAAATACTAATTTCATTTTATCTAAATCAATCTCTATTTTGACAGTTGTATGAATCGTTGGAAAAGCAACTGTAATATCTTTATTACTCATAAAAGGAATAATCTCTTTTAAATACGATGGAAAATCCTTGATCAAAGAATTTGCAGAACTCTCTTTTAGGAGAAAGGATTGCTCCATTAAATCTACAACGGACCCAAGTCCATATAATACCCGCCGACTGTATTCATTATTCTCAAAAAGAGTATCTAAGATTTCTTTGTTTACGACATAGGTTTCGCCCTGTTCAAGCATATCCATCTTCAACATATCTAGAAGTGATATAGTTATTCCAACCCCACCGCCCTGGGAAAGAGAGGTGGTTAAATTAAAAATAGAATTCTTTTGATAAGAATCTTTACCAGTAACTCGAAGCGTCTCTTTGTAGTTTAGCCATTCTAATTGACCGCGAAGCTTAATGCTATCATTAAGTGTTAATTCTGCTTCCATATCTTTTAAATACTTATATTCAAGTGCTTTAATCAGAGAATGTCTGAATAAGTCAAGATCGATCGGCTTTACAACATAATCAAAAACTCCCAATCTCATGACCTCTATAATTGTATCTGTAGCGTCTAACGCAGATTGAATGATGACAACTGCTTGTGGATCATGAATTTTCAATTCTTCAATGAACGTTTTCCCATCCATAACTGGCAGCATAAGATCTACAATGAACACGGAAAATTTTCGCACCTTCACAAAATCTAGTGCAATCTTACCATTTCCGGCTGTTTCAGTGGCAATGCCTAGTTGATTGCAAATACTTTGCAATAAAACTTGATTTTCCTTTTTATCTTCTACAATCAAGACTGGGTATCGTGGAATTTTTATGTTCTCGTTCATTTCTCTAAGCTTCAGTCCAAAACCTGCAATCGCAATTTTGATTTATATTTGTGTAAAGCCCTAATACTTGAAACACATTCTTTACTTTTAGCGGGAAAAAAAGTTTTCTTTAAGGAATTTTTATCCAAAAATTGCTTCTTGACTTTGGTAAGGTTGCATGTATAAAAAGAAAGTCAATAATATTTTTAATAACGAGTATTTTTACCTACTGAGTTATTGAGTTTGAAATAGCCTAATACGAACTTTTGCTTTTGTCCCTTTGCCCTTTTCACTTTCTAGCCAGAATTCTCCTTGATTTATAGAAAGTAATTTCTGAACCAAAGATAAGCCAAGACCAAGACCAGATTGCTCTGAAATGCCTCGCTCAAATTGAACAAATGATTCAATCTTTTGAATTTCATTAAATATCATTCCTCTTCCAAAATCTTCAATACTAATTTGATAGGAATTTTTTTCACGAAAGCCTTTGATTATTATTTTTGAATCTAAACTCGAAAACTTAATCGCATTATCCAAAAGCTCTTCTAAAATTTTATTTAAACTTTTATTCGAAATTAATAAATCTGCATTTTCAAAGTCTACCTCTAAATCATTTTCTCGATTTTCGAGCTTTGCAAGTTTATAAAGAAAGTCTGGCAGATTTGATTTTATATTCCAATAAATTTCTTCTCCATCTTTTTTTG
>JANYCR010000456.1 GCA_025360185.1 Leptospiraceae bacterium | reverse complement strand
ATACGGTCATCCAAGCGGGTGACGATGTGTTAGACGGTCTTTCGATTCAACACGTTCAGACAGTCGAAGCAGCAGGTGCATTTCAAAAGGAAGAATCTAAAGTAGAGCGCGACGGAGCCTGGGCAGTTCATTATGCAATCGCAAGACTTTTAACTGGAAAGTTCAAGACTGCACTCGTAGCTGGATTTTCCAAAGGCACACAATGCGGATTATCCGCTTTTAGTGGAATGGCGGCAGATCCATTTTATCTCCGTCCCGTTGGTGCTGATGCAAATACGGTAGCCGCAATTCAGGCAGGCTATTTTTCCGAAAGAACTAAAGCGACTGAAAAAGAATTTGCAGAAGTTGCTAGTAAAAATCGCAAAGCTGGAATAAAAAATTCTCGTATCATGAAAGGTGAAGCTGGTGATTATTCCATTGAGGACATTTTGAAATCCAGAAAGATTGCAAGTCCTATTACGGAACTCAGCACGGGACGAACGGGTGACGGTTGTGTTGCCCTTATCCTCGCCACAGAAGAATACTGCAAAGAGCATAAATTAGACGCTGCTTATATCACAGGGATGGGACTTATTTCAGATGCTTATTATCCGACTTATCGTGATTTATCCAGGCTAAAAAGTGCAGAAATGGCGGCAAAATCAGCCTATAAGATGGCAGGAATTTCTCCTGATAAAATCCAACTTGCAGAGGTTCATGAGTGTTATGCGCACCAGGAGCTTATGCTCTACGAAGCACTCGGGCTTTGCAAAGAAGGAGATGCGACTCAGTTTTTAAAAGAAGGACATTCAACTAGAGAGGGGAAACTACCCGTTAACCCTAGCGGTGGAGTGACCTGTGGAAATATTATCTATGGCTCAGGACTTGCGCGGCTAATGGAAGCTAGTCTACAAGTCTCGGGGAAAGCGGGGGATGTTCAGGTTAAAGGTGTGAAGACTGCCATTTCCCATGCAACAGCAGGGCTTGCCATGCAGGCTAATATCGTTTATGTGGTGGAGGCATAATCATGGGAAGAAAAGTAGCAATTACTGGAATTGGTCAAACCAAGACAAAACTCAAACGTAAAGATGTAAACTTCTCGGAGCTAATGGGAGAAGCCGCAAGACAAGCTGTAGAAGATGCAGGACTAACGATAGACGATATAGATTGCGTAATCTGTAGCAGTAGTCCCGAATTTTTTTGTGGAATCAACGAGCCGGAAATGTTTGCCACAGACTTCACCTTCGGAGTCATGAAACCCCATTATAGAATCCAAACTGGCGGAACTGTTGGAGCATCGACTGGAATCACCGGTTGGTACATGGTAAGCTCCGGACTTTATAATAATGTGCTTGTCATCTCCGGCGACAAATTAACCGAAACCTCAGTTCAGAAGGGGCTAAGCCTTGTTTACTCCCCGACTATGGGACGAGATTTTGCTGCCGGTGCTCCTTCTGCTGTTGCCTGTCAGACAAGAGCCTATATGCATAGAGCACCTGAGGCTAAACTAGAACACCTAGCCAAGATTGGAACACAGATGCGTAAGAATGCACTTTATAATCCGAACGCTACGTTAAAACTTCCACAGATTTCGGAAGACATGATGATGAATATGGCATGGCTTAGTACGCCGTTGAAACTTCTGGATTCGTGCCCGACTAGTGATGCAGCATGCGCAATGGTTTTACAATCAGAAGAATATGCAGATAAAAATCCAAGGCCAAAAGCGTGGGTGCAATCTGTTTCGACTATTGCGGAAGGTGTAAATTATCCTGATAGGGATTGGTCGGTTCCAATTGCACTCAAAGAAGCGGCTAGGAAGTGTTATGCGGAGACTGGAATTACAAATCCAATGGAAGACATTGACGTGATCGAAATCTACGATGCATTTACGAGCCAACACTTGATTTGGCTCGAAGCACTCGGACTTTGCGATGTTGGTAAAGCTGCAAGTCAACTCATTGATTCAGGTGCAACTCGCATGGACGGGAAACTCCCGGTTAACCCCAGCGGCGGAGTTCTTTCGAATAATTCCATCGGTGGTTCTGCGATGATTCGCCAGGCAGAAATTGCAATGCAGATTATGGGCAGAGCCGGCGAGCACCAAGTAGAGCACGCAGAGATTGGTCTTGCTCATGGTTGGGGTGGAGCCATTCAATTTCATACGATTATGATTATGAGTAAAGAAAAAGAAATCAAAGACTCATTCGAGAACAGAAAGAAGAGGAAAGGCTAATGGAAGATGTAAAAATTTTAAATGGGGAAATCGTTTTAGATTATAAATGGAATCCGGGACAGACGATTGGAAAATTCCTTACCAATTTAAAAGACGGCAAAGAGCTAAGTGCTGTTCGTTGCCCTGTAACGTCTAAAGTCTATTTGCCTCCGCAGGGTTGGTCTCCTTATGCTAATAAGAAGATGACCAAGTTTGAAAGAATTGTAGGAAGTCCTACTTTGAAAACTGGAACTATCGTTTACGAAGCTCCCTGGAATAAGCCAGAAGGGGTTGAAGTGCCGTATATGTTAGCCGCGCTGAGTTTTGTTGGAGCGGATACCGAGTTACTCCACATTGTAGTGGCATCGGAAGAAAAGCTATTGGCATTAAAACCCGGTGACAAGTTAAAACCTGTCTGGAAAGAAGAAAGAATTGGAACGATTCGGGACATTGATCATTTTGTTCCAGAGAATTTATAGGAGAAAAATATGACCACACAAGATATAATTTGTCCTTATAAAACAGTTCCCGATATTCTAGAAAAGCGCGCAGCAGAAATGCCTGATAAAACCTACTTGTATTTTGCAGACAAAGAGTGGAGCTATAAACAATTCCATGAAGTAACCAACCAGGCTGCGTCTGGTTTAAAAAATCTAGGCTTAAAGAAAGGGGCTCATGTAGGAATTTTAATTCCGAATTCTCCTGAGTTTTTATTTGGTTGGTTTGGGTCTATGAAAGGAGGCTTCGTAGGTGTAACCTTAAACACACTTTTGAAAGCAGACGAGTTGGAATATATCATTAACGATTGTGATACAGAAGTTCTAATCACTACTCCACAGTATCGTAAGATGCTCGAACCATCTTGGAGACTCCTTACGAAGATAAAGCATGTTATCCTCACGGGCGATGAAATTCCAAAAGAATATCCAGATGCAATTCTACTCAAAGATTTTATTGCAAAAGGCGATAAGAATTTTTCCACAGAGGTTAATACTGATGATCCGGCGTCAATGATTTATACTTCTGGAACAACGGGACATCCGAAAGGTGTAATTCTAAAGCATAGCAATATTTTATACAATAGTTATGTTGCGCCACGCTATATTGGTTTACAAAAAGAAGACAAGGCTTTGTGCATAATGCCGCTTTTCCACGTCAATGCTCAAATTGCCTCTATGATGGCGACACTGCAAGCGGGAGCTTCTGTTGTGCTTGAAGAAATGTTTAAACCTAGAAGTTTTATCCAAACTTTAAAGAAATACCAGTGCACGACTTTCAGTGGAGTTCCGACTATTTACAATTATCTGAACGAAATGAAAGAGGCAGAGGGAGAAGATTTGAGTTTTCTCAAGGCTTGTATCTGTGGTGCAGCCCCAATGCCAGTAGAAGTATTTCATACCTTCGAAAATAAATTCAAAGCGAAAATAATCGAAGGCTACGGACTCTCGGAAGGAACTTGCGTGTCTTCTCTCAATCCAATCCATGGAGAAAGAAAGATTGGCTCTATTGGTCTTCCTATCGACGGTCAGGAAATGGCGATTTGGGATAATAAAGATAAGCCGCTAGCAGACGGAGACGTGGGCGAGATTATGATTAAAGGTCCAAACATGATGCTCGGCTATTACAAAAAGGAAGAAGAAAACGCAAAGACATTTATCAATGGCTGGCTTCGAACCGGTGACTTGGGTTATAGAGATAAAGACGGCTACTACTTCATAGTCGGTCGTAAAAAAGAAATGATTATCTGTGGCGGTGAGAATATTTACCCGAAAGAAATCGAAGAAGTGCTTTATAAAAATGAAGACATTTCCGAGTGTGCGATAGTCGGCATACCAGATAAGACTTATGGAGAAGTAGTCGGTGCTTTTATTTTGCCGAAAGCTGGCTCTACTTTAACTGACAAAGATATCAAGGCTTATCTTCGTCCAAGAGTAGCCGGTTTTAAATTTCCAAAGATCATCGAAATCGTAACCGAATTTCCAAAGACTGCAACTGGTAAAATCCAGAAAAACAAAATCGTAGAGGATTACACGGGAAACCTCAAACTCGTTGGTAAAGTCGACGGTCATGTCGTAATTCCTTACAAATGGGTCTACGGAAAAGCACTCGCTAAATTCTATACAGGTCTCAAGGAAGAGGGGAAAATATATGGTATCCGCTGTCCAAAATGTCACAAAGTTCAATGTCCTCCCAAATCATATTGCGGTATGTGTTACGTCGAATGTACTGAATGGGTTGAGCTTCCAAATGCAGGCACACTTGAAACATTCACAACGGTATATATGGAGTTTCCGGGACAACCCAAGAAGCCTCCCTATACTTACGGTTACATCAAAATAGACGGCGCTAATACTCATATCTATCATTTGATAGATGAAATCCCGGAAGCAGAAATCAAGATTGGACTTAGAGTCGAACCAGTCTGGGAAGATTTAGACAAGAGAAAAGGAACGTTATACGATATAAGGTATTTTAAACCTCTGACCTCTCCCCAGACGTTAAAGTCATTGTAGAATCTATATAAGCCTCCCCTCTCCTTTAGGAGTGGGGACTTTATCGAATAGATAATCGAACAATAATAAAGTTAGGGGAGAGGTAAGGAGACATTATGTATCAGAAAGGAAAAACATACGAAGAAATTAATATTGGGGATAAGGCGTCTTTTGCGAAGACAATCACGGAGACAGATGTATATTTGTTCGCGGG
>JANYCR010000411.1 GCA_025360185.1 Leptospiraceae bacterium | reverse complement strand
CATAAACTGGAATTGCAATGAAAAAATATAAATCTTATCTTTCCTTACTAGCAATTCTATTTGCATTCGATTGCAAAAAAGAAAATAGTATGAGAATTGAGAATGAAAGAGAATCCGGCTCGACGATTAGCCTCAGAAATTTTACGCGAGATGCATTTAATGAAAAGGGAATTGTTAAATCTAAACTAACAGGGGACCGAGCAGAAATCGATCAGAAAGCAAAGACACTTTTAGTAAATGGAAATATTGATTTGATCACAGAAGATAGTCGTCACTTAAAAGCAGAAAAATTAATTTATGATTTAAAAAAAGAAACGCTTAACACTGATAAGCCGGTGACTATTATAATGAAGGGAACAACCATTAAAGGAATCGGAATGGAAGCAGACAAGGGTTTAAATAAAGTGAAAATTTTAAAACCAGCAGGGGTTAGCAGTGATAACCCGCTAGAAAAAAAAATACTGCGATTCCTTTTAATTTTTTCTTTTGGTATGTTAAAGGAAAGAATTTCAGACATCATACTTTTCAACTTCAAAGTGAGCTTGATCGTCATATATCTTTTCATGAATCTTATTAAACAGTGCCGATGCCATTTCCCTTGCCTTTAAATCCCTTTATTAAAATCATACCTAAAAATATAATTCTTCTTGAAATCATTCCATTTGCTATTTAGAATAATGATTTCATCGTTACCTATTATTCTTACTTTGAATAATAGACTTTGATTGGTGTTAAAGCTACAGTCTTGCTTCTTGCAGTTAATATTAATTTTACCAATAAAGCCTTCATCATCATTGAATCTAACATTCAGGGTTAAATCGGAATTATCCTTTGATACAATAAAATAAGTCCATCCAATGTATCTCTCTTCTACTCTCTTTTTGTTGCTCTCTATTCTCGCGGTATGTATAAATAATTTCCCGATAAAATAATCTTCCGTTATCAATGACTCTTTCGCATGCAGATTGAATACTAAAAACAAAAGAAAAAAAATAATCTTTTTGAAATCTACTTTCAAAATTCTATATTTACTTTTTGTGCATTTCATTTAATTTAAAACTTGTCTGGATCGATATGTAGCTTTAGTTCATTCGATTGTATCAACCTATTATCAAGATGAAACGAAAGAATCAGGAAATAATCAGACTTTGGCGCGTTCTTATAGAGTTTTTTTAATTCCTTTATCGAATTCGTTATATTATGCTCTAATCTAAATTTTTCATTGGGTTTAATTATATAAGTCTCTACATTAGCATCTAATACCCAGCAATTATGCTCCATTAAGGTTGCCCTGTTATTCTTTTCAGATAGAATTAAACCTCCAAAATTCGTATAGTTAAAACCAATGCCTACCTTTCCTTTATTGAATATTATTATTCCAATCTCATTTTTATTGATTCGAAATATTTTGATTTTAATAAACTTATCTACGGCAGGAGTTTCAGGATAAGGTTCGGCTTCCTCTGCGGATAATCGACAATATCCGAAAGCCAAGGTCCATAAAAACAAGATGTAATAAAACCAAAATATTTGTTTCATATATCCTTTCACTTTTGCCAAAGATTTTTGTTATTTTTATATTCTACATAGAGATCATGATAATGGTACCATTCTTTTTCTCTTGCACGCACTTCACGCAACTCCATGTCATAGTTTATAGCACTCACAAATCCACCTTTTTGTCTTTTTGCACGCTGACTTGCTTCTTCTTTTGTTTTTGCGTTCAGATTTGCTAAAACAGTCTCAAGCCTTTTGCCGTGACCTTTGTGAATGATTAGGTCATCATAGTCATCTTGGTGTTGCTTCTCATGGAATAGAACGCCTTCTTTAGTGTTAAATCCTGGATTAATTTCATTCAAATGATACCTTCTTTCTTTTTTGTAAAAACTAGAAAATTCCGAAATATCATTCCAGTGAAGATCAGAATTAAGTATTATCTGTGTATTTAGTTTTATTTTCGTTAGCTTAACACTATATGTTCCGTCTCTATTTTGAACAACGTTATCCTCAAAGAATATGTCCGGGACGGTTATGCCAGCTTTTTTCTTTACAATCCCATTCTTATCTAAGTATGGCTGAATCTCACCAAAAACCATCGGAATTCTTGTGTGCACATATTCTAAAGGCTTTACGACAACATTAGTCTACCCAACTACAGGCTCATTCTCTCCAAATATTTTATAGAGTCCATATCCTACAAAACCCCAAAAAATAAAATCACCGAAATCTGAATTACTTTTACTTCTGCTCATAAATAAATTATCTCCTTTTGATATTTAACCTAATTTTTATTTAGCATTTAATATTAAGCAATCATTTATTTACTTAGTATTTTATTTTTGCGTAAAGTTGTGTGAACTGGCATTAGCTCGTTGGGGCAAAAAAAACGCGAAGACATTCAACAAAATTTCTTCTATACTCAAGCCAAATTAGTTTTCGGTTTTCGATATAGAAAAAATGCCTTAAAATAAAATTTCTTAATCCTGAAAATCCCGAAAATCATTCTAATCCTGGTATATTTTTGTTATGCTGAAAGTTTATTGATTCAGATAAAATTGTTTACAGAAGAGGACTATCATACTCAATTATTACTATGAATACAAAGTATTTAATTTTCCTCCTACTAATAGTTTTCGTTGTATGCGATTGTAAAAAAGAAAATAGTTTGCGAATCGAAAACGAAAGAGAATCCGGCTCGACGATTAGCCTCAGAAATTTTACGCGAGATGCATTTAATGAAAAAGGAGATTTAATCTGGAAATTAAAAGCAGAAGAAGCATTTGTATATGTAAATGACGGTAAGTCTATTTTTTACACTTTGGACTTTGACCAGTATGAGAAAGGAATTGTTAAGTCGAAGCTAACTGGTAACCGTGGAGAGATAGATCAGAAAACTAAAACATTGGTAGTGAATGGAAATATTGATTTAATTACAGAAGATAGTCGTCATTTAAAAGCAGAAGAATTAATTTATGACTTAGAAAAAGAAACGCTAAACACCGATAAGCCGGTGACAGTCATAATGAAAGGAACAACTATTAAAGGGATAGGATTGGAAGCAGACAAGGGTTTAAATAAAGTGAAAATACTTAAACCAGCAGGGGTTAGCAGCGATAACCCGCTAGAAAAAAAGGAAAAGAAGCCAGCTAAAGAAGATTAATCTAAGATTGCCGCGATGCCATAAGTTCAATATCAGTCATACGTAGCCTAGTCGAAATCGCCCTTGCTAATTTTTCATAAAACAGGCTTCCTAGCTCAG
>JANYCR010000405.1 GCA_025360185.1 Leptospiraceae bacterium | reverse complement strand
TCGTATGAATATGTTTCTCCATAACGTTAATTATGATAAATTTAAAATATCTCTTGGGAATACACTTTTGAACCCTGATTTCCGAGATGAAAAACCTTTTGATGCTATTGTTTCCAATCCTCCTTACTCGGTGAATTGGATTGGAAGTGATGACCCAACTCTCATCAATGATGAACGATATGCACCAGCGGGAATACTTGCCCCAAAATCAAAAGCGGACTTTGCTTTTGTGCTACACTCTCTGAGTTATCTTTCTAGCAGAGGTCGCGCTGCAATTGTCTGTTTTCCTGGTATTTTTTACCGAGGAGGGGCAGAGCAAAAAATTCGTCAGTACTTGATTGATAACAACTTCATTGAAACTGTTATTTCCTTAGCTCCAAACCTCTTTTTTGGAACCTCTATCGCAGTAAATATTTTGGTACTATCCAAGCATAAGACCCACACGAAAACGCAGTTTATCGATGCGAGTGGTCTCTTTAAAAAGGAAACGAACAACAACATTCTTACTGATGAACAAATAGCTCAGATTATGGCAGTGTTTGATTCCAAAGCAGAAGTTGATCATTTTGCCAAATCAGTTGATTTAGATGAGATCGCTAGTGAAAAGAATAACTACACCCTTTCAGTAAGCACTTACCTTCAACCTAAAGATATGAGTGAAGTAATTAACATTACAAAACTAAATGAAGGGATAAAAATAACCGTAGAAAAGATAGACCGACTCCGTAAAGATATAGATGCCATCGTCACGGAGATAGAAGGATGATCCGAAAGAACTTTTTAGAAAAACTGCTCGATGGGGCTTCCGTGGAATGGAAGAGTCTGGGAGAGGTGTCTGAGTTAGTTCGAGGCAATGGTTTACCGAAAACAGATTTTACTGAAACTGGCGTACCTGCTATACATTATGGACAGATTTATACATATTACAAGACTTTTACTTTAGATACTAAATCCTTTGTCTCTCCGGAAACGGCAACTAAGTTAAAAAAGGTAAATACTGGTGACGTTGTAATAACAAATACAAGTGAAAACTGGGAAGATGTTGGAAAAGCAGTTGTGTATCTGGGTACAGAGCAAGCGGTAACGGGAGGACATGCAACAATAATTAGGGCTTGCTGAAAAAATCAAATTTTAGCAAGTTTCATATTTTTACCTAGGTTTAGAAACGAAAAAATTTGCAATAAAAAATTAGACAAAAGAAGTCTTAGCTTCTTTTCCAAATTCATGATAAGAATGATAACGCCAACTACTGATTTGGCTGTAATGTCTAGTTTTGCCATTATGCGCGCGAGGCTGTAGCGTCTTTTGGCTTCGCCGAATTTTCCTTCGATTGCATTTCGTATTGATTTGCTCGGATGTTCATTGTCAATTAATTCAGTGGGCATCATTCCTAATGTCATTTTGATTCCATGCTTTTCACAAAATTTTTTATTTCGTTCGTTATGGTAAATTTTATCGGCAGCGACTACTTTGGGGTAGACGCCGTGAGTGTTAAAATAATGTATCACATGGTCTTTTAGCAAAGTCGATTCATTAAAATTTTCCCATGAATGTTTTTCTAATCTTGAAAATCCATCTTTCAATGAAACTGTAAGCTTTGCTCCAAATTCAACACTAGCTGATGCTTTCCCTCGAACGATAGGTCGTATATGTGGTTGCGATATACTCACTATTCGAAAGTCTATTCGATTTGTTTTCTTATCAAACATTTCTCGTTGTTGTCTATACAATTCGTTTATCACGAGTAAATCTTTGTATTCTTTCTTTTTTAAACAGTGCAGTATATTAGGATTATCCTCTGTTAACTTTGTTAGATGCTTTATATCTCTAGATACGAATTCAAGCTGATTTTTCAAGGCTTTTCGAATTACTTTCTTAGACGGTTTTTTCTGACCAATGAAGGCTAGAAACTTTTTTCTCGCAATTTCTCTATATGTTCTTGGCTTCTTTGTCATCTGGTTACTATGCTTATATACCTTATCTATCATCGCTTCTAATTTTTCTCTTGCTTCATTCAATAAAGATACGTCTGTCGGATAACGAATATCTGCCGGTGCACAAGTGGCATCAAACATTAAGACACCCTCATTCTTTGGTTTCTCCGTAGATTTTTCTTCTTGTTCAGGTTTATCTGTATTTTCCTCCTCTTTTGTTTCATTCGATTTTGTAACTTTAATGACTAGCTCGTTAATTTCACTCATCATGTCTAAATTAATTCTCTTACGAAAAGGAACCATCATTGAAGAGTCAAAGGGCGGCTCACTCCGATATTCCTTAAATCCTAAAAAATATTGCAGGTAGGGATTCTCAATTATTTGTGCGACAGTCTCTTCATCAGTTAATCCGCATCTCTCTTTGATTATCAATGCGCCTAACGCTGTCCGAAGAGGTAAGGCAGGTGCTCCTTTTTTTTCTGAAAACATCTTGGAATAATTATCATCTATCTTATCCCAAGGTATTAATTTAGAAAGCGTCACCCAACGATTCGATTTATCTAATTTTCCATTGAACGGCAAATGAAAATTCTCAAACTCAAATTGATCTTTAGATTCTTTGATATACACTCTATTATCCCCTCACGTGCAAGCTTTTCAGTGCTTTGCCCATAAAAGCCTTGCACCTTTCTGAATCTAATTCCTATTTTGTCACTGATTTTTCAGGCTTGTAGCTTTTTTCAGTAAGCCCTACTTACATTTCCTCTTCGCGAAATTAATTCACCATTTCCAAATATTTGGTAAGAGGTATAAATTTCAGGGACTCTGAGGGTAATATCTCTTTGTGGTTTGGAGAATAATACTGTTAGCCGATAGGTTCCAAAACCTTTACTACCCAACTCTTT
>JANYCR010000398.1 GCA_025360185.1 Leptospiraceae bacterium | reverse complement strand
GAATTTTTACTTAGGGCTTCTAACTTATGAAGTATTAACTCTTCGTTTGCTAAATCTTCATCTAAAATTTTTATAATTTCTTCTGTTATTTTTGTCTCTCTTCCTTTTAATTCCTCTAAAGTAACAGTAGCATTTATTAGTTCTTCTCTCGCAAGGTTTCCTACTTTTTCTTGAGCGGATATAGTTTTATAAGCATCTATTAATTCATCGTTACTGAGATTCGTGACTTTTTCATATGCGTCAATGATTTTGCGAAGATAGCGAATCTCCTGATCTTTGTCTTTTAAATTGCCGGATTCCATAATTTATTTTCTACGAGGCATTAGAGAATGCAAATCTTAAAACAGCAAGGAGAAAAAAGCAGGTTTGCGAAAATTAGATAAATATTTTATTGATGAAATGAAGTCACGGGAATGTCGTCATCTTCGTTGTAGAGACGTAGCATGCTACGTCTTTACAACGATGGCAATATATTCCTATGTATGAATGTTTAAATTATTCTCCACCACCTGCTCTGAATCCACCACCGCTAACTTCTAGAACTACGCCAGTAATGTAAGATGCAGCATCAGATGCTAGGAAGGCAGCAGCGCCTGCGATATCATCTGGCTTTCCAGTTCTACCGAGGTAAATTGCTTTTTTCATTCCTTCTCTCATTGCCTCAGGAATTGCAGCAGTCATATCAGTTTCGATAAATCCCGGAGCGATCGCATTTACACGAATTCCACGAGATGCAAATTCTTTCGCACATGCTTTTGTAAAACCGATTACACCAGCTTTAGAAGCGGCATAGTTAGTTTGACCGGCATTTCCATCAATACCAACGACTGATGTGAGGTTAATGATGCTTCCACTCTTTTGTTTCATCATTGTTTTGATTGCAGCTTGTGTTGCATTATAAGTTCCAGTGAGGTTAACAGCGATTACAGCATCCCACTGTTCTTTTTTCATTCTCATGAGAAGTGTATCTTTAGTAATACCAGCATTATTGATTAGAACATCAACGGAGCCAAATGCTTTTACAGTTGCATCAATCATAGCAGCACAATCTTCTTCTTTGGTAACATTGCAAGTAACCGCAATAGCATTGTATCCAAGACCTTTTAATTCTTCTGCTGTTGCTTTAGTAGCTTCTTCATTCATATCTACGATAACGAGATTAGCACCGAGACCACCAAATTTTAGAGCGATTGCTTTTCCAATTCCTCTTGCTGAACCAGTAATAACCACGCTTTTATTTTTAAAATCAATCATCTTATTCTCCTAAAATTATATTCCATATTTAATTAAATTTTCTTCAATTCTAATATTCACTTCTGTTCGGGCACATTCAATCACAACTCTAATCGCATTCTTTACTGCCAGTGCAGAGGAAGATCCATGACCAATAATACAAGTCCCATTTACACCGAGTAAAATGGCTCCACCGTATTCGGCATAGTCCATTCGCTTTTTCATTGCCTTTAGTGTTGGCTTGAGTAATAGAGCGCCCGTTTTGGCTATGCTAGATTCGGTAATGTTATTTTTCAAGATGTTAAAAATCGATTTTGCTAAACCTTCTGTAGCTTTTAAAATTATATTTCCAATGAATCCATCACAGACGACTACATCGACTTCTCGACCGGAGCCGTACAAATCTCGCCCTTCAATATTTCCAATAAACTTAAAAGGAATTTTTTTTAATAGGTCAAATGTTTTTAGGGTAAGTGCATTGCCCTTTTTATCTTCTTCGCCATTTGATAAAATTCCAATCTTGGGTTCGGGAATTCCAAAAATCTCGCGAGCATAAATTTCTCCCATTACTGCAAACTGCGCAAGGTATTCAGGTTTACAATCTACATTTGCTCCGCCATCTAAAAGTAAAAGAGGAGTTCCTTCTTCCTGTGGAAGAGGTACCGCAATAGGAGGTCGTTGAACACCATTTATCCGCCCAAGGTATAAAAGCGAGGCAGCCATTGAGGCACCTGTATTTCCAGGCGAAAACATTCCTACACATTCGCGGTCAGCAACTAATTTAACCGATTGAACAATAGATGAGTCAGGCATAGACCTAACTGCAACAGACGGAGAATCATTCATTCCAACAACTTCTGGAGCATGAACGACTTTAATTTTGGATGTATCGAATTCGTATTTGAGAAGTTCTTCGCTTAAAATTTCTTCATCACCAACAAGGACAACAGAGTATCCAAATTGGTTTACAGCATCTACGGAGCCCTCAACTAAAGCGGCGGGACCGAAATCGCCGCTCATTGCGTCAACGGCGACCCACATAGTGTTTATTCTTCTTGTTTAGATTTCTTGATTTTTGGAGCTACTACCAATTTGCCGTTATAAAAACCGCAAGCTGGACAAACTCTATGGGAAAGTATGAATGCACTGCAATTGGAACAAGGAACTAGGTTTGGCTTCCCGATTGCATGATGTGCTCTATGTGATCTTACTTTCGATTTTGATTTACGTTTCTTGGGAACTGCCATTTTTTTCCTCTAAAAATAATATTATTGTACTAGGATTTACCATTTTTTTTAAAATTCTTATTTTAACAAGAATAAATCTCTGAATTAGATTCTGTGATATCTCTAACCAAGATTTTTACAGTTCGTAAACACAAGGCTACCACATAGAGTTTTAGATACAGACAGGCTTTACACCTTTCTACAATCTACCTTTCTTCGTATTCTGTAATTCTTTCACTGTATCAATCGTTGGAGAAAGCCAATCATCTAATAAGGGTGGTGCACCATTAGGTTTCGCTTTAAATACCATATCCTTATTGAAGTTTGCGATTTCTGTTGTGAGACCAATTTTTCTTGCAACTTCAATTGCTTTCCAATAATGCTTTAAAGCTTGAGCTGAATTTCCCTTGCGCTCATAAACTGCACCTATGTTGTTGTATACAGCGATTAAAACGTTGTATATCTCTTGATGTGCACTTTCTTCTGGGGTAGGTCTGGCTATTACAGATTCTTTTTCTTCAAAGTCTTCTTTAATCTTAATATAATTTCCAAGACTTGCATTCAATTGATCTAAGTTATAGAATGCGTTAGCGCGACCAATCATAACATTGCTATTTAAGTAAGTATCGTCTTCACTTAAGTTGGACCATTCGTTTAGCGCAGCTTCATAGTCAGAGCGCATGTATTCAATCCAGCCTTTATAATAATAAAGCTCTCGTTTTAGTTTTGGGTCTTTTAGATTTAATCTTAATGCTACATCAAATTTTTGCATTGCATTGTTTAGATTTCTTCGGCGATTGCTTTCTTCTTCGGATAATTGTGATAAGCTCTTATCTGGATAAACTTTTCTATCCGGAAATTCAGAAATTTTTCCTTCTTTAGAAATAAGGGAAGACTCCATGAATACAATTTTCCCTTTATCAAAATAGATTCTTCCTGGATCACCATTGAATAGAGTTTCATCTTCTTCACGGTTTCCATAAAAGTCTTTATAGGTCACATAACGTTTCTCTGCATTTGCCAAGAGATCAATGCTTTCAGAATAATTGTTTAACCTCATATAATGTTCGCCCATTTCCATTACAGAAAGATAATGAGCAGGATCATAACTAGCGGCAAATTCAAATTGCTTCAAGGCTTGAATAGATTCACCTTTATTAATTAAGAATCTTCCTCTTTGATAATAGCCCTCTGCGAATTCATCGCCTTTAACATCCTCTCCATCTTCTCCTTTTTCAGTTTTGAAAAAAGCAATGTTTAGTAGATGTTCAACATTATCCTCAAGATCCATATTTGTAACTTGATCTTCTGGATTGATATTATACTTGATTCTTACTTCAGACGCATTTAAATCAATATAGAAAGAAGCTAATTTTGTTAGAACAAAAAGCGAAAGGTCGTCTTCTATCCCAAGAGCGTTTCTCACTTGTCTATGATGATTTAATACGAACTGAGGATTCTGATCGCCTTTCCACATTTCTATATAATTGCTTAGCAGTCCACCGTGACCAATTGCATTATCAGGAAACTTCTCTACAATTTTATTGTAATAAAATACTGATTTTGCAAAATTCTTTTGGTTATAATACACCTTCGCCAAACCAGCAGTTGCCTCTACATTATTTTCATCGTCTCCATCGGTAAAGACTTCTTTGAAATACGCCACCGCCAGATTATCGTTCTTATAATTACGAGACGATCCTGTTGCAGGCTTATTAAATAGATTTGCAATATTGGAATGAAATTTTCCCAAGTTAATATAAGTTTGATTATCATGCTTATTTTTTTCTAATCGAGAAACAATATAAGCACCTGCAAGTTTTATCTTTCTCTCTACTTGTTTCTTCTGAGAGCCAGAAATTAAAACCATTAATTCATTATCGGGTAACGCCGGTCTGCCACCTATGGGCAACTTATCATTATCCCAAGAAGTCTTAGGCGATAATTCAATATATGGAACTTCCGTTCTTTCTGTCCATGATTCTGCTTTTCCATATTTCTCTGCACCAAAGTCTGGCTCAACTACTCCGAACAGTTTTTCAAAGGCTTGATCGTATTCTCCAATCTTACTATAAGCAACCCCAAATTTATTCAAATACTCTAAACTATTAGGCTCAATTTTCTCGCCTTTAATAAAGGCAGATTTTGCATCCATAAGTGCTTGGGTTCTATCTCTTGAATCTTTTGCTAAACCAGCTTTCTTAATATATTCGATTCCTTCTTTATAATGTCTCGCAGCTTGAAAAGGGCGTAAAACATATTTGTAAGAACTAATTAATCCAACTACAAGTAATAATCCAGCCGCAGCCATTAAGGCTGTTCGCTTAATTAATTCCCTTCTTCTAAGCTCTCCCTCTTTTGTGTAAATTGGTTTAGTGGAGATAACAGGGATTCCCCGCTCTGAGTAGGCACCTGATTTATCATAAAGCTCAACCGGGTATCCAAGTTTTTCTGTAAGATAAGCAGCTATATCCTCTGGTTTTTGAGAAGACTTAATGAGTTCTACTAATTCTCTTTGTTCTGACTTTGGTAGCTTATCATTTGTAATAACATCAATAACTGTTCTTTTCAGCTTTGGCGGATACTTCAGAATTTCCTGTTGGATAACAGCTAATTCTTCGTCACTTAAGTCTTCCTCAGCTTCTTCTTCCTGAGCCAGGCTATCCAAATCTTCATCTAAACTATCGTAGCTTGATTCAGTTGTTGGACCTGCATCATCAATTACATCTAGAGAACTGCTAGTATCTCCATTAACTTCTCCAATTCCGCCACCCAGATCATCGAAGGATGCTCCATAATCATCGACAGAAGAGTCCGTATCAAAGTCATGACCTAACCCAGTCGATTGTTGAATATCCGCAAATGGATCATCATCAACGCCTGAGGATTCAAAGGAAGCTCCACTATCATACGCTTCGTTCGAAGTCGGTTGAGCTGAGTCTAAATCACCGAACATATCATTTGAGCTAGTATCATCAAAACCGGCTAAATCATTTGAATCACCAAAACTTTCTGAAACTTCCCCTATATCTCCAAATGGATCAGTATCATCGGAGTTAGATTGACTATCACCCAGAGCAGAGAATGGATCATCATCGCCAACAGTGTCGCTTGTTTGTTCGTCCTCATTGAATCCGGCAAACGGATCATCGGTTTTCTCCGACTCACCTACGCTAGCAAATGGATCTTCTTCCGCTTTTGTGGTTGGTCCACCTAAATCAGCAAAAGGGTCGTCTTCAGCATCCATTCCACTTGGCACGACATCCGCAAACGGGTCAGTATCCATTGCATTCGGGACAGAGCTTTTATTAAAGGCAGAACCAACGTCTCCAAATGGATCTGCCTCCGGAGTAGATTCCGTATCTCCAAATGGGTCCGCTGTATCTCGTTCAGAAGATTCAGGGCTTGTGTCAAACCCACCGAAAGGATCATCATTTGATGAATCTTTTACATCTTGGCTTGTTCCGAGGTCATCCATTCCAAATGGATCTTCTTCACTTTCTATTGTTGTAGTATTAGGTATAACTGGCTCATCGTCAAAACTGTCCAATGGGTCTTGAACCGAAGAGGAATCTTCTATATTTGTATCGCCAAATGGGTCTTCATTGTCTGGTGTAGAATTAGCAAACGGATCATCAGTAAATGCATTTGTCTCATCTTCTGTAAATGACTGGGGCGTTGTTTCTTTTTTTGAAGTAACTGGCTGACCAGCAATGAGATCGGGTGCGTCATTTAAAAGTTCATCAATATCTACATCATTCTCATCAAAGTATTTCATTTGAGGCGGTGTAGTTGTATCTGTATCTACTAAAGGATCATTGGAAAACTCAATGCCACCATCAATTGGTTCTGATTCTTGTGCAATATCTCGAGGAGCGTCTTCGTCAGGTATTAACTCAGGCAATCCTTTAATTTTACGCAGTACTCTTGACATTGGATTAAGAGTTTCATTCCTTATAGGATCTTTATCTAAAGGAGATAAAATCTCTGCTATCTTACTGGATTCATCTTTCGTTAACTTTGCCATATTTATTCGATTTCTAAGAAGTCAGTTAAATTATCGGAAAAGGTAAGCATTTCGATATAATATTTCTCTATTCATACCCAGATTAAAAAAAAATTACTTTTTTTACATTCATAAGTTCGAAAATAACTATAACAATTATCAAGATATTGTATTAATTATTTCACTACAATTCACAAAAATATGCCCGAATTACAAAAAAAGAAAGTAAAAATCGTTAGAAGAAAACCTTCTGGAAAAAAATACTATTGGATATTTTTCCTTTTTATTTCCTTTTTTGGATTTAGCATAGTTGGTCAAGATACGGTCGATTGGATTGGATCCTACTCAAGTAAGGAATTAGAAGGCACTGAAGAGAAAATTTCTAATAACAAAATTTACTTTTACTGGCAAATTGCTAGTTTGAAAAGAGCAGTTCCTCCTCGCCATATAAAAATGATCGATATTGATGCCTATGCAAAGCGTGGGCAATTTTTAAATTCAGGAATTTTATTTACTTATAATGGATTAAAAAATTATGAAGTCTCTATTTGTGGAAATTTTTCATCATGGCGTTGTTTACCAATGACGAAAAATAAATTCGGAGTTTTTCATGCGTTAATCCCAACAAATTTTAAAAATAGAAAAGAAGAGCCTGTTGTATCATACGAATATAAGTTTAAAGTGGATAATCTTTTCGACTTTGATGCTGAAAATTCGAATCGTCATTCAGATGGAGCGGGATCCTATTACTCTGAATATCTTCTTGAAAATTTTGACTTTGAAAAACAAATCTCGGCAAGAGTAATTTCAGAGGAAATGGCAGAAGACTTAGATTTTATTACAGTCGAATTTCAAATCTATAAACCAAATGCATCTGTAATTTCACTCGTCGGAAATTTCAACCAATGGAACCCTGAGCATGATTACTTGCATAGAGATCGCAATGGAATTTTTAAACTTAGAAAAAAACTTAGACCAGGTGAATACCTCTATAACTATATAGTTGACGGAGAGAAAATTCTAGACACATATAATTCAGAAACTCGTCACCGTGTAGAAACGGACGAGCTTTCCTCCTATTTAAAAGTTATCGACAATAAAATTTCCTCACTCTAAAATTTCGAACAAAGACTATTTAAAATTAACCTCAACAAGTTAGATTCTATAAATTAAACTATGTTATATTCAAGAAAGTGATTTCCTAGAAGTAACCTCCGCAAAGACTTCATGATAATTTGGATGATTAGTGCCTGCAAGCATATCCCAGAAATTAAAATACAATCCATAGTTACAATTGAAAAATTTATGATGCATATTATGATGAGTTGCCGTATTATGCCATTTTCCAAACCAATGCCTAGTGAATCCTTTCGGGTATAATTCAAATCCCAAATGCCCCAGAACATTCATAAAAGTCATATAGAGTAAAAACGCTAATATCGCAAGCGGGTGAATCGGCATTGTAAATACAAGGATCGGAACAATCAGCGCTTCAATAAAACTTTCCGACGGATGAAAGGAAAAAGCTGCCCATGGAGATGGGTTAGTCGAATTATGATGCACCTTATGAACATATTTAAAAATAAACTTATGATGCATGAGCCGATGGCTCCAATAAAAAAAAGTATCATGAATGAGGATAGCAACGATTATGCTAAACAAAAAATATACTATTCCACGCTCCGAAATATCATTATATAAAAAAGTAAAACCATTTTTCTTTGCAGTAAAAATTCCAACTCCGACGGCAGCAAAAATTGTCATTGTTATCATTGAATACTTGAATTCGTGCAAAAGTTTTGATTTATCTGGATATTCAATTTGTGTTCTTTTATATTGTAACTTATCCCTTTTCCATATCCAAAAAATAGAATAGGCTGTGCCAGCAAATACAAGATAGCGAACGGTTAGAAGAGAAAAGTTAATCAGCCATACTATCCCTAAAGTCTGAATTGTGATTGGTAAATCATTCATAAAAAAACTCCTGAATTAAACTAAGTGACTAATAAAATATCAAAATTAAAAAGATAATGATGCTAATCCTTAAAGAATTAGCTAAATGTAATTCCTATACTATTCTTAATGTATCTAATGACTCTAATGAATTACTTTGAATATAGTATTTTATGAACTGATCGACCTCTTTTTCTGTTCTCAGAGTAAACCAGTCTCCTTCAGGATATGATATTTGTACCGGACCTAACTCGCATCGATCCAAACACCCACTCATATTTACTCTGATTTTTCTTTCCGGAGCAAGTTCTTTTATCTTTTGCTTTAAATACTCGCGTATTTTTTTAGCATTATGCTTTCCACAAGACACTCTGGCATTTTCGCCTTCTCTAATATTTTCACAAACAAAAATATGCTTTTCATAAAATTGACTCATAGGATAAATTGGACTCACCTTAAAATTTTGCTTAAAAATAAAACTCTGTAACTAACTCCTGACAATATAATGGAAAGTCTGATTCTAAATCAATTTAAAAAACTAGGCGAACAGCACAAATCGAGTTTGTTCAATAAAATTTGCGAATCAAATTTTTCTAATTTGATTGTGGGTCTTATAGCCTTATTCCTTCTCCATATTCCCATTATTTATCTCGATTATTTAAAATATAAACAAGGTCTTTGGTTTTCGAATTTAGGTTATAAATATATTGTTCTCATGCATGGGATACTGTATGCCTTTTTAATAGTTACTATTATATTATACACTCTGTTCAAATTAAAAATTCATAATTGGGATTTACGAAATTATTTTTGTTATATAGCCTCGTTTCTTCTTCAGATTTGGTGTGTATTTTTTTCCGCAATAGACCAAATGCTATTTGGAGATATTTCAATCTTTATTATCTCAGTTTTTTGTTTACCTGTTTTTTTTAAATTCAAATCTAGTTTGGAATTTATAAAGCTTGGTATAGCACAGCTTTCTTTTATTTTCATAATTCCGATATTTCAAATCGTTCCAGAAAGAACAGAAGGACTTTGGGTTAACTCTACAGTAGCCGTTCTTCTTGCTTTTGTCGCCTCTCGAATTAGTTTTAGTTTTAAAATTAGAGAACTTGCTTCTCATGCCATAATTTTACAACAGAAGGAAGAATTAACGGCAGAAAAAACAAAGGTAGAAGAGGCAACTAAAAGTAAGAATGAATTAATAGCCAATATGAGTCATGAAGTACAAAGTCAAATGAATGGAGTGATCGGTATATTACAACTTCTAGATTCAACAAAATTGAGCGAAGAGCAAAAAGAATACGTGACGATTCTAGATTCAAGTGTAAAAAATTTACTCACATTAATTAGCGACATACTTGACTTTACCCGCATGGAAGCCGGAAATACTGAATTAGAACATCACCCCTTTGATTTACCAGACCTTATTAAAGAAATTTTATCTATTTCATCTAGCATCGCCTCTTTGAATAACAATGTGGTGAAATCATCAATATCACTTAACGTTCCAAAATATATTTCAGGAGATAGAATTCGTTTATCCCAAATCCTATTAAATCTTTTAGGTAATGCGATTAAGTTTACAAAATCTGGTCGTATTAATCTAATTGTATCTATGAAAGAAAAGAAAGATTCAAATTTAATTCTTGAATTTGAAGTTAGAGACTCTGGAATTGGAATTCCAGAATCGAGAGTCGATACAATATTTGAAATGTATACTAAAGGAGAGATATCTAGCTCGAAACTTTATAGAGGAACAGGACTAGGTCTTGCAATTAGCAAAAGGCTTGTTGAAATGATGCAAGGCAAAATAGCAGTAAACAGTATAGAAGGAAAGGGAAGTAATTTTCATTTCACTATTCTAACGGAAGATTGTGATTATCTGCACGAGAAGAGCCCGACAATTCCAGAACAAAAGCCTGTAGAAAAAAAAATGGACTTAGCAATCAGCAAAATTCCCTTGAAAATACTTCTTGTGGATGACAATGAAATTAATATTAAACTAGGGAAGAAAGTTTTTGAAAAATTAGGGTACGAAGTAAAAACTGCTTATGATGGGATGGAGGCATTTGAGATATGTCAGAAAAATATGTTTGATATTATTTTTATGGACTTACGAATGCCTGTTCTCAATGGATTTGAAGCTACAGAATTAATCAATAAAACCAAGACGCATACTACAGATAAACCGCTTATCATTGCATTAACCGCAAACGCTAATAATCTAGATCGAGAAAAATGTCTTAAGTTGGGTATGGTTGATTTTATAACAAAGCCATTGGATGTATCTAGAATCAAAGAATATATATTTCATATAATTGAAAAATACAATATAAACCATTGATTTATTTTATGACATTTGCAAAATATTGTCCATTTTTTTCTATAAGTTCTAAATTTACGTCGTAAGTATTTGATAAGTTTTCGGAAGTAAAGATATCTTTTTTCAATCCAGAGGAAATAATTTTTCCAGATTTCAGTAAAAGCGCATAATCAAAATATTCCGGTATCTCATCAGTCCTATGAGTTATTAAGATAATACTTTGACCATTCAATTTATATTTTTCTAGTAAACAAAAAAAATCTTCACGAGCAGATAAGTCTAATGAAGAGCAAGGCTCATCCAAAATTAATATTTCTGGTTCCGAAATCAATGCCCGAAGTAATAATATTTTTTTCTTTTCACCGGAAGATAACAGGCTGTAATTCTGATTAGAATCTTTAATCCAAGGGTTATTTTTTATCAATGAATCTACTTTTTCGTTCTGTGTGTGGGTTAAGTCTGAGTATACCCCAATGGAATTTAATATTCCAGAAGAAATAACATCTTTGACAGTAAGATTTCTCTGTATTCTCTCTTCTTGATAAAAGCCTTGCAATATTCCAATTTTACTTTGAAGCTCTCTCATCGGATACTCGCCGTAAGTCTTTCCGAAGACTTTTACTTTGCCAGTGGTAGGCCAAATATATCCAAAGATAAGATTGATTAATGTGGTTTTACCAGAACCATTTTTGCCGAGAATAACCCAATTTTGCCCCGGTCTTACAAATAAGGAAATATCTTTAAGAATAAACCTATCATTGCGAACAAAGGAAACGTTATTTAATTCTAACAAAAATTGAATCAAGAATGAGAAGCTTTAAATTGTAAATCTATCTTTTCGAGATATTTATTAAACACTGCCTCGTTGTCTAATTTAAAATTCTTAAGTATCTCTTGGTTAATTGTAAAAAAGTTAGCCCTATTATCCAATGCATCTAACATCATATTTGCAAGATAAACAATTTCGAGTAAGTCTTTATGCTCTGGAGGAGCTAAGAATGGTCTATGGTGGAATTCAACTATATGAATTAAATCTTCAGGAAATGACCACTTCTTAAGTAAACGCCCTCCAATATCAGCATGACTAATTCCAACAGTAAATTCTTCAATCAAAACCGAACTATCTTTTTCTTGTATTTGAAAATTAGTCATCTTATCTACAATCTTTTTATCAAGAGAAAGGATAATCAACTTTCCAATATCATGAAGTAAACCACCAGTAGCCGCAAGGTCAGCAAGTTTATGCTTCGAGTTATCCATCGCTATTACTTTCGCAAAGAAACTACATTTTGCACAATGGTCCCATATCTTTTGAACCTTATCGTACCGGTTACCCATAATTTTTCGCACACCCGAAACATAAAGCATATTCTTAATGTTTTTCAAGCCGACTACTTTTACTGCAGATAATACCGTATTAGCCTTATTACGCGTAATAAACAAAGATGAGTTTGATAGTTTTAGAAGATCCGCACTTAAAACTGCATCCTTTTCGATTTCATTAGTTAAAATATTTATATCAGTGTCTGGTTTATTACATAGAGTAATAATTTTGCTAACACTCTGAGGCAGAGGAGGTAGACCTTCAATTTCATTTAAAATTTGCTCATTAAATTTACTATTTGTAATAATAGGAACGACTTGCCCAGAAATTTGAAAATGGGCGACTGTTTTATCTGGTAGAAACTCAATATTAAACTTATCTCTACCGATACCAGAATTTTTTAGAAGAATTTGAGTGAGAATAAGCCCTAGTCCAGCACTTTCTGTTGAATCTGACATATCCATAAATGCATCTGATAAATCATTGTATTTCTTTGCCGCTTCAATTCGTTTATGAATTCGTTCTTGTTCTTCCGGTAGAACGGGAGCATTATTTTCAGCCTGAATATAAAGAATATTATCCTTTATTTTGGCATCAAATTGAATATAAAAATCAGATTTGTCTAAGTAAGCTTGTTGCTCTGTCCATTTCATAGTAACTTCATCTGCAAAAATCGCCATACCTTTTTGATAATCTTCTGGATTCGAGATATCTAATGCTTCTCTAATAAAAAAGAGTCTTTTTGCATTCGCTTTGCTTGCATTGTATAAAATTTCTTTAAGAATAGTAAAGGAGACTTCCAATAAGAATAACTGATCAAAATATGCTAAAATATGAATAAATAAAACATGAAATTCTTGTAAAACTTTATCGTTCGTATATTTAAAGCGAACTGAAACGGGCTGCCCCTTTATCAGCTTGGTTACCAAATCATCTATATCCAACATCGTATGTCCTTTGTAATGGGAATGGTCACTAATTGCAAGATTTTTATTTAATCACTACAATTTCATGCTCAGTAATTTACCTGCTATACGAGCTAAATTTTTCAAAATCGAGCTAATTTGTCCGGGCTATCTAATATAATTATTAAAGAGGTAAAGTTATGAAAAAAGAAATCTTAAAGCAAGATATAAATCCAATCTTGGGTATTGAAAGCTCAAATCGGGAAGACTTTACTGAAATTCATTCTATAGTAGAAAACCTACTCGAAGCAATCAATGAAAAGAAAAATGGTAAAGTAAAGAAAAGAAAACTAGGCACTAGAAAAAAGTGGAAAAAACCTGTGCAAAAGAAAAAATCTTTAGAAGATTTAGGCATCAGAAATCTTCCATTTACTTTTTGAGTCAATTTATCGTAGGATTGCCTTCTCACGATCCAATGTATAAATGGAATAAGTCACATTATTGATTTCCTTGATTTCTTTTTCTAGCTTATACTCTTTTAGAAATAGAGCTAGTTCGGGAAATGTTTGAAACAAATCTTTTTTTATACGAAAGGTACCTTCCTTATTTAAAACAATAATATCAGGTTTATTTGCATTCAAACTTTTTAGCATATCTATTTTATATTTATCCATATTCGGATTTTCATTATAAAAAATATATGCCTCTGGATACTTGCTTACCAAGAACATATTATCATCCATTATAGAATTAAGAGTCACAGAATGATATGCTTCGAAAACTTGAATTTTTGTAGGTTTATTTTTTATTCCCGAATCTATCTTCTTTAAAGTCTCTAGAATTTCGATTTTGTGAGGTTCTTTTTTTTGTTGATTAAAATCAGCGTATAACTCTGTTCCACGATATAGCCTTAATGAGCGTGATTGCTGGTTAACAACCGTTATCCCTATAATAATTATAACAAAGCAAGAAATTAATCTCTGCCAATTTTTACCAACAAAAATGATTTTATAGAGAAAATCCAAAAGTAAGGAAATAATTAGTAAACATGCGAACCAAACTGGAAACAGATGATAAGCAAAGCCTTTTGCTTGAATCAAATAATTTAAAAGCCCACTGAGTAGTATTAGAAATGGACCAATATCTATTTTTCTTAAAATTAGAAGCAAAAGGTAAATGCTAATTAGGCAAAGGTGAAACAGTGAGAGATGCCCATTATTTTGAAATTCCGCAATTGGTTCATTTAAAGGTATAAACCAATGAGAAGGAGAGAAAGTAAAAATATTTCCAATTAGTTCAGAGGGGGCGAGTATCTCTAATGAAAGGGAAAGATCTTTGAAATATCCTAGCCAACCTTTGAAAGATGAAATTAAACTTCCATGAATAATGAAAGGAAGTAATGCGAAAAATAAAACAAAAAAACCACCAAGAAAAATACTAAAGTAGAGTATCGCACTTTCTTTTAAGGAGAAATTTGAATCTCTAAGTTTTTGCAGGCAAAGCGAAATTAAAATAAAAACTAATAATAAAAATCCGGTTGGTTTTACTAATGCTGAAAAACAAATGTAAAAACCTAACAGAAACCCATGGAATTTTTGAGAGCTACCTTCCTTGATTTTATCAAAGGCGATGAGAGATAAAATCCAAAACGGGAGCATTATTGTCTCCCGTTGGAATGCGCCGAAATTAGTCGCATTTTCACTTAACGTAAGACAAAGGGCAGCTCCAACTAAAGCAATTGAGATCGTAGCCACTTTTCTTCTCAAATAAAAAAACGTTATGACTACAAGAAATAGCAACCAGCTAACATCTAATAAACGAAAGCCCCATGAGCTATTTCCAAAGACTTTCAATGCTACCCAGTTTACGTAAATCGTCATAGGTAAATTATAAGTATATATATCGGTATATGGCCATATGCCACGATCTAATGACCATGCAAAAAACTTCATTAGAACCATATCAATGCAATAAGCTAAAGACCAATCTAAGCTTTGATACAAGAATCGAGAGGACCTAATAGAAATAATCAGAATTATGATTGATAAAAATACAGTAATTATTTTTTTCATGGCATGGTATTTTCGAATTCTTGAAGTTGCGCCAGCACTCAGAATCAATATTTACTTGACCATTACGAATGCAAATGAAAAATATTGAAACGATGTCACTGCGTATTTATATATCTTTTTATATATCGTTAATATTTCACCTTTCATTTTTACTATTGGTTATTTTTCCTTTTAGCCATGCGATGGAATTGATATGTGGAATTGATGAGCCTATAATTGTTAAAGAAGAATCTTCTACTTGGGAAGATTTACTTTCTGTAGAGTTCTCAATGGAATCTGAATCAAATTCCTCTGAGCAAACAAATGCTTCTGGCAATTACCATGGAAATTCTAAGGAAGAAGAAACCGGCAAAGAAGAAAATACATCTATGTCAAAACTAAACGTCGATTCTTTGGAGAAAGATGGTTGGAAAGATTTAATTAAAAGACTGAAGGATACAAAAGGATTAAGAAAAAATTTCAAGGAAGACTTTGATAATATTATCAAGGATGGAACTATTGCAGACAGTTATATTCATAGAGAACGCTTATATGAAGATATTATAGTAAAAGAAGTTTTTCCAACAATCCATTCCATTGAAAAACCATTTCAAGAAGAAGTTAAGAATTCGCCCCAAGAACTTGCCAAGCACGAAGAAAGAAATGAAATTATAGAAAAATTTAGGAATGAAGTAGAAGATGATGCAGAAAAAATTTCTGCAAAAATCCAGAAAGAAGATCTATTTAAAAAAGCTAAACCGCCGTTGAAAATTTCGGAGAATGAGAAAAAAAAATATTTTGACGATACCCTTTCTCTCCCCAAAGAAGAACAATTGTCCGATTTTATTGAAAAATTTTTAAATCACGATCCGGATAATGGAGATTTACCTCTAATGTTTAGAGACTTATACTATAAGAATTTACAAAGATTAGCGTATACTTTTAGTCCTGACTCTACCTATTTCTCAATCGATTATCTTCAGGAAAATCTCAACAAAGAAGACTATCTTAAAAACTCGATGAATCTACTTTCTGAACTAAAGGGAACGAAAACTGCTACTGAAATTTTATTCACTCTGGAAAATATTTACGAAATTCAATCGAATGCAATTGCCCAATATTTTATAAACGAAGAAAATTATAAAAATTTAACCCAAGAGCAAAAGAAGCAAATAAGAGTTGAAACTCTCAGACAAACCGTTAACCGCTATACACCGGTCTTAAAAGAAAAAAATATTAAGACACATGAAGATGCCCTTAAATTATATCATCGTAAAAAGCTAGAAATCATAGATTACCTTCTCGCGACTACTCCAAATAATTATCGTAGATCTGATGCAATTTTCGAAAAAGGAAGAATTCTTTGGGATAGGGGAATGAAAACGGGAAGCAATAAAGAAAAAAAAGAAGCAGTTCAATTATGGAGTCAAATAGCCAGTATCCCTAATTCGGGAGATTTCTTAAATAATGAAACTTTTCAACAAATGTTACCTTTTATTAAGGAATGGAAAATGTCTGCTTCCGCACAAACGGAAATGCAAGTCAATGCTTTACTTTCCATGAGATTTAGCCCAAACTTAAATGAAAAAAAGCAGCGTGAAGATCGACTGCTCTGGAAAAAAAAGAATTAAGGAACTCCTGGAAAAGAACTTTCATATTTAATTTTAATATCAGGAAAAGAAGTTACGAACTGAATCTTAAAATCTGGAAACGAAGTTACGGATTGCCACTTTCCACAAGAGCTAGGAAATGAATTTACCATCTGTACTTTTAAGTCAGGAAAGGAATCTACCACTTGGACTTTAATATCTGGAAAAGAATTTACAATTTGCACTTTTCCATAAAGTTTTTTTCCTTTAAAGGTACAGTCAGTTTCAACGTTGCCTGCTGACAAAGGAAATAAGATAGCAAAAATTAGAATAATTATTTTCTTTTTCATCATAAACTCCTATTAACATTCTACGATTTTTCCATTTTTTGTTCGATAATAAAAATGTGTCAAGAGTCTTTCTAAATCAATTTGTATTTCTATTTTTGTTAATTGCAGCTCAGTTTATTTTCGCTCAAAATGGTTCCGACAATTACACTGAAACATTTCGATTGCAAAGACAAAACCAAGGTGAAATGTATTTTTCAAAAGCTTCAGAGTTTTTCAAGGATGGGAATTTTAAGGCTTGTATTGATAAAATTAATGAATTTCTATTTTTGTTTCCAGGTCATCCTGCTACACTTAAGTCATTGAAGCTACTCAGCAATGCCTACAAGAAAAAAGATTTGTTAGATGATTCAATTAGAACCGATTTACTAATTTATCGAGAATACCCTACTACAGAAGATGGTTTAACTTCCTATTTAGAAGCCGGAAAAAAGATGCTAATGGCAGGCAGAGTAAAAGATGGTAAGAAAATTCTTGAAAATGTAAAAAATCAATTATATTCTAGCAAAATTGCAAAGGATGCCGAGATAGAATTAAGACAAAATATGATTTTAGAAGAAGAAGGATTTCAAATAAAAGAAGAAATCACTAAAGAATAAAAATATTAAGTTAAAATTCAAATAAAACATTGATTCTTATAGATGGGAAATAATATTTGTAAAGGAACCGTATTTATATTACTATTCAAATGAACAATTTTAAAATAAGAGTAACTTATTAATGTCAGCGCCTAGCTTCCAAATTGTTAATTATACTGCAAATTCCTATATTATTGTAGAAGGTAAGAAGGAAGCATATAACTTTTACATTGTCCGAGAAGGCAAGGTAAGCGTCGGTCGAGAAAATCCCGTTGTTGGCGAGGATCCTAATCAAGTAGTAGGTCCCGGGGATTTTTTTGGTGTAGTTGCGGCTATGAGCCAGCATCCTCAGATTGAGTCAGCAAGAGCATTGACAAATGTTTCGCTTATTTCTGTGAGCTACGATCAATTCGGTACATTGATTCAGCGTAATACGCCTGTTGCAATGAAAATCATTCGCTATTTTTCGATGAAGCTTCGTCAATTTGATCAAACCATCACACGGCTTTCTTTTCGAAACACCGTTAGCGAAGACTTAAATCAACTTTATAATATGGGCGAATACTATTTCAGTCAAGGGAATATTGAGCATGCCACCTATGCATACCAAAGTTATTTAAAATACCTACCTACTGGGCAGTACGTTCCACAGGTAAAGAAAAAATTGATGTCCTTAAACCAGCCTGCTGCATTGCCTCCGATTGATGAAACTAAGTTCAATAGATCTTATGCAGATAATAAAGTTATTTTCTGCGAGCATGAGCCAGGTCGTGAGCTTTATATCATCCAAAGTGGCAAAGTAAAAATATCCAAAATTGTTAATAACAATGAGGTGATGCTTGCTGTTTTACAAACGGGGGACATTTTTGGGGAAATGGCAATTTTAGACAATAAGCCAAGGTCCGCTTCTGCCGTGGCATTTGGATATACTGATGTCCTTGCTATTAATAAAGCAAATTTCGAAGGAATGGTTAAAGCACAACCACAGCTTGCAAGCCGTTTAATTACAATCTTATCAGAAAGAATTTGGATCGCCTACAAGCAATTAGCCAACTTAATGATCAAAGATCCCCAAGGACGAATTGCAGATACACTTCTTACATTGGCAGAAAAAAATCGCGCTAAGATTATTCCTAAATCTTTCTATGATTTTGATATTACAGTTAGGGACTTGCTCAAAATGGTTGGTTTATCAGATAACCGAGACGAGAAGATTCTTTATTCGCTTTTTGATACAAATAAATTTTTAAAAATAGACCAGGATAGAGTAAAATGCTATGATTTAGCGGAATTGGAAAAATTAGTCCAATACTACCGCAAGAAGACAATCATGGATTCTAAGATCGCAAAAGAAAAAATTAGGTAAGTCATGCTAGAGCGAAATTTAGCAGCCATTGACTTAGGCACAAACTCATTTCATATTATAATAGTAAAAGTCAATCCAAATGGAACCTTTGAATCCCTCGGAAAAGAAAAAGAGTCCGTTAGATTAGGTAGCGGGTCAGGTCCTGATGAAGTTATTACCCCAGACGCTATTGATCGTGGTATCAAATGCTTAAAAAGATTCAAAGGACTTGCAGAAATTCAGAATGCAGAGATTAGATCCGTTGCAACAAGTGCTTTGCGAGAAGCAAAAAACCGCGAAGTTTTTTTAGAAAAAGCAAGAAAAGAGTTAGGCTTAAACATTGAAGTCGTAAGCGGGTTCGAAGAAGCTCGCCTTATATACTTTGGGATTTTACAAGGACTCCCTGTTTTCGATAAGAAGATTATGCTTATCGATATCGGCGGTGGCAGCACAGAAATTTTAATAGGTCAACGGGGTAATATCGAATTTGCGCAAAGCCTAAAGATTGGAGCGATCCGACTAACGGATAAATTTTTTGCTGGAGACCCGGACAATGAATCAGATATAAACCAATGTAAGCTTTACGTTGAAGGAATGATTGCACCCTACAAACGGGAAATAGAAAAGCTTGCTCCAGAAATTATAATTGGATCCTCCGGTACTATTCATGCAATTGCACAAATGGCTTTGGCAGAGAATAATGAAGATATGCCTCGAAGTTTAAATAACTTTGTATTTTCCTCAGAAAATCTCACAAAAGTAAGAAATATTTTAAATTCAGCAAATACGTTAAAGAAGCGCACGAAAGTCCCAGGACTTGACGTCAAGCGAGCAGACATCATCGTTGCAGGAAGTATCATTTTAGAGCAAATTTTTAAGAGCTTCTCGATTAAAGCTATGACCGTTTCTGACTATGCATTACGAGAAGGAATCATATACGACACTATCAAAAAGTGGGAAGGTCGTGATAATAAAACTGAGACTCCTAGTTCATTAGATAATATTCGATTAAAAGCAATAAACACGTTGTTTAACTCATTCCCATATGAAGCAGAACATGTAAAAAAAGTAAGTAGTTTATCGTTAAAAATATTTGATGATTTACAGAGCTTGCATAAATGTTCAGATGAAGAGCGTGAGTATTTAGAAGCTGCCTGTTTATTACATGAAATTGGCTTTGGGATATCCCATAGCTCTCACCATAAGCATAGTTATTACATCATACGTAATTCAGAATTGATGGTTGGATTTAATTTTGATGAAATCGAAATTATTGCGCTCATTGCGAGATATCATCGTAAAAGTCCCCCAAAGCCAAAGCATATTGAATTTACTAAGATTTCTCCTGCGAGTCAGTTAATTGTAAAAAAGCTATCTTCGATCATAAGAATTGCAGATGGACTCGATAGAAGTCACCAAGGTATTGCAGAAGAAGTAAGCTGCGAATTACAAAATGAAGTGGTTGTCTTCAAGGTAAGAGCGAAAAAAAATGTAGATCCTCATATTGATATTTGGTCTGCTCATCAAAAGAAAGACTTATTCGAAGAGGTATATGCAAAGAAATGTGCTTTTGTAGTTATCTAAGATAAAATCTTTGCAGCTTTTAAAAAGACTACGTAATCCTCTAAAGACATAAACAGATTCGATTTATCGCTTAGATCTGATCCAGCAATTATTTTTCCGAGATGTTTTCCAGCTATAATCGATACTTTCTTGTTTCCGAAAAGTCCAATAATTTTTTCTAAAATCACAGCCTCCTCTACTGTCATATCTGGAATCTCTCTCAAATCAATGTAGCATTGATTCATTTCAATTGTTCTAAGAAACTCAATATTAAAAGTCTTTTTTACTTGGGGTAAAACGTATTTATAGATTCCAGATTTAAAGGTGATCTTAGTTAAACTAGGAGCAGGATTTTCAATTACTATATGGCTACGTCTGGATAAAATTTGGTCACTTCGATTTTCTTTTGAAATTTCCATTAACTCTTTTACTTTGTCTAGTAGCCTATGTTTATCAAGGGGCTGGACAAGATAGGCGTTTATACCAAGTTTAAATCCAGTTTCAATATCTGCTCTTTTTTGTTCTTTGAATATTCCTAGAATTGGAATATTTTTTGTATTAGGATTTTTTTTCAGAAACTGAACTGTATCGATTAGCTCTTTGTCAATTTTTCTTATTCCAATCATAAGAAGATCTGGATTGGCTGTCTTTACATAATCCATCCCCTTTTTAAATTCGGTCGCTTTTACAAAATTATATTTAGCTCCGGACAATAAACTTTCAGTGTTGTCTAGATACTCTTCTTCTGAATCTATTGCAATAATCACGTCCACATCCTTTTCCTGAGTTTCATAAAGTTTGCCCTTTATATATGAATAGAAGGTTTATTGCAAGCAGATTTTTTAAAACTAAAGGTAAAATTTAGCGGAACTTTAGATAGACATTTAAAGCTAGGAAATTTGAACCAGGCTCAAGTTGATAAATCATTTCGATAATTGCAGAATTATCGCTACATAAGGTAGAAGGATAACAAGTATTAACCTTTTGCGATTAAAAATTCCTACATATACACAAGCTAAATTAAAAATCGGGGAATAGTCAAGAAATGGGTTACGCTGTACGAAAATATATATCATGGAACTACCGTTAAGTGCAGAGCAAAAGATAGAACTAAAGCGTCAACATCGACAAATAAAAGATAAGAGAACAGCAGACAGATTAAAAATAATTGTGATGTTAGACGAAGGATTTACGGATACTCAAATATGCAGATTACTTATGCTAGATGAGGAGACGATAACGAGTTGGAGAAAAAAGTTTAAAGAGAGCGTTAGCATTGGAGAGTTTTTAAATTTACGATACGAAGGCTCCCAATGTCGATTGAGTGTAGAGCAAATTACAAAAGTAAAAGAATTTATTAACAATAATATAGTTACTAAGTCTAAGCAGATAATATCATTTATCCACGAAAGTTTTGAAGTTAAATATACACCAAGCGGTATAAAAGCGTTTTTACATAAAAATGGTTTTTCGTATAAACAATTAATCAAATTCAATAGTAAGACAGATGAAGAAGCTCAATTAAAATTTATCAATGAATTTGAAAATCTTTCTAAAAGCCTTGATAATACAGGCTCAATTGTATTTCTAGATGGAGTCCATCCCCAGCATAATACCGGTTCTTCTAAGGCTTGGACCCTAAAAGGAAAAGATAAATTCATTGAATGTAATTCAGGACGACAACGATTGAATATTAATGGCGCATACAATCCATTTACCTACGAAGTATTTGTAGAGGAAGGTGAAAAAGTAAATTCTGACAATACAATATTGCTACTGAAAAAAATTGAAAAAAAGTATTCAGATAAAGAAAAAATATATGCCTTTTCGGATAACGCTAGATATTATAAAAGCAAAGCTGTTCAAGAGTTCTTGGCGACTTCAAAGATTGAGATTATCAACCTTCCACCTTATTGTCCTAATTTAAATCTGATAGAGCGGCTATGGAAGTTTATGCGCGAGAAAGTTATTAATACAACCTATTTTGCTAAATTTGAAAGTTTCCAAAACGCAATCCGAAA
>JANYCR010000376.1 GCA_025360185.1 Leptospiraceae bacterium | reverse complement strand
ATCAATTAAAGTTATTTCTGGATCAGATTTATTTTTTCGATAATCCAGACAAAGATGCCAATGACCATCTCCATCAAAGGGAACTAAACCATTTAAATTGAAACTTACATATTCTTGGTCTTCTGTCCAATCAAATTGCATTAGAGAAGGAAAATAAGGTCCAATTCCATAAATTTGCGAATGAACTGTATCTTGAAGGGTAAATCGTATGTATCCACCATTCTGAATTTTTAATATTTCCACATACTCTTTCGGTAATTTATATCCTATTAGCTTTTCAGCATTAACCAATATTTCATTTGTTAAATCCGGTTGAACATAAGGTAAATATTTAGGTACCCGCCAAATAGTTTTTACAACCTTTGCTTTCATCGTTTATTTTGAATCATTCCAATCACATCAATCATAAAAATCACAGTTCAGACAGTGGTAATCTTTAAATACCCAACCCAATCTCGCGGCAAATCACTGCTATCCTATATTTCAACTTCTCCTGACCAAGAAGATTAAACAAAATCGGAAGTTCCAGACCATGCGCTTTACCAGTAGTAGCCACGCGGATTGGCATATAGAGATTTTTTCCTTTTTCGCCTGTCTCGGCTCCGGTCTTTTCGATTAACGCTTTGTAGGCGTCAGAGTTAGATGGGTTTTCAGAGGCAAGTAGTTTGTGAAATGTCTTTATAACAAGCCCAGCATTTCCGGTAGTTGCAATCGTTCTTGCGTCTTCGTTTTCGATTACTATATCGTTATTGAAAAACTCAGAGATGTAATCCGGTGCTTGCGAAAGTCTATCTAGATAAACACGAACGGATTCAATAATAGATTGAAGTGTAGTGTTATCCTCCTTTTTAATTTCTTCTGGAATTCCTTTGTTTTCTTTGATAAATGGAATTACCTCAGCGCATAACTTGTTTATATCAGAGTCGCGGATGTATTTATTCGAAAGCCAATTGAGTTTAGACTTTGGATTGAGTTGGTCTGCTAGTGCGGATAATGGCAACGAGTTGAAGTCTAACTTTTCTTTGTCTTCTTCTTTTACTTTTTTGAATACATCAAAGAGGGATGGAGATTTTGAGCATCTTTCTACATCAAATACTTTTTCGAGTTCTCCGTGGGGTAAATATTCTTGTCCACTTTCCGAAGTCCAACCGAGGAGCGCCATGTAATTACGAAAGCATTCTGCTGTATACCCCAAGTCGCGGAACGCCAAAATAGAAGTAGCCCCTGCGCGTTTAGAAAGTTTTTTTCCATCGGCGCCCACGATTTCGGATGCGTGAGCGTATTTTGGTAAAGGGTAACCAAGTGCTTCATAGATCAATACCTGCCTTGGCGTATTGGATAAATGACCTACTCCTCGGATAACGTGAGTTATCTGCATAAGGTGATCATCTACTACGACTGCGTAATTGTATGCAGGAAAACTATCTGATTTTACAATGATAAAATCGCCGATAAGTTTCGTATCGAATTTTACTTTTCCCTGGATAATATCGTCTACGATTAAACTTTTTGCTGGAGTTCTAAATCGAATCGAATAAGGAATCTTTTGATCTAATTTATCTTGGATTTCTTTTTCGGTCATGCTTGAGCAAGTTCCATCGTAAAGATTTGGAATTCCCATTGCCTCTGCTTGTTTTTTCTTTGCTTCGAGTAATTCAGTTGTGCAAAAGCAACGATAAGCGTGGTTACTCTTAAGTAGCTTCTCAGTATGCTCTTTGTAAATATCTAAACGCTCTGATTGTTTGTAGGGACCATGCGGACCACCTACTCCTGGACCTTCATCCCAATTCAGTCCAAGCCATTCGAGTGACTCTAAAATAATTTTCATCGAGGAGTCAGTTGATCTATCTTGGTCGGTGTCTTCAATGCGGACAAGAAATTTTCCGCCTGTTGCCTTTGCGTATAGATAATTGAATAGCGCAGTTCTTGCACCGCCTACATGTAAGAAGCCGCTCGGGGAAGGAGCGAAACGTGTTCTAATACTTTGATTCATTCTACTGTGCTCTCTTTCTTTTTATAAATAATGATTGGTAAATCCATTTTGAATAAAGTCAATTGCTTGTTATTCTTTGCAGAAATTAAATTTTCTTCCTGTGGATCAAGCTTGTCGCCCGGGTAATAGTAAATTATAAATTCTTTATTATTGTAAAGTTTACTTCCAGATGGAATATCTTTGAAAATTTTCTTGTAGCTATAATCTTCAAACGCATAAATTCTCGAATACTCCAAAGTATTTTTATTTGGGGAGAATTCGGTATACGGGTAATTACGCGCTGGCGTTCCTGAAGGATAATGCTTCCAACGAATTGCTTCTTCACCATCTTTAAGTTCGGTTTCTTCTAATTTCCAAAGTCCTTCATCAGGAGTGATTGTATAGGTTACTTTTTCGTGAAATAATTGCTGCGCTTCAATTTTGCGATTGATAAATTTTTCTAACCCACCAATAAGATCGGAGCTTTGCGAATGGCGAATCGAAAAATTGGTATATTCAACATCTAAATCGGTAGACCCTTTCCTTCGTTTTGCTTCTCCATATTTTATTTTTTCATAGATTGTAAATTTTGCTGGAGCTTTTTCAGAGAAAAGTTTATTCACATCTTCCAAAAATTTGTTCGTGTAAGAGTAAAAAGAAATATCAATTTCTTTTACCTTAAGGCTTCCGGCATTTCCAGTTCGAATCACTAGGTATTTATAGTGAGAACTAGGCTTCTCGAAAAAATTATTCGTATTTAAAATCTTTGCTTTTTGATAATAATCTCCTACAAAAATTTCCAGAATTTTTCTATTTTCGGCATCACTTAATTCCATGGTCTGGCAGGAAAAGCAAAGAATTAGAAAAAAAAATAGAAAAAAGTATTTTTTACAATTATGTATCATTTGAGTCAATAGAATTAGGGTTTTTTCCACATTCAGACGTTGCGAAATGGAGGACTTATATTCGTTTAACCAGTGTAAAATTACGAAAATGCTTGACAAGCAGAATAGAATTACATACGAACGCAAAAAAAGATGAAAAATAATACACAAGAAACCACCCGACCAGACTTCCCAAAAGTGCTGTTCGAAGACCAGGTAAATGATGACCAGAGAAAGTATTCTCGGTATGTTTGTGACTCCCGTGCAATTCCTCACGAGATTGATGGACTCAAACCGGTGCAAAGAAGAATTTTATGGGCAATGTGGAATTCAGATGCTCGCAATCGACATACTAAGACAGTAAAAGTTGCCGGCTTGGCAATGGGATACCACCCGCACGGAGACAAGTCTATCCAAGATGCTCTTTCTGCAATGGCGCAAGACTTTACATTTGCAAATAATATTCCTCTAGTTCACGGCGAAGGAACCTTTGGAGATGTCCTCGATCCAAATGCGATCGCTTCGCCGCGGTATACAGAGGTTAAACTCTCTGACTTCGTAAAAGATTTGGGATTTTTCGAAGGACTTGCTGACATTGATTACGTAAAAAATTACGATGAGACGGAAGATGAGCCAATCCATTTCGTAGGAAAAGTTCCAATTGTTCTTTTAAATCAAATCCAGGGAATTGCTACGGGGTTTAGATGCTTTATCCCCGGACATAAACTTTCCGATATTGTGGAGTCTCAAATTGCTTATTTAAAAACAGGGAAAGCTAAAAAAATTAAACCCTGGTATAAAGGCTATGGCGGAGAAGTTCGATTAGCCACTAATGAAAATGGTTCCGAGATCATGTATACAACCTTTGCATTCAAATGGGAAGGGGAAAGTCTGTATTTAACTCACGCACCTCAAACTTGGAATCGCGATAAAGTTGTAAACCTTCTGGAAGATTTGATAGAACGAAAAGACAACTGGCTAAAAGAATACATAGACTCATCTAGCCAGACTTTCAGAATAGAACTCGTATATAAAAAAGGGGAAAAGCCTTCTGAAAAAGAAATCAAAGAACTTTTCAGCAAAGAAAACCTAGACACTCTTTCGTTTAACGTTATCACACATGAAGGAAGATTGAAAAATCATAAGCCGGAAGAAATTATCAAACGTTTTTGTGATTTCCGCAAAACACATCTTATCCGCAGATTCAAAAGACTAGCAGGACTTGAGCAAGAAAAGATTGATAGAAATTCTGAGTTAATCCGTTTTATTAACGAGAAGTGGAATCAGAAAGTAGTTACAATTAAATCAAAGCAAGACTTCGAAAACCAATTGAAGAATGCGAAATTCAAATACTTTGAGTGGTTAGCGTCTATTCCAGTTTATAGAATGACTTTAGAAGAAGCAAGAAAATGTACAGAGGCGATTAATGAGGCAAAGATTAAGTTTGCGGAGTTTACTGCTTTATCAAAGCAAGATGCTAAACTTACTACATTTATGATTGATGAGTTAACCGAACTTAAAAACAAGTGGGACAAATAATGAGTGCTAATATAAAAGATAAACCTAACGCAAAAGAATCAGGCGAAAGGAATTTTAAAAAATTATCCAACGTAGAACACGTTCGAATGAGAACTGGAATGTGGCTTGGACAAAATTCTATGTCCACGTTCGAACAACATTTTTTCAAAAAAGATTCCAAGGGTAACTATGAAATTAGCCACGAAGAGTTGAATGATATTCCTGCAAAATTAAAATGTCTCGACGAGGCATGTATGAACGCCGTTGATGAATATCGTAAAAATCAAAATGATAAAACTGTCAAAGAAGGACAAAAGATGACTAAACTCATTGTCAGCCTCTCCGCAGATTGTGGAAGAGTAACAGTTGAGGATAACGGTCGTGGTATCCCTGCAAAAAATGCCGAGGGAGTCTTTCTTCATTTAATGTATGGAGAAAATTTTGATGACCAAGTCAAGCAAGATCATGTGGCAGGACAAAATGGAGTAGGTATTTCCTTGGTGAGAATGGTATCTAACTTTTTCAGAGTTACGACAAACAACAAAGGACAGACCTACAAAAAACTTTTTAGTGTTCACGATGATGTTAAAAAAATGATTCGTACTTTTAAATTTTCACCAGAAGATTTTGAAAAAGTAATTTTGTATTATGATGAGCATGGATCTTTTAAAGATTGCGCTTTGTTGACTAATAATCATTTGTCTCAATTACAACCTCTTATGGAAAAAACTTTCATGATTGAAACAATCAAATCATGCGGAGAAGAACACGGAACTTCAGTAGAGTTTGAATTAGAGCCAAAGTATTTTAATAAGCTAGATACAAAGTATAATCCTGATTTGATGCGCCAATACTTGCAAGACATTGCGATGACAAATCCTGGACTTGAAGTTCAATTTCATCATAAAAACAAATCAGATAAATTCAAATTTAAGAAAGGGATGGAAGAGATTTTTCTAAACTCCGATTTGACTTATTACAAGATGGAATACAAAGACCCGAATGCGGCTTCTCAGATTAACCTCGAGACGTATTTTGTGATTGGGCAAAATAAAACTCTAACGTGGGTTAATTCTAATTTTGCGGTGCAAGGCGGATCGGCAATTGAGTATCTAGAAAATAGACTTTGCGATGAAGTTCGAAAGAAAAGCCAAATCATGGCGCTAGAAAAAAAACTAAAAACTCAATCTACTCGAAACGATGTAAGAAATTGTTTTCATATGTATGTGAATTTAAGAATTTTAAATCCACGTTTTAAATCACAGGATAAATCTTATTTGATTAACGACTTAAACGAAGAGATGCGAAGCGCGATTGATAAAAGTCTTGATAAGTTAATTAAGAAGACCGACCTGCTAGAAGAAGTCAAGATGCAGATGGAAAAGAGAACGCAAATGAAAGAGTTGGAAGATGCACAGAAAGGACTTCGCAAAGCATCTAAGAACAATATACCCAAACTCATGCAACCAACTGGAAAGACAAGTGATGCGGGTAGAGTTTTATTTGTGGCGGAAGGGGATTCTGCTATCGCGGGCTTACGTCCGGCTAGAAATCCAAAGCTTCACGGCTTATTCCCATTACGCGGTAAACCTCTAAACTGTAAAGGAATGAGTTTGGCAAAAGCACTTGCGAACGAAGAAATGAAAAATATTGTAGCTATTCTTGGTTTGCCGATCAATGAAAAACTCAAAGACCCGAAAGAACTGAATTATGAAAAGGTAAGTATCATCACTGATGCGGATTTTGATGGTTATGCGATTCGCTCTCTCATGCTTTCTTTTTTCTATGAATATTGGCCTGAACTATTTGATTTTGGTGTGATTCATATTTCCGCTGCTCCTCTTTTTGAGGTAGATGTAAAGTGGAAAGAAGGTAAAAAAGAAACTATCTTCTGCATCGACGATAAGGAATACGACAAGCTCATGGATCGTATCCGTAAAAACGGCGGAGAGATGGTCAGGAAGAAAAGAAATAAAGGTTTAGGGGAGACAGGCAAGGAAGCAATGAAATTCGCCGTAGACGAATGTATGACGAAAATTATTCTCAACAACCGTAAGACTGCCCAAAAAACCCAAGATCTCTGGTTTCACAAGGATTTCGCCGAACAAAGACGCGAGGCTATTTCTGAGTATTCGATGGCGGTGATTCAGGATTGACCAGGATTCAAGGATGTTAGGATTAGCAGGATTTGTATTTGGGTGTTGCGATGGTTCGACTCCGCTCACCATCTGGACATTTTAGTATTGCTACCCGACAAGGCTTCGGTTGGTGAGCTGAGTCGAACCACCGCCGCGCTCGCCTTCCTGAATGGGGATGATGAAGATTATCCCCATTCATCCAGTTGATCGCTAACACGAAGCCTTCAGTGCTAACTCAAAAATTAATAGCCCGTAACAAAATGAGAATAGAGAGAGTCGATGAAAAGAAAACTTAAAAATTTTGACAAATCATTCAAAGAACTTAATAAAAGGCGAAAAAAACGAGGCGAGAAACCTTTAACCGAGAAGGCGTATGCTAACTTAGCAAATACTATAGCCATTAGCCGCGATGGAAAAATAAACCCTCTTAAGCAACGCGGATTCGATAAGGCATTGTCGTTCTTTGGAAAAATTATTTTAGAGAAAAAGAAATCTTGTATCCATTGTGGTAAGAGAAAGCGCTATATAGACTTTATCGTTCGCTATAATCCAGCCAGCATACAAAATATTTGTAGGGATTGCGAGCAGAATAGAAAAAAACAATACTACTGAGAATTTGAGCATAAAAAGGATTTACTTTTAGAAAGACTAGAAAAATATAAGCCCTATGTTTAATTTTTTTAAAGACGATACAATCAAAAAGCAGATCGAAATGCAGGACAGTGATACCCAAGAGCGGCTAATCGAAGCTTTGCTCTTAGTTACCTACGCTGATGGAAAAATCAAAATCACTGAAACAGAAAGTTTAGAAAAAATCCTAGATTCAGTTCATTGGCAGGAAGCATTTCAATACAAAGGGAGATTCGGCGAGATAATGGCAAATGTTAGAGCAGCCCTAGAAAGTGAAGCAAAGATAACTGGATTAGTAAATGGTATTGTAAATCTCGACAAAGAGAAAAATGCATTCATTATTAAATGCTGTGAGAAATTAGCTAGTGCAGACGGTAGCGTAGATGCTACGGAGAAATCTATTATGGAAAGATTTCGAAAGTCATAGTCTTATTCTCTAAAAGATTGATTCCTTTAATGCCCTCATCCACCGAGCCTAAATTCAAACGTCCCGACGTATTTGCGGTATTTCAAGATTACCCGCATGAAATTAAAACTAAATTGCTTTTGTTACGTAAATTCATATTTGAAGTTGCAAATAAAACAAAGACTGTCGGAGAATTAGAAGAGACTTTGAAATGGGGACAGCCTAGTTATTTAACTTCGCAAACGAAAGCAGGAACGACAATTCGAATCGATAAGGTAAAGTCGGGTAAGTATGATTATGCGATGTATTTCAATTGCCAGACTACACTCATTGATACATTTAGGGAAATGTTTCGCGATGAGTTTGAATACGAAGGAAACCGCGCTATTCTTTTTAAAACGAAAGATAAAATTTCAACTGAAAAATTAAAACTTTGTATCTCGATGGCTTTGACTTATCATTTGGATAAGAGGAAATTTTAAAGATTACCACCTATTCGAGCGACAGAGACGGATGCAGGGGTAGTCGCAGCAGTTCGCGACCATAGCTCGGCTGATGGTGTGCGTCAAGCGTAAGGGCGGATATAAGCCCGACGCGATAGGCGATAAAGGAAAGCAATCATGCGAAGGATGCGCCAAATACGAAATAACCGCGTAACGCCCAGAATACCAATACAAAAATTACTGCGTTAAAAAACAATCCCTACCTAAGTCTTAAAAAATAATAACCGGTTGTGCAAAGAATTGCGATTAGGAAGGCTATGGTTAAATAGTAAGGAAAAATGTCACCTGCGTTTTCATCGGCGGCAAATCCGAGTATGCCTACAAAACCTATCATAGATCCGAGAAATGAAAAAATTAAAATTAAAAATAGACTGACTAAATTTCGAAATAGAGATTCTGAGAAAATAGAATTTATCACCCAGTGATTGAAAACTCCCACGATAGCGCAAGTAATTAATCCACAGAGACTACCGACACCAAATAGAAATAAATAGATTAGAAAATCAGATGGGTTCATATTTTACCTTTCCTAAATTTTAAAACAAAGTTCTTTTTCTTACCTGGTCAACCCATTTATTATCTTTTGATTTTGCCCCGTGACCTGAGAATTCATTGACTTCTCGTTTAGGCTTATAAAACTAACATTAGAGTTTCGTATTTAGTAAATACGCGTGAATTACGCAAGGAGTTATTATGTTACCACCACTCGCAATATTTAATCTCGGTCCCTGGGAAATTGCTTTTATCCTTTTACTTGCCTTATTACTTTTCGGAGGTAAAAAACTTCCCTCTCTCGCGAAAGACTTAGGAAGTGGAATTAAGGAATTTAAAAAATCACTTTCCAGTGCAACTAGTGATGAGCCGGAACCACCCCCTGCAACACCGGCATTTAAAGAAGAAGAGCCAGTTGTAAAAAAGAAGGCAGGCAAAAAGTCCTAAGTAAATGGTAGCAAAATCAAAGACGTCTAAGAAGACTCGCCTCAAAGCAAAGAAATCCATTTCACCTTCCAGTGAAATTGTTCCAATAAAATCAAATCTTCCTCTCTCGACAGAGGGGCTAGATGAAGTTATCCCCGCCGATGGAAGAGAAAAATATATGAGTCTCGGAGATCATCTCGAAGAGCTTCGTCAGCGGCTAATTCACTGTATCCTTATCGTTACTGTCTTCACAATTGGATTTATGTTCTTTGGTTCTGAGGTGCATACAATATTTGCCTCTCCCTATAAAAAAGTTCTCGGGGCAAATGCTACTTTTTACCAGATTAAGCTTATGGCGCCAATGCTGATTTACCTCAAGACTTCGTTTGTTCTTGCTATACTTTTTAGTGTTCCGCTTCTTCTTTATATTCTTTGGGGCTTCATTGCACCTGCTGTGGATGTAAGCCTGGAGCGCTACGGTAAATTCATGATAGTTTTTGCGACTCTACTTTTTTGGAGTGGTCTTGCACTTTGTTGGTTTACTGTTTTTGAAAATTTTTTAAGAGTCTTTCTTGTCATGTTTCAGCCTCCGGATATTGATACCAAGCTGCCAATAGATGAATACTACGATGTGTTTTTTAATATCCATTTAATTTTTGGTCTTAGCTTTGAACTTCCTGTTGTCTTGATCCTACTGGGTCGATTGGGATTTGTTAGTTCTAATTTCCTTCTTGCGAAATGGCGCGAAACTCTTGTTATCCTCTCTGTATTTTCTGCAATCCTTTCTCCCGGTCCCGATGTATTTTCTATGATGATGCTTTTTGCTCCTCTAATCGTTTTATTTTTCGCATCTATTCTAATCATGCGATTTACAGAAAAACAGGCTTTGAAAGAAGAGTGATTGCATTGACAGCGTAGTAATTTAATAAAATCTGTAATTCGATGAACATTATTTCCCTGATTACCTTTCGTTATATTCGCGGCTCGCGGGTATTTGGTCTTTTATCCCTTAAGTCTAGACTTTCTTTTATCGTCATGATGGTCGGAGTTTCACTCTTAATCGTTGTATTGTCGATTTTTAATGGGTTTCAACGTCAGGTGAAAGAATCTCTTTGGAGTGGTGGTCCTCATATCACAATTGAGAACACACAGGGCAGTGGCGAGATTCAGAAATATGAAAGAATGGTTGAATTGCTTTTGCAAAATCCAATTCTTAAAGAAAAAATTATTTCCATGCAGGGAAATATTACAAGTCACGGACTTTTACAAAATAATAATACTTTTGTGCCTGTGATGATCCGTGCCGTGCCGATCACGAGCGAAGATGAACTTGTGCAAAACCAAGTTCCAAATTTTCCAAAATTGGAATATTACAATCGAGAAGATATAAAAGATTTGAATACCAAAAATCTTGTCGTGATTGGGAAAGAAATGTCGCTTCTGTATAATTATAATTTAGGTCGAGGCATTACTCTCGCTGTTCCAAGCGGTAGTTTTAATGTTAGCCGCGGTGTTGAGCTAAATATTTCTTCGTTCACAGTGACAGGGCTTTTTAAAACAGGCTATTATAATTATGATTCTAAATTTATCTTCATGTCCCTTCCTACTGCTCAAAAGTTTTTTAAAATGAAAAACTCCGTAAATCAAATTACGGTTAAAGTCAAATCGTTAGATGATTTGCAATATTGTAAACAATTGATTTTACAAACCATTGGCTCTTCAGATTTTGATAGTACTATTACAGCGGGGTCTTATTTTTCCGTTAGAACTATTGCAGAAGAGCAAGCAAATTTTCTCGGCGCACTTCGAATGGAAAAGACTATCATTTCTAATATAGTATTTTTATTTATTGTGTTAGCCGCTCTTGGAATGGTTGCAACTGTATATTCTCTCGTGCGCTCCAAAAGAAAATCAATTGGAACTTTAAAAGCACTCGGACTTCCTTCTTCTTCCATTTTATTAATCTTTACTTTAAATTCTATGATCATTGGTCTATTTGCCTCTGTCATCGGGGGGATAATCGGTATTTACTACGCAAATAATTTAGAGTCCATCATTGATGGTCTTGGCGCTAGTATTAATTCGGTAGGTCATTTAATTTACAAGGACTGGAAGAATGTTATACTTGTTCCAAAAGACATTTACTATTTTGATCATTTGCCTGTAGACATTGATATTTCGTTTATATTTATGGTAACAACTGCCGCTACAATTCTTTCCGGTCTCGCTGGATACTTTCCTGCACGCTGGGCAGCGAACCTGGATCCAGTCGAAACGATTAAGAACGATTAGGCGCAATCTAGTTCCCAAGCTCTCGTTTTCGCATTTGATGGATGAAATCTTCGCCGAATGTTAACTTTTTAGCAAGCGGAGAATTCTCTTCTATGATTCGCCAGAATGGTGTGATTTTGTCTAATGGTTGTTTGCCTGTGATATAATTTTCAAAGGCAGCCTCTGCAACAATTCTAAGGAATATCCCGCT
>JANYCR010000293.1 GCA_025360185.1 Leptospiraceae bacterium | reverse complement strand
AAAGATAGTTTACTTATATTTATCAGCATTCATTTTTTTTTCTCTTGTAGTCTATTATCACAAGAAATTCGGTATCCAAATATTCCTGTTTACGATAATAAAGAATTAGTCCCTTATAAAATTCCAAATAAATATCACAAGAAATTTAAGAAGGTAGTTAAGAAATTCTTTTCTTCTATGCCGGATTCTACATTTAAGGGAAAGAATTATACTGTTTATCTCCTGAATAAATCGGAAATGAAAGCATTAGAAAAAACCAATATTCCGTATGAAAGTTTTTTAAAATCTGCCCCGTTTAAATACTATGATATAAGTTTTGAATCTCGTATGAAGAGGAAGTTCAAAGACTTAGATGATTTGCGATCTGGATACAAAGATCAGAGGCTAAATAAAATATACCTCAAAGCATTGGCAGAAAAATTCCCCGATAAGGTAAGTTATTTTGAGTTAGGAAAAACAAGGCTGGGAAGAGTGATTCCTGCAATTCGAATTACTTCCCCAAAAAATTCAGAGTATAAAATTCCGATTCTATTCACAGGCGCACATCATGCAAATGAATTGATTTCTACCGAGCATTGTTATGATATTATTTATCACCTGCTTGATGATTATGAAAAGTATGAGTCTTATCTTGAAAATATTGCAGTTTGGATTGTTCCGATGGTAAATCCAGATGGGAGTTATTTTTTCTGGAATCAGTCGGTTGATATGGGAAGGAAGAATGGCTATTTGCCGGAGGACATGCGGGAAAATAACCGTAGCCGCGGAGTAGATCTTAATCGCAATTATCCGTTCGAATGGAATTCCGGTTATAAGACTGCATCTTCTGGAAATACAAATCATGCTTTTTATCGTGGACCAACTGCTGGATCAGAGCCAGAGACACAAGCGATGATGAGTCTTGCTAATCGTGAAAGATTTTTATTTGCGATGAGTTTTCATTCTTATGCTGTCGCAATTCTTTTTCCTTATACGATTGAAAATGTATCTAACCCTGAGCCGGACTATGTAAAGAATCTGGGAATGCGGTTAATCAAGTCTGCAAAATCTGTTCGCCTTGGAAAAGAATTTGCACTTAGAAAAAATCTATACCCTGTAGATGGAACTGATCAAGATTATTATTACCATGAGTTTGGAACTAACGCATTTATTGCGGAATCTTCTCATCAAAATGTGGATTATAAAATAGTGCCTGCAATCATGAAAGGATTCAAAGGAGTTTGGGAAAATTTACTCTATGAATTTTTTCACGGAAATAAAGTTATTTTAAAAATTGAAGATGAACTCGGAAACCCGGTCAGCGCAAAAGTAGATACAGAAGGAATTATTCTTCATGAAGAAGAAAATTTTACAAGTAACTCTGAAAATGGAATTTTTGTAAAAATGCTTTTAGAGGAAAAAGAGTATACGTTTTTTATTTCCAAAGAAGGATATGAAAAACAAACTGTAATTTTGAAAGCAGGCAAATCTTTACGGTCGAACATTGTAAAACTTCATAAACTATGAAAAGGATTTTAATACTCGGACTTTTAAGTTTTATCGGATACTACTTCACCGTATTCTTTCGATTCAGCCATCCGTTTCCAAAAACAGAATTTTATACCACACTCGGAATTCAATTTGTAATTCCATTCGCATCTTACTTGATTCATTCTCGCTTTGGGCGCATAACTACAATTATCTGCGCTCTATTACTAGTTCGAGTCGCGCCAATTTCAGGAATGCAAAGTCCTTTTATTACTCTTATGGGAGTTTTTTTAGGAGGAGTGTTTGGAAATTTAGTAAGGGAAACTATTACTTATTTACGAAATAGAAAAACATATTTGCAAAGTGCGAATACTAATTATTTACCTCTTTTTAAAAATTCATTATTTGACCCGTTGAAGAATTGTCGCCCTGAGGCTCTCGAAGGGCGACTTTACTCAATAAAGTCATGGATTCGAGAGCCTCACCATGACAAATTTACTATTCTTCCAACGACTCTTTTTTTAATCTTATTTTTACTTATTCTAACTTTAGGCAGGTTTCTAATTTATTTCAATGCGCCTTACTTAAAAGGGTTTGGAATTTTAGAAACGATGTATGTGAAAGGAGTTTCGTCTAAGGAAGCGTTTGCGCTCAGCATGGAAACTATTACGCATTTACTGTTCCCATTGCTTTATTTTTATTCAGAAGAATTACGCGAAGAAGATAAAACAGAAATTAGAAAGGATTGGAAACTTGGGGCACTTATTGGTTTAGGAATGAATCTTGGAATCATGCTTTTACAAATTTTCTGGAATCGAAATTTCCTTACGACTAATACGAATTTATCCCTAGAAGCAAATCGAGTCATGGGACTTTTTCGTGATTCAGGAAGTTCGACATGGATTGTTCCCATTCTTTGCTTTATATTTTATAGAGATTTACTTTTGAAGAAAAAGTATTTTCTTCTCTTTTCAATAATCGCAATTCAATTTCTCCTGGCTCCGTATCAGGGCAGGGGATTTTGGTTATTACTTCTTGTAGGAATTGCCTTTCTTCTATATTCTACTTGGAAAGAAAACAAGGAGAGATTTCCCCGAATAAACCGCTTATGGATTACTGTAACTTTCGGGATATTTCTAATTATCCTCTATCAGATTCCTAGAACAGCGGATTCTACATTCGATACGCTATTACAAATCCCTGTAAAGTTTATTTCTATGGTTCAAGCGGGAGACAATCCATTCCTTGCCGTAGACCTGCAGCGTTATTATTTTAACTTGGCTGCCTGGAAAATTTTTTTGCAGAATCCTATCTTTGGAGATGGAGTAGGGAGTTTTATTGTAAATCTAAAAGATCCAACTCTTGGACTTTTTATTCCTGAAAATAAAATAGATAACCCTTCTTTATTTATGGGAACTCTAAGTGAAATTGGAATTGTAGGGTTAATTATAATTATGCTCTATTTGACAATCGCGGTGTCGATTCGAGAAAATATATTATTACTAATTCTATTTATCCTTTCTTTGAGCTTTGGCTATCATATTGTTCAGTCGGATGGTGGATTTGTAGTTCTGTTTGTATTATTTATCGGGTTCAAAGAAAAAATAAAGTTAGGTGCAGATTATAAAATACGGGTAACAATGATTATTCTGATTTTATTCACGCTTCTTCATTCGATCTTTCAAGTAGTGCGACAGGGTAGGTTACCAGAATTCAGACAGGGAAAATTAAATTCCTATCAACTACTAGCCTATGAGCACAATCGGGGGGAGGCAAAGAACCTGTATCACATTTTCAAAGGAAAAACAATTTGGGTTTTAGCAGGCGCAGATGGAATTGAACTCGACGCATTCCTAGATAATTCTACTTCAAAGAAAACTCTCCTTCAAAAATGGACAGTGCTAGACAAAAACCGAAAGCCTATTACCGACCTAAAAATTACAATAGAAAAAAACAAATCCAATCTAAATTTACTTCGCATACCGGATAATGGCTATTACTTGCAAGTCGAAGAGCTAGATGAAAAAGGAAAGCCGCAAATCTATGGCGATGTTCCTTTTTGTATTCCGGTAATCCATTTTACTGAGAAGAATGAATTTTTGTGAATATCAAAATATTCAGATAACCGCCATTATCTGCCCGTTCTCTTTTTGAATCGTTACTTTCAAATTAAAATGATCCATGATTTTAAAAAAGGTTTTCATATTAGGAAGTTTATTTTTCGTTTTTAATTCCTGAATAGTAGTAGGGGAAAGACCTGCTTCCTTTGCAAGCATACGAACAGAGACATGGTCTTCCTGCATTAATGCTAGAACTAGCTCGGAAATAACAAGTTCTTTATACCCAGTATCTAAGTCTTTCTTTACTTTAGGATTTGAAATCATTTCTTCATAAGTGGATATTTTCTTTTTCTTAATAGGTTTCTTCATCATCTAATTCCTTGTAATATACATTTTTTTCTGTTCTGTCATTATAATCTTTTTTAAAACGTAACGCTTTTTCTTTTTCGCTTTCCGGTAACTTATCACTCCTCTTCAAAAAACCATTCGTAATAATTATCTTATTATCTTTCGTAAAGAAGCAAAGAAATCTGTCAGGTTGTGGTTTAAACGCATAAATGCCATTACCCTCATTTCTAAATTTCTCTATGTTTAGAATTTTCCCTACTTCGCCCATTAATTGAAATAAGTTCATTGACTTCTTCTTTTGCGATAAATCTAAATCTTGAAAATAATCTTTAGAGGGACTTTTATTTTTATCTGTGAAATACCACTCGATAGTAAATATCTTCCCTTCGTAAGCTATATACTGTGCCATCTAAATATATGTAACAGTATTCCGTTACACTGTCAAGTATTATTTTCCAAATATAAAAGCGTTTTTCATTGCCAGATTGTATAGATTTTCAGTCATATTATTAACGTGAGTTCGATGTTAGAAATTCAATTATAATTTAGAGTGTCACTCCCGAAATTTTCTCAAGGGAATCTCTAGGTGGGGTCAACCTGTAAGAAGTAGGTAAAAAATTTGTACAAAATGAGGAGAATAGAAAAGTAGTAAAAAAGGAGATACCAAATGCACTTTTCAGAATCCGAGATAGAAGAATTAACGGCGAAATACAAAGAGAGACTTAAAGA
>JANYCR010000284.1 GCA_025360185.1 Leptospiraceae bacterium | reverse complement strand
TAAACTGATATGTTGCGCAGGAATAAGTAATGTAGATCGAGTGCAAGGTTCATACATATCTAAGCAAGGATTATATTGATTTTTCTGGGTAAACATTCTCATACTTAACTAGGCTTCAAAACTTTATTGATGTGCGACATTTTAGGAAAAAACAAACCAATTTAATAAAAATTCTCACAATGACTAGCGCCACGGATCAACCGGTTACGAGCATCTTTTCGCGAGTAAAAGGGCGAGCCGGGTCATGGCTTTAAGCAGAAAAGAATTCCTAAAAAAGTAAAAATTTGGATAACAGCAATTAGCCATGAGGCGCCCAAAATAATTTCTTGTAATGGAATCTAAATGAAGTTCCTCCACTCAAGCTGCTCAAGGTATTTATAAATTAAATCCTTATTCGGGAGAGGGAATTCCAAGAAATAACTGGGTAAAATTTTTTGAGTGTTGGTAAAATCAAATTTACTTCCAGTCGCTTGAAATAAATCAAGCGGACTAACGTTAGTAAACGCTTTCTTATCAAGTATCAAACGAGAAATGGATAAATAAAAATAAAAATTTTGAAAGCCTGAAAAATTATATTTCTGAGTAAACTTTTCAATAGAAATTTCGGCAATCTGAATTCCTAATTCATTTAAAATAAAAAGTAAATCAGAAAGAAGAAGAGGATTTGGATTAGCAATGTGAAATGTATTATTACCCGCACTTTGAGAAATCGCAATACAAGCCTTAGCCGCTAAGTCAACAGGAGTGATATCCACTTTCATTTCAAGCCCATTCATTATAGGTATACATTTTAGAGTTAGGATACTTTTTAAAAATTGTAAGAAAAAGTCTTCTACTTTTCCAAAGCCTAAAGTCGATTCGCCTGTAATGAGTCCAAAGCGATAAATAGAAATTGAATCAAACCCAGCCTTTTTTGCATTTAGTAAAATTTTCTCACTTACCCATTTTGTTTGCGCATAACCACCATATACTTCTTTCATTGTATCTAGTTCATCTTTTTCATAGAAGATATTTCTAGGATCATCTGAAGATACAAATACAGAGAGAGTAGAGGCATAGTGAAGGTATTTTCTTGTCCTCGTATTACAAAATTTTAATAACTCTCGAGTCGAATCAATATTTGCCGCTCTAAGATTTTCATATGGCAATAATAAATTTACCTCTGCTGCAAAATGAAACACTGAATCTATCTTACTTGCAAGGTAATCCCAATGAAACTCGGAGATACCTAGTCTAGGTCTAGAAATATCTCCTTCTAAAAAAAATATCCTTTCCCAATTCGATATTTGAACTCCTTGCTTACTCAATACATTTTCAATTTTCTTTTTTGGGTCAGAAGTAGAAATATTTCTCACGATACAATAAATCTCAGTCTCGAAATTTTGGCTTAGTTCAAATAAAATTCTAGATCCCAAAAAACCCGTCACACCAGTCATTAGAATTTTACAAAAATTATTCTCTACTAAGCTTGCACTTTGGATTGCCTGCATCAAGTCTAAACCAAGTAAGGCTTCCTTTTCTAAGGAATTTACATTAAAAGTATTCACTGCTTCATTTTGATTACCTTCTAAAACTCCTACCACCGTTGGATTTCGTATAAACTTTTCTGCAGAAAGGCTAATACCAAGTAGACTACACTGGGTCAAAATAGAAATCGTAGAAATAGAGTCCCCGCCTAATAGAAAAAAATCGTCCTCAACTCCGATAGGCTCTATACAAAGCAATTCGGAAAAGATACTACAAAGTTTGCGCTCCATTTCTGTGCGAGGCTCTTTATAAGAGGTAAGATAAGCAGGGCGCTTTGTTGCTATCAATGATAGGGATTTTACATCGAATTTTTCATTGAAATTTATTGGAATTTTTTCTAAGAATACGAACCGATCCGGCACCATCCAATAAGGAAGTCTTTTCTTCAAATATTCCTTGATTGGTTGAATCGCTGACTCTTTAGAATTTTCATTTACTACTAAATAAGCTACTAAAATTTCTCGCGTTAGCGTTTGCTTCATTACGTGAGCGAAAGATACTTTTGAATAAGCGGATAATAGTTGTTCTATTTCATATGGTTCAATTAAATTTCCTCTCAGCTTAAACTGCCTATCCATTCTTCCGAGAAATTCAATTTCTCCCTTACTATGACAAACAACTAGATCATCTGTCTTATAAAGTCGAACCCCGTTTAGAAAAATAAATTTTTCCTCGGTCAATTTCTCTTGATTCAAATATTTTTTTGCTAACCCTACCCCACTCAAATATAATTCGCCCGACTCACCTTGTTTGACTGGGATTAAATTTTCATCCAGAATATGGAATTCCCTATTTGGTATCGGATTTCCAATTAGCGGTTTACTCCAATTTGGCTCACATACTATAAAACTGGAACAAACCGTCGCCTCCGTGGGTCCATAAACATTTACAACGCGAAATTTATTTGCCCATTCTCTCACTGTCTCCACAGGGCAAACTTCTCCGCCGATAATAATTGTTTCTAAGCTAAATGGAATTTTTTCGATATCAAGAATCGGTAGTAAGGATGGAGGCAGGCAAATATGTGTTATCTCTTGCTTCGATAAAATTTTAATTAAGGTGTCAGCATTTTTTATTTTTTCTTCTTGTTCAATCCGAATCTCTCCTCCGGATAATAGTGATATACCTATTTCAGAGAGAGATGCATCAAATCCAACTGATAGATATTGTAAGATTTTACTTTTAGAATTGACTTGAAATACTTTTGTTTGCTCTTTTAAAAAATTTATAATTCCCGCATGAGGTATGACTACGCCTTTGGGATTTCCAGTTGAGCCTGAGGTATATATAATATATGCGGTATCATCTGCTTGAAGTATAGGCTCATTGTGATCTTTCCTTTGCTCTTTAGATTTAGCAAGTAGCCGCAAGTCTTTGAAATCGAGAATAATAGGTGCTTTATTGTCTTTGCTGTTACCTGTTCCCGTTTCATCAAATCCATATTTCAGTAATAATTCATTGTCTGTGATCACTGCCTTAGCATTTGCATCTTTCGAAATCCAATGCGCACGCTCTATAGGAGTCTTCGCATCTAACGGAAGATATACTGCACCTATGCGCCAAACGGCTAACAGGCATTCAATGTATTCAGGAGATTTTTCCATCCAGAGAATTACTACATCTTCGCTCGTTAATCCCTTCTCGGATAAGAATTGGCTAATTTTAATTACTCTCTTATTTAACTCACGGTACGAAATTTTTTCTCTTTCAGTGGAGATGGCAGTCGAGTCAGGAAAGTTTTCAACAATTTTTTCGAATTCATCTAGAAACGATATAAATTTAAAATTATCGCTAAACAACACCTGCTCCAAAACGACGCATCTTCTTCATCAATTGTTTTTCCACATCGCTTCGAAAAATTCCATGCCTAAACAAGATATTCTTCTTTAAGAAGTTTGCAACGAATAATTTCACCTCGTCTTCTGATTTAATAACTTTCAACTTTACTCTCTCTATATAATATTTTAAAAAAATCTTGCTTGTTAAAGTAATCGTTTGAGAGAATCTAATTTATGCAATATCTATTTGTGTTTTTAGGTGGCGGACTTGGAAGTGTCATTCGCTTTTTTTTATCCAATGCAGTAAATCAAGTTTTCGGAATTCATTTTCCGCATGGGACATTAGCCGTAAATGTAATAGGGTCTTGTATTATCGGAATCTTGTTTTCGCTCAATGAAAATAGGCTTGATACGATCCCAATTTTTAGACAATTAGTTTTCATTGGCTTTTTGGGTGGCTTCACTACATTTTCTTCGTTCAGTTTGGAAACCATGAATTTATTCTTGCAGGCAAAATTTCTTTCTGCTATTTTAAATGTATTCTTAAACTTGAGTCTCTGCCTTCTCGCGGTAACATCTGGTTATCTTCTCGCGAAACATATTTAAGGAAGTAAATACTTATGATTATGCGCTCAGTCTAGATTCTATCTCTTGTCAGTTTGTTTACTAATATTGCATCCGAAATGCTTTATTCGCAAGGTCTATCGCTGGAATTCTATGGATGAACATTGGTGCAACGGGACTTTTCTATTCTGTCGGTATCGGGGTATTTTTTATTTCTATTTACTTTACCCAAATTAAGAATGACAGGAACTGAGAGGCAAAATACTTATTATTTCATGAACACAGCAGAAAAAATTCTAAACATTTTCAAAGAAAATAATATTCAAGCAAACGGAAAACTCCACAAACGAATCGTAATGGATACAATTAAAAGCTGGGGACTTGATGTTGTGGAAATTCGAAATGCCTGGCACGCTCTCATGGGTTATGGGCTAATGCAACAAGTCGGAGATGAACTCGTATTAACCGCAAAGGGTGAAGAAGTTGCATATAAGTCTACAGAATAAAATTTGGTTTTTGAGTCATTGTCAGCCGAATAGTTTTTTACCCTTCCAGATATAGTAGATTTGATTGACCGTCATCCAAAGGTTAATCAGTATTAGCTGGCACAAAACAGCAAATATGCCAGGATTTCCAAACCAAAAAGAACGTAGTAGTGTAGAAGCACAGATACCGACAAATGTGATTATAATCCAAACGAATATCCAACGCTCATCTATCCATTCGTGTTTTAAAGTCAAACTACAATAACCAAAGAATAGAGTTACGAATAAAAATATTTTGTGAACAATATCGAGTGAAGGAAATGGATTTGTAATGAAACAAGAAACGATTGCAATTCCTATCATAGCCCCCACAAGAAATCTTGGGGTCTTCTTTCTTTTCTCTTCTAAATAATCTCCAAAATTCGAAAATGCAATCATGAACATTATGGAATTCGCCATTAAAGTAAAATCCTTCAATCCGAAAAGAGCCAAAAGAAAATAAGCCGCTAAGGGGGATAAAAGTAGGGTAGTATAAACCTCGCCAAAAAAGTCATCCTTATTTTTCCTTTCACTTAAAGAATAAAATCCAAGCACTACCCAGACTAAAAGTGCAACTTCAAACCTAGAAGAATTTTCAATTTGAAAAATCACACTAAAAACGAATAATACGAAGTAGCCGGCATACCAAAATTCAACCCTGGGTGGTTGAATAAAGCTTTCCAATCTTGAATAAATATTAAATAGAAAATGAATTATGGATTCTATAACCGGAGAGGATAAAAGTAAGAATACAAGAACGCGCAGAAAGACAAAGAAAGATTCTTTTAAATTAATCTCAATCATAGAAGTTAATGCAAAAGTTTCTACAAAGACCAAAGAAAGAATTAGCCCGAGAATAGCCGTCTTTTCTTTTACTTTCTCTACCCTTATAAAATAAATTATCTTTTCATAGAAGAGAATGTAATCAACGGAAAACATATACAAAATAGGAGGCATAAAAAGAAAAGCAAGACTAAACAAAAGAGTTTTGTAAATCATCCCTTCACTGTGAATTCCATAATAACTAGAAACAACCCAAATTAAAAGTCCGACATATTTCCAGATGCCACTACCTTCTCTCCTGACTCTCCAGTAGTCAACCGTATCCAGATCCAATTCATGCTCGAATATTTCAGGACAATCTTTTTCTAGTTGTAGAATATGTCTTTGAATTAAATAAGTGGAAAAATTCCTTTTATCCTTAGTCATTGTTTTAGGATCATAGGCTTCGAGTAAAGGAGTCAGTTTCGAATTCTTTTCTATCTCTATTCTAGCCTTACGCGCACTTATTCGTCGTTTCAACTGAGATAGTGAATAATAAATATTATACGCTGCATTATCCCAATCAAAAAAATGAAATA
>JANYCR010000265.1 GCA_025360185.1 Leptospiraceae bacterium | reverse complement strand
AAAGATATTTGAAAAGGATGATTGATCGACTTCGAATAGATTTCACCTGATTTTTTTTGTAAGTTAGCTGTTAAGGTAAATGTATATTTGCCCTTCTTGAAGATAGAAATATCTTGAATTGTAAATTTAGACTCTTTGGTTTCTTTTTCTAAAATAATTTTATTCTTAAGATTGTTTGTGATTTTAATTTGATAAGAATTAGCTTGTAAAATTTTTTCCCATTTTAGTTCTAATTTTTCTAAATCGGAAACATCAATATTCTCTTCTTTCTCCGGATAGAGAATGACTAGATTTGGTTGAGGTAAAATAGTAAACTCTCGAATGCTACTTGGAACAATGCGAGGATCTTCGGAAAATCCTTTTACTCTCCAAAAATACTTTCCCGCTTTTAATGTTTTTATTTGAAGCAAATTTGTATTTGCCTCTAGCTTGGTTGGATTTGCAAAATTAAAAGTAGATGAAATATCTACTAAATAATTTTGCGTGAGTGGATTTTTAGACCACTGAATTTCTATTTGTTCTTGCTCGGCTTCGAATTTATTATCGGGAGCGAGTAGGGTGATTTTTTCTTGGCGTAGAATAGAAAAAGAATTAATCTCTGATTCTATTTTTGCATTTCCTTCTTTGGAATTTCCAATGACTTTCCAAAAATAGACTCCATCTTGTAAGGATTCAAGTATAACAGAATTATCCGTTGTATCTTTTGTATGTAAAATTTCTTTGAAGTCTTTGTCCTTTGTGATAAGTGTTATATAGTTTATATAGTCGCCTGATTTTTCCCAAATGAATTTTACTTTAGGGGAGATTTCTCCAGAATAAGAAATCTTATCATTGTTTGTAGGACTTTGTAAAGTAACAGGTTGCGGTAGGTCTCTTTTGTTAATTCTAAATTTACGAACGGTGCTCACTTTTTTTGTAGCCTCTGGAAAATTTAGTAGAGTAGAAATACGATAGTAGTATTCACCTTCCGCAAGTGTGTCTACAAGAGTAATTGGTTCGACTGTTGCAATAGTATATACAATCGAATTGAAATCTTTCGCATTGGAAATTTCTAGAGTGTATCGTTCTGCATAAAAATGTTTTTGCCAATCAAAAATAATGCGGGGAAGTTCGGTAGTATAATAGTAATTAGCCTTATCTGCTGGAGTATGCAATAGAACGGGTAGGTCTTGGATTAGAAAAAATTTGTAAGTTTCGCTTGATGTATCACCGGAGCTTACTTTCCAGGTATAGCTTCCACGGGGAAGTTTTGCTTTGAAAGAATTTTCTTTTGTAGTTGATTTTACAAGCGGAACTGCCGGTTTTTCTGAATCAAATAATTCTAGTGTGTATTCATTTGCAGATTCGGTTGTATTCCATTTTAGATTGACTTCGTTTGTATCCTTCTCTACATACATGTATTTTGCATTTTCGGGATAACTCAATTTAATCGTTTGCTTTTTTGTTTGAAATGTATTTGCATAGACACTGACGGTTTCTTCTTTTTTGACTTCCTTAAGATTGCCCTGAATATCAACCTGTGCATTTCCTTCATTTACGTTTATTTCAATACCGGAATTCTTTGTTAGCCGCACATCGCTTTTATCTTCGATTTTAATTTTATTGTCTGATGTAATTTTGACTTCATTTGAATGATCGGATTCCATTGTATTGACTCGAATGGCTCCGTATAAAAATCGAATGTTCATAATTTCTTTAGAAGTATTGATTACTACCATTGAATTTTCTTCTAATTGAATTTCTGTATTGTCCGCCATGCGAATGGTTACTTTGGAGTATGGGTCGGATTTAATTGTATCTAAATTTTTAATTTGTGATTCTACTTCGATTTCCTCCCATACAGGAGATGACGCATTTTTTTTCTGAATGTTTTGCATTTTATATACGACAGTTCCCACGATTTTATTTGAGTCAAATTTGTTTGAACTGCATTTCAAATCGAAGTATAATATTGCGAGTAAGAAGATTAGAATGAATAGTACGAGAAGATTTACACGGATTGATTGCGTTTCCAAAAAGCGTTTTCGCATTCGAAGATTAACAATGACTTCACTCATAGGTCAGATTCCTAGTTTTCTTTTGGAGATTTTTTCTTTTTGGTTTTTTTAGATTTGTCTAGGATTTCATATTTTTCTTCTTTTT
>JANYCR010000273.1 GCA_025360185.1 Leptospiraceae bacterium | reverse complement strand
TTATACAGAAACTAGAATCAAACGTGGAACCAAGTTTGACAATCTCTGCCATGTAGCGCATAACGTTGAAATTGGCGAAGATTGTGCATTAACCGCAGGATTTATTGTAGCTGGATCTACTAAAATTGGAAATAGAGTAATCACAAGTGGTCAATGTGGGATTTTAGACCACTTGACGATTGTGGATGATGTAATCATGGGTATGCGCCCCGGAGTTTCTAACGATGTAAAAAAACCGGGGGTATATGCTGGTATTCCGCTACAACCTTTTGGGGAATACACAAAGAGCCTTGCAATTTATCGTAAACTCCCCGAGCTTCGCGCAAGGGTAAACGAATTAGAAAAGGCACTCAAGGCGATGAATGGTAAGGGTTAATTTGAATTACTTGGTCTAATGGCTGTTATTTGTCATATTGAACCCTTTGCATTCTATCGTTGTGTCCAAGATAATTTTCTCACAGAGGGCACGGAGAACACAGAGAAGAGAGTTAATAACGCTAACTAAATTAATACTCTCAGTGAACTCTGTGCTCTCTGTGAGAGACGTATTCTTCGCTTTTGCACTGCTACAATCTTAAAACCAGCCTTTTGTTTTATGCTTATTCAAAAATTCTAAAAACTTGGGAAAAATGTCTTTATCCGCATTCTTTCCCATGAGAGTATCTTGGTGTCCGTAACCTTTTGCGATAAATAGTTCATTCTTATTATCAGGCTTGATTTTTTTCAAAGTGTCGTGAGTTACAATATTAGAATCATTGAATACTCTGTTTTGATCACCGGTCATAAAAAGAATAGGCGTATCAATTTCTGCTGCGTAGTCTAGGTAGTTGTTCGGTAAATCGCTGTAACGCGCATTCTCGATTTGATATTTCACGGCAACACCTTTACCCACCATTCTACGAATATGTCTATGGTAGTTCATCGAAGTTGCTCCGAATAAATCTCCTACTCTATCGTGGGTAATAGGAGATAGCTGCGAATGTTCATAACAAGCAGGAAATCCAGTCCCCCACATCATGCTGAGCATATGACAGGCAGGGTTATTGCATTCTCCGTGAAATACGCTTACTATTTTAGATAGAACTTTTCCAAGAGCAGGACCGGGACTGTAATGGGATCTCGGGTTAACGTTGGGAAACCGCAAAATGTATTCTATCGCAAAAGGAGCTACTGCTAATTTCATTTTAGACCAAGTAGCAACACGGGGTGTTAAGGATACGCTATTTGAGATTACACTTGCTATGCCGTCAATTTTCTTCGCGAATAGACTCATCATAAATGTGATAGAGCCAACGCAATGCACAATGGCGTGAATTTTTTTCTTGGGACCTATATGCTTTCTGATTTCTGCAATCGCAGCGGGTAAGTCGTATAAGGCGACATCGTCTAAGTTAAACCTATGCGGAAATAGATTATAACTGTGCCGCATACTTCCTCTCCAGTCGAGTGACCATACATCTCCATAACCATTTGCATGTAAGTAATTGACTAGGTTGTTGTGCTCGGGCATGATATACATATCTGTCGAAGTCGTAAGTCCATGAGAAAGAAGAATCACATCATCGCTTTCTTGTTTTTTAAAACGAGTGAGGCTAATTCCAAGTTTGTCGCCTGTGCTGATTGGATGAGTTGTAATCGTTCCTTCTTTTACACCTTCTAAAGTAAACAGGGGAATTTCTCTCTGGTTCCAAATCTCTGGTTCTGATTTTTTAATATGAGGTCCGTATACATCCCAGAGATTTCCTAGGAATAATTTTCCAAATCCAGCAACTGCTTTTTCTCTTTCGATAAAAGTTTTCCCATTGGACTTAATCGTTGTCATCTGCTTGGCAAAATCTTTTACATAGATTTCTAAAATTCCTGTCGCTACAAGCTTCGCTGTCTTTTCGGATGTTGCTTCGATATGTCCTTCATATATTTTTGTGAATAGAGTCGTTGTATCTTTCCATACATCAATACCGCCGTCGTTTCGGACAACTTTATGACCTGTCATGGTAAGTAGCTTACCACTATTATCCTTAAAAAATAACCGGTAAAACATATTCTTGGTATTTTTAATAGGTGCATCTACATCTACAAAACAGTTGAAAACTCCTTTTTCGACATTGAATTTGCCGCCCCATTTAGGACATTCTACATATCCCTCTGCCTTACCGGTTTCTTTTGGATCGTTTACAAAAAAGTCTACATCGGGTATAATAATTGTTAGGTGAAACATGAAGTAGTTATCTTCTTTTTTCCCAGCGTCAAAGCTTTCTTTGTAATCTAAAGCCTTGTCTGAGAAGGTGAGATAGCCTTTCATTTCTTCGGTGAATTGTAGGTTTACGGGATCTTTTGTTGCTGGCATTTTTGAATTCCTTGAATGGTGTTTTTTCTAAAGCTTGAGAGGGATTAGGCAGTAATTTCATTTATACAGCATGAATTGTCAAGAGAAAAAGGATTTATTCACTAAGCTTCTTTTGTGAATTGAACCAGGCAATAAAATTTCAGTATAAAGCTCTATATAATCCTTGACTGTAATAAAAACTAATAACAAATGTTAGAACTACAGAAATCTGAATAATTTAAAGATTTTAAAACGATGATATTTTTTTCGTAGTAAAATTTCTTAAATTTAAAAAAGGTAATTGCATGTTTCAAATTGGTGGATTTAAGATTGAAGAGCAGATTTATGAAAGCGTTAATTCCCGAATTTTTCGCGGTAAAAGAGTTTCAGATGATGCACCGGTTATCATTAAAAAAATTTCCCAAGAATATCCTAGCCCGGAAGAAATAAAACAATTCAAACAAGAATACGAAGTTCTCTCCAAACTCACGACTGATGGTGTAGTAAAAGCATATGCCTTAGAGCGAGATGGCAATTCGGTTGTTCTAGTTTTAGAAGATAGAGGAGCTGAGTCTCTTCGAAAAATGTTCTCCGGTGTAAGTCTGGAATTGGTCGAGTTTTTAGAAATTGCTGTTCAATGCGCTCGTATCCTCGGTCAAATTCACGCCGCTCGAATTATTCATAAAGATATAAATCCTTCTAATATTACTTTTAAAATTTCAGATAAAAAAGTCCAGATCATCGACTTTGGAATTGCGACTTATTTAAACAAAGAAAATCCAGCGATTAAAAATCCGAGTTCTCTCGAAGGAACTCTACCTTATATTTCTCCAGAACAAACAGGGAGAATGAATCGCTCTTTGGATTACCGCACCGACTACTATTCATTAGGCGTAAGTTTTTTTGAACTCCTGACAAATGAAATGCCGTTTTATTCAGAAGATCCGCTTGAATTTATTCATTCTATCATTACACAAGAACCAAAGTCTGTTTCGAGTATTAATAATAAAATTCCAGAACAAGTTGCGGCTATTATCGGTAAGCTGCTGGCGAAGAACGCAGAGGATCGATACCAGAGTTCGATTGGTCTGATTAAAGATTTAGAGGAATGTCTTCTTCAATTAAAAACAAAATCTCAGATAGAAGTATTCCCGCTCGGGCGATATGATGTTAGTCAGGAATTTAATATTCCCCAAAAATTATATGGCAGAGAGAAAGAAGTAGAATGGTTACTAAATCATTTTGAAGAGTACCTGGACAATTTCCGTCGTAAGACATCTGTCATTAGCCGCCCAATTCCAATTATGCTAGTGAGTGGATATTCTGGAATAGGCAAATCGGTATTAGTCCAAGAACTATTTAAGTCTATCACCAAGAGACGCGGTTATTATATCGCTGGAAAATTCGATCAGCTTCAAAAGAACATTCCTTACTTTGCAATTCTAAAAGCATTTCAAGAACTTGTCAGACAATTGCTAAGTGAACCCGAAGAAGAATTAAAGTCGTGGAAAAATAGAATTTTGCGCGAGCTAGGAAATAATGGCGCAGTCATCACGGATGTAATTAAAGAATTAGAATTAATTATTGGTGAACAACCAGAGTTACCCGAACTCGGTCCGAGTGAAACGCAAAACCGATTCTTCGAAGCCTTCCAAAGATTCATTAGTGTATTTGCAAAGCCTGAGCATCCACTTGCACTTTTTTTAGATGATCTTCAATGGGCAGACGTTGCTTCTTTGAAACTAATTGAGACACTAAGTCTTGGAGATCAATCCTGCATATTTATCATTGGTGCTTATCGTGATAATGAGGTAAATGAGTCTCATCCGCTTAAGATTTCTTTAAAAGAAATTCGCGAGAGTTTCAAGGATGAAGAGTCAGGCTTTATTCCTGAAGTAGCAGAAATAAAATTAAATCCACTCTCCAAAGAAAATATCGAGGAGCTAGTCGCTGATACCCTCCGAATGGAAAAAGCGAATATTCGTCAGTTAGCCGCGCTGATTCATGATAAGACTGGTGGGAATCCTTTTTTTACAAATGAATTTTTAAAATCTCTCTACAACGAAGAGCATTTAGTATTTGATCCTGATTTTGATTCAAAGGCAGGCTATAAACCGTGGAAATGGGATTTAGAAAAGATTAAAGATCTCAACATTTCGGATAACGTTGTAGAGCTTATGACTTCTAAGATTCAAAAACTGTCAGAGCAAGTGCAGTATTATTTGCGAATAGCATCTTGTATTGGAAATCGTTTTTCCCTTGAAGGAGTTGCATTAATTGCTCATGAAGAAAAACAAAATATTCTAAAAAAATTATACGAAGCGATTCAGTCTGGACTTGTTCTGCCTGCAAATGAAAATTATAAATTTCTAGAGCTAGATATTAAATATGAAGGAATTGCTGAATTTAAGTTTTTACATGATCGTATACAACAAGCGGCTTACACTCTTATACCACTCGAAGAAAAATCCAAAGTCCACTTCGAGATAGGAAATTTTCTATTAAAGAACGCGAGCGAACAAGGATTAGAGGATAATTTATTTGATATTGTTAATCATCTCAACCAGGGAATCGTTCACACCCCGAAAGAGGATAAAGTTAAGTATGCGCAACTAAATCTGAGAGCATGTACAAAAGCAAAATCTTCTGCTGCTTATGAGACTGCCATTGATTATGCAAAAGTAGCCTTAAAGCTTTTAAAGCAACCCATCAAGAAAGAAGAAGTTTCGGATCAAGATAGTAATGAATGGAAAGAAAATTACGATCTATTATTTCATCTATATTTTGAAATGGCAGAGGCATCTTATATTGACACAAAGTATGAAGATTGTGAAACATTGGTTGAAATTTTAATACCGCATTGTAAAGATCTTCTCGATAAAACAAAAATCTATAACATTAAGGTAAGATCTCTCATTGCACAAAATAAATTGAAGGAAGCTATTCAAACTTCTTTTCCAATCCTTGACGAATTAGGATATAAATATCCGCGTAATCCTAATAAACTTCATGTAGGACTAGGACTTGTGAAATCTATTCTTAAATACTCTGATGCAAAATTAATGAATATGGATAAGCTTCCTGTGCTTACGGATAATAAGGATTTGGCGGCTACAGATTTTATGATTACTCTTTCGGCATCGGCTTATTTAACTATGCCGGATCTCAACCCGCTTTTTATTTTTAGGGGACTGGATACTGCTTTTAAAAAAGGGATTTCTGATAAGACTCCAATTTTACTTGGAGGGTATGTTATTATATTATGCGCTATTTTAAATAAAATAGATGTTGGATATAAAATGTGCCAGGCATGTCTTGTGATTTACGAGAAGTATCCGAATCCACGCTATTATGCAAGTCTACTTACAATCATGAATTTATTCGGAGTTCATTGGAAAGAAACTCTAGGGCAAACAATTAAGAATTTCATGGAAGCCTATAAAATTGCACTCCAAACTGGAGATTTAACATATGGGGGATACTCCATATTTAACTACCTTCGTAATTCATTCTATGCAGGTAAAGAGCTTGGTCAGTTAAATAAAGAATTTGGAATTTATTCTAAAAAAATCAAAAGTATGAGGCAGGAGTCAGCTTATTGGCTTATAGCTTCCTTTTATCAAATGAGTGAAAATCTACTTGGAAAAGTAGAGGATCCTTCCATTTTGAGTGGAGAGATTTTTGACAGAGAGCCCGATTTAGAAAAATTAAAAGAGCAGGGAGACAATAGCTCTTTAGGGAATTATTATTTATTAGAACTAATGCTCTCTTTCTTTTTTGCAAAGTATGAATATGGTCTATCTAGTGCAAAAGAGTTTAGGAAATTATTAGACAATGATTTATCAACTATCAACGTTCCACTATTTTATTTCTATGAAGCTCTTCTAATTACGAACTTTATTACTAAACCATCTGGGAGTCTATATCGAAAATTTAGTTCTAATTTAAAGAAAATGAAACTCTATTGTGACAATGCTCCAATCAATCATGAGCATAGATACTATTTGCTTCTCGCAGAGCAGGGAAGATTAGAAAATAATTCTGAAAATGCTGAGGTTAATTATGATAAGGCGATAGAATTAGCTAAGGCAAAAGGTTTTCCAAACGATGAAGCGATTTGCTCGGAGCTTGCTGGAAAATTTTATCTCTCCAGGGGAAGAAAGATGGTCGCGGCTCCTTATTTCATGAATTCGTATAACGCTTATAATATCTGGGGTGCAGTCGCCAAGATGCGGCAAATGGAAATTACCTACCCTGGTGTTCAGTTAAAAAGACCAGAAGGAAAGGCTACTACTTTTGCTCACACAACAATTAGCAACTCCACTTCTACCACAGTTGCCTCAACCTCGATTAGTAAAAATTCTAACGAGGCATTTGATCTTGCTTCGGTTATGAAGGCTTCACAATCGATTTCTGGTGAAATCGTTTTAGATAAACTCTTAACAAATTTGATGAGCACTCTCTTACAGAATGCGGGAGCGGATAAGGGTATTTTGATTCTGGAGTCTAAGAAAAAATTCTATGCGGAGGCGATTGCCGAGTCTGGAAAAGAATCTCAAATTTTACAGTCAATTCCAATTGATGGGACAACACCTATTTGCCCCACAAGTATGATTTACTTTGTGATTAGGTCAAAGGAAAATGTTGTAATTGATGATGCACTTTCAGATTCAAAGTATGGAACCGATGCCTATATTCAAGAAACAAAACCTAGGTCTGTAATCTGCACTCCGCTTATGACGCAGGGTAAAGTAGTCGGGGTATTGTATCTAGAAAATAAAGTTTCTACCGGTGCATTTACAAAAGAGCGGCTAAGAATATTAAACCTACTTTCTTCTCAGGCTGCCATTTCTATAGAAAATGCTAGACTCTATGCGAATATGTCTGAGCTGAATGCGGCTTACCAGCGTTTTGTGCCGGAAGAATTTTTACGTTTCTTAAATCGAGAGAGCATAGTCGATGTTAAACTCGGGGATCAAATTCGTAAAGAAATGTCTGTTCTATTTAGCGATATACGCTCTTTTACCGAACTATCCGAGAAAATGACTCCTGAAGAGAATTTTAATTTTATAAATTCCTATTTAAGTAGGATGGGACCGAGTATTCGTGAGAATAACGGCTTCATTGATAAATACATTGGTGATGCAATAATGGCTTTATTTCCTCGCAATGCTGAGGATGCAATCAAGGCATCTATTCAAATGATGGAAGGGATCAAGTTATACAATACTCATCGGAATAATCAAGGTTATGCCCCAATTTCGATTGGAATTGGAATTCATACGGGTGAGCTTATGCTTGGAACTGTCGGGGAGGCTCGGAGGATGGATACCACTGTGATTTCGGATGCAGTCAATCTTTCTTCCAGACTAGAAAGTATGACGAAGCAATATGGCGTTGGTATTATCATCAGTGAGGATACTCTTAATAAAACGCAGGGCAAAGAAAAATACAAATATAGGTTACTGGATAATGTAATCGTAAAAGGTAAAACTCTACCGGTTGTAGTATATGAGATTTTAGACTATTACCCGGAGGACATTCTAAAAACAAAGCTCGCTTCTAAAGAAATTTATGAAAAAGCTGTTACTTTATTTTACGGTGGAAATTTTCAAGAGGCAAAAGATTTATTTGAGAAGGTTTTAACTATCACCAAAGAAGACAAAGCAGCTAAATTATTTTTAGAGAGAGTAGAGCATCTACTAAAAAACCTGGATCAATGGAAAGGAGTTTCTGCTTTAACAGAAAAATAAATTATGAGCGAGAAAGTTGAATTTACTACTTCGATAGAGATTAATGCAAGTGCTGAAAAAATTTGGACTATTTTTACAGATACATCTAAGTTTTCGCAGTGGAATCCATTTATTAAAGCGATTTGGGGAAGATTTGCTTTGAATGAAAAATTTTATGAGATAGGTTATGTGGCTAATCATATTTACCTTCCATTTCCTATGACCGTAACTACCTATATTCCAAATAAAGAAATTACATACGAGGGTAGTCTTCCTGGTTTTTTTGGACATCATGTTTATTCTTTTCAAGAAATTGAAAGAAACAAAACCACTTTCTCACATGCCGCAAGCTTCAGTGGGCTATTCGTTCGTAGCTCTAGGGATCACATCAACCAAGATGTTAGGCGAGTTCACGCGGAAATGAACCTCGCCTTAAAAAAAAGAGCAGAGGAAAGTTAGATTCATTTTAAATAAGGTTGAATTGTTTTTAGTTTGGCAATGCCGGAGTAATGCTTAACATTAAAAGTGTAAAGCGGCAAATCTAAAATTAACGCTGTATGAGCAATCATTATATCAATAATTCCAGTCCCCTTACTTAGGTGATATTTGGCAAAGTCTTGCAATGCAAATTCACAATCCTTCTCAGAAATCCAAACACGATCAAAGTGTCCAAATTTTTTTGTGATGGATTGAATTTCTTTCTTAGTGCGGCAACCTTTGATTAACTCCAAATAAACATACCCCGGAAGAATAAATTGTTCCTTTTGATTCAAATGAAACCATTCTAAAGCCGCCTTGTGATTTCTCAAACAATCTATGACTATATCAGTATCCAAAAGAATCATTTAAAAATTCTCTCACTTTCACTTTGTCTTAATTTTTGGACAAACTCTACACTATCCTCAATGTCAGAACGATTTGCCCAAAGACCAGCAGTTTTCAACATATCTTTGCCGGTCATATATTTAGTGTATTTTCGATTATTTTTAAATACAGTTTTGGTTGTTAAAGCCTTAGGATTTTTTTTTATTAAAATAATGATCTCTACTTCTTGTCCTTTTCTTAAAGGAATATTCTTTAAGAACAATTCTCCATCATTTATAATATTAGAATTTAATTGGATTGCTTGATTCATAAGTTCATAATCAAGATTTTAAGTAAGAATTGCAATCGTAAATTTATTTGTAGGATGAAAAATACTTATTTTTGCTTCAATACGCGATCTTCGAGTCGGGCTATGGTTGGATAACAAGAAGTTTATTCTCTTTGTTTAAATATGCAACATTTTTAAAATTCATCAGGATTACGCAGGTGAAAAATTTTAGCTAACTTAAATTACTTCTTCCTGCTCTCCAGTTTCATTTTCATTCCATCTTTGGGACGAAGGGTAAGCATCGTGCTTAGAACTTCTTTCGTTTCGTCAGTATGAAATATCCATTTTTGACAAAGAGAGGCTAATACTAGAATAGCCTCTTGCTCTGCAAATTGGTTTCCTATGCAAGTTCGAATTCCAGCACCAAAGGGAAAGAACGCAAACTTAGGTTTTGCCTCTGACTCTTCCGGCAGCCATCTTTCTGGACGGAATATATATGGGTCATGGTAAAAGCGAGTATCGTGGTGCATTGCGTATTGGCTAATTACAAAAATCGTTCCCTTTTTAAATGTATAATCACCTATTTTATATTCTGATAAATTTTCCCTTCCTGTCCACCAGACCGGAGGATACATGCGAAGCGATTCAGAAAACACCATGAGCGCATACTCTAGCTTAGGCACATCTTCTACTGTAGGTGCTCGACCACCCAATACAGAATCTATTTCTGCTAGAAATTTTTCTCTCTTGTCTGGATTTTTGGCGAGTAGGTAAAGAGTCCAACAAAGAGCGTTAGCCGTCGTCTCATGCCCAGCGAGAAAAATTGTCATTGCTTCATCGCGAAGTTGCTTGTCTGTCATACTGCCAGTACCTTCTTCGTCCTTTGCGAGCATCATCATAGAAATAAAATCACCCTGATCTTGTCCATACTTTCTGTGCTCATCAATGATACGGTAAATTATTTTATCTAATTTTTTTACAGCTTTTTTGAATTTCATCGTAATCGGTAAAAAAGGAATTTTTAAAATGAAGTCTGCAACTGGACTTGCTAAAACTTTATCAAAAATTGCAAGCGCGTCTGTCAACGCCTCCCCAATTTCGCGTGACTCATCTGTTCCTACCTCCGTATTAAAAAGTGTCTTAGCGACAATACCTAACGTTACATTCGTCATCTCATTGTGTAAATCAAGAGTATCCCCTGACACCCAATTATTTTGAATCTTATTTGTATAATCCACCATGCTAGGTCCAAAAGAGTTCACTCTTGCCTTGAAGAAAGCAGGTTGCGCTAGACGCTTTTGCCGTTTGTGAAATTCGCCTTCACTGGTTAACAGCCCTTCGCCTAAAAGTTTTTTTAAAATTCGAAATGCATGTGCTTTTACAAATTGCTTTTGATTGGTCATCATGATGTCTTTGATCTCTTCTGGCTCATTGACAATGACGCATAAAAATC
>JANYCR010000242.1 GCA_025360185.1 Leptospiraceae bacterium | reverse complement strand
GCACTAAGTGTTCCTCCCTCAGATGCAGAATAAGCAACAGCAAGGTCAGATGAAGTTATTCCATCTGCTTCTAAAATTTTGTTTTGGTAAGTAGCACCATTCATAAGAGTGATGGTTCTATTTTTATCCAAGCCTGTAAATGCGGAGGTTAGGATTCTAGTCGTGCTAGTTGCAGTAGAAGTAGTTCCTTTACGACATGCATCAGTAGTAAATAATGCATTCACTACACCTATTTGGTTAGTGATATCTGTCTCTAGTTGAGAAGTTGCAATGCCGCCTAGAGTACATCCAGAACGTGGAATTCTAGTACATGCTAATAATGCATGACCATTTCTCCAAGAAAGTCTGGTGTTATATGCACTGGAAACTGTTGCAGCTCCACCGAAAGCACCTATACCACCTGCGAGACCCGAACCAGAAGTTGTTGCTATTGTAGTATCTAACGCAGTTACCGTTGTAACGCCTAGAGCGGCTAGTGTACTAACACCAGTTGTAGTTGTTACCATAGCAGTTTTCTCTGCAGCTGTGAAGCTATTGTAAAAATTCGAAATAGCTGATTGTGTAGCGGTCGTACTATTTCCGGCAACACCACTAATCAAAACTGCTACAGCTCCAATTAATGCTATTGAATCAAGTTGGGCTTTTTGGTTTGCTAAAGCAGTATTTCTGTTTGCTTCAGTCCAACCAGATGTTGTGTTTAGGAATGCATCATACTTTTTGTTGAATGGTACAAGTGCATAAGCAGTTGCAGCAAGAGTGGAAGATGTTCCATAACCTTGAGAAGCCATGGTTGATCCAGATGCCGATTCATATTGTGTAGATGTAAAGTTAGTTGTATTAGCAACCGCACCTTGTAAGATAGTTCCAGCGTAAAGGGAGCCAAGGTTTAAACTGATTGCACAGTTACCAGTTACTGCAGAACGAATGAGACCATTTACATAGGACCCAATAATAAATCCGTTTGCTGAACTTCCACCAGTAGAATACTTGCTACAATTAGCAAATCCTAGTAGCGAAATTAATAGAACGGAAGATAAGAATTTTAAAGTTTTTTTCATGTTATTCATTTCTCCTTATTATAACTCGTGCTTATAGCCGACTCTATAAACGTTTCCACCAACAGTCACTGGATATACAGGTTGTGGAGCAATAGCTGCTATACCACCAGCAGATTTTGCTCCAGCATTTCCTTGCGTGTAAGAGAAGTGAGTTTCTACTTCTATAAACGCATAGCCTTTTTCAGTTACTTTGGTTTGAACACCGGTTAACCAGCTTAATCCGAAACCATTGCCAGAAAATTTAGCATCTTCGTTGACAACGCCTGGTCTTGCTGCATCACCAGCTACTGGTAAATTCTTAGCTTGACCACCAGTAACAGCATCTAGTCCGTTACCATCATTTCTTCCTTTCAATCCCCATTGCGCTTGGTAGTAATGAACACCAGGAGCAATATAGAAAGCTGATCTAGAACCAACGTTTAATTTGATACCAAAATAAACAGGAACTACAACGGATTTATAATAGAAAGTAACATCATACCAGTCATAACCAGCAGCAGTTGAAGAAGTACGACCACCAGAAATTTTTGTAGAGAGGTTTACACCAGCTCTAAAGAAAAAATTGTCACCGACATCTTTCTCATAACCCAATGTTAAGCTACCAGCAGTCATTGGACCTGTAGATTTGTAAGAGATGAGTCCCCCTGTCAAATTTTGCAGAGTTTGAAGTTTGTTTTCGGCAATAATGGCTTTTTGCTGACCGGCATAATTTCCATTAGAGTCTGTTTTTGGTTGTCCTGAATCCAATCCATCTTTTACGATCGTTCCGCCTAGACTATTTGGATCGAACTGTAAGCCAAGCCCGACTATGATTCTTGATTTTCCTTTGTTCTTGAAGTCCTGATCATCTGCTAAGAGAGAAGAGGCAACTAGGCAACAAAGAGAAAATACGATTAATAATTTACTGATCATTTTGATCATTCGTTTATTCCCCTTTTTTGATTTTTTAGGGTCGAGCACAGCGAAGATGATCTGGAAAATCCCAAAGCAATGGCGACCACGAAATGCAATATTGCTATGGCATCCAAGTTTATGTCAACCTTATCTGAGAAATTTATTAATTTTTTTTAAAAAATTTATTATTTCTGTAATTTTTGAAAAAGACTAACAGTGAATAGGCTCTAAAATCATTGAATGATTATAAATGTCAATTATAAAGCCCTTCCGCGTTTCCAAAGTATATCTTCTCCAGTGTTGTTTTATCAAGTCCTAATCCATAAATCTTCCAAAAACCTTTTCGGGGTTTGTGTTCCGGGTAGTAGTCGAAGTATTCGTCGGTTGTTTCTAAGAAGCGAGAGTATACTTCTAATTTGCCGCGATCGGGGGGACCATCTACACCAAATAGAATTCGGTCGGCAAATTTAGTGAAAAAAGCCTTTGTTTTATAGGGTTGTCTGCCTAATTCGTCAATGCGTGCGGCTATATCTACGTGAACATTTGGGTGGTCTTGCAGAAATTTTTCGGCACCAGAAAGATCGTTTGCGAGTTCGCCAAAATGCAAAGCTACAAACCGAAGCTTAGGATGGCGTTTAAAACGTGTATTGCGCTCTTCTAGAACTTGGGCAAGTGTGGGAAATTCTTTAGAGGCAAACGACCATTCTGGATGACGTAAAAGTTCCTCATATCGCTCGTTTTTTTCATCAATTGGAGAGAAAAATGCCACTGGATCAGCGGTATGAATAGATATAACTAAGCCTGCTTTTGCACATTCTTCAAAGAGTAAATCTAGCTGTGGGTCATCTAATCTTAGTCTTTCTCCATTTTTCTTTTTTAGGTTCAGACCAAAATTTTTCCAAAGTTTAATTCCTTTTGTCCCATTCGCAATATCTTTTCGTAAATCATTTAGCATTAACTCGGTAAAATTATCTTCTTCGAGTCGTTTCCAATTGAATGTGCTGAAGTGAATGATGCGTGGATCGTTATATTCTGATTTGAGTTTTACAAAATCTTCTCCGGTAGTGAAGCTAAGATTGATAAACTTCTTTATGCCAAGAGAGGTTAGTTCTTTTGAAACTTCTTCCGGACTTGTTTTAAACATTTTGCCTAAATGCCCATGCGTTTCAATGACTTGCATTGATGGAAGTTTAGATTCCCGTTTGTCTGTGGAATCAAGTGCGGACTTTGGCTTAAAATCCTGAACTAGAACAAGCGAACTAAAACTTGGAATTTCATTCGGGGTCTGTAAGCCAAAAGCCTTATAAGCTAGAAATTTTACCCAGATGACATTGGCAGGAAATAGAAAAAATAAGAGCAAAGCATTCGCCAAAAGGGATAGGATTAATAGAAATTTAAGTTTATTTTTCATTGTTTTACACTCCGATTATTAAATTATTGTCATAAATAAGCTCTATGAAAAAAGCCTTACCAAAAAAAAACACAAGAATTAAAAATCTCTCAAAATTGGATACAATCGAGGAAATTCTTCCCGACGAATTGCATTTAATCCCGATTAAAACTCGACCTATTTTTCCGGGCATCATCACGCCTCTCATCGTACCTATGGGAAAATTCTCTAACTCCGTGGATGAAGTTTACAAGAACAACGGGTTTATAGGTCTTAGCCTCTTAATCAAAGAAGAGAGTGAAAAAAATCCGGTCAATAATATTTTCCAAATGGGAGTTGTTGCCAAGGTTCTAAAAAAAATGAACTTACCGGATGGTGGCACTCATATTTTAATTAATACCATTCACAGATTCAAAATTACTAAAATTTTAAAAGAAGAGCCATACCTTGTGGCTAAAGTTAATTATCCAATAGATAAATTAAAGTCAGGAACTAAGCTCGATCTAAAGGCAATGATGCGTAATCTACTTGTTCTTACTCGCGAGCTAGCACAGAACAATCCATTGTTCACAGAAGATATGAAACTTTCTCTCGTGAATATGAGCGAGCCCGGTAGGATGGCTGACTTCGTTGGTTCAATTCTAAATCTAGACAAAGATGAATTTCAATTTATCTTAGAAGAAGAAGACATTCTACTGCGTCTCGAAAAAGTAATCATCTATCTAAAGAAAGAACTGGAGCTAATAGCTGTTCAGCGCAAGATCAATGACCAGATCAATAACAAGATGGATAAGCAACAACGCCAATTCTTTTTGCGTGAACAGCTTAAAGCAATCCAGGGCGAACTTGGAATGGGCGATGATAAGTCCGACAAGAAATACGATATGCTTCTCGAACGTTTGAAAAAAGCAGAAGTCATAAGTGAAGTCTATACAGAGGTAAAAAGAGAAATTGAGCGTATGCAGGTTACGGACTATAATTCGCCGGAATATAACGTTACGCGCAATTACCTCGAAATCATTGAGTCTCTTCCCTGGGAGGCACCACCCAAGCGGAGTATTGATATTAAACTCGCAAAGAAAGTTTTAGATAGAGACCACTACCGATTAACCGACGTTAAAGACAGAATTTTAGAATTCTTAGCCGTAAAGAAATTAAATCCAGAAAATAAATCAGGAACCATTCTTTGTCTAGTCGGTCCGCCGGGTGTAGGAAAAACTTCGATTGCAAAGTCAGTCGCCGAATCACTCGGTAGAAAATTCTATCGCTTCTCTCTAGGCGGAGTGCGTGATGAGGCTGAAGTAAAAGGGCATCGTAGAACTTATATTGGCTCTATGCCAGGAAAAATTCTAAGTGCACTTCGAATTCTAAAAGAAAAAGATCCTGTAATTTTACTAGATGAAATTGATAAGATAAAGAGCGGCTATTCGGGAGATCCCGCAGCAGCACTTCTAGAAGTCTTAGACCCGGAACAAAATTCTAGTTTTAGAGATCACTACTTGGATTTACCATTTGATTTATCTAAAGTTTTATTTATAGCGACAGCGAATACTCTCGATACTATTCCTAGAGTGCTTGCGGACAGAATGGACGTTATCCGCTTGGCAGGATATATCACCGAGGAGAAAATCGAGATTTTCCGCAAATACTTATGGAAGAAAATCCTAAAGCGAAACGGGCTCGGCAAGCAGAAAATTACTCTTTCTAGTCCAGCCATTCACGCTCTGATTAATTCTTATTCGAGAGAAGCAGGGCTTCGTAACTTGGAAAGAATGTCAGACAAAATAGCGCGTAAGATCGCTTACAAGATTGTAAACAAAAAGAAAATCACCCCACAAATCACTCCCGATCATTTAGAAGAATACCTCGGTGTTCCGATTTATGTAGATGAGAGAATGACTAAAGCGGATAAGCCCGGTATGGCGCTTGGTCTTGCCTGGACATCGGTAGGTGGGGCGACACTTTTAGTAGAAGCTATTTTCTTAAAAGGAAAAGAAGGACTTACACTTACGGGTAAGCTCGGTAAGACGATGAATGAGTCTACGAATATTGCTTATAGCTATGTGCGTAATCTCGTTGACCCGGAAGGAAAAATCTTTTTAGACAAGCGGATTCATATTCATGTTCCTGACGGTGCGACTCCAAAGGACGGACCGAGTGCGGGTATTACAATGGCTACTGCCATTTATTCGCTCGCAAAAGACCGAGTCATTAATCCCGGCTTTGCGATGACCGGCGAATTGACATTAACCGGTGAGGTACTGGCAATCGGCGGTTTAAAAGAAAAAATCGTAGCAGCAAAAAGAGTAGGTGTGACTAAGATTATTTTTCCAAAAGACAACGAAGCACACCTAAAGGAAATCCAGGATTATGTAAAGAAGGGCGTTACCTTTTACCCGGTGAGTCATTATAGCGAAGTGGAAAAGTTATTGTTTTAAAAAAAGAGAGGAAGATATGGGAGTACCATTTATAGATATTAAGAGATTTGAGCCAGGATTTTTAGAAGCCTGGAATGCAAAAGTGGCAGAGATGAGTAAGAATGCACAGTTCATCGGAGGAGCGGAAGTGGCTACTCTTGAGAAGAGACTTTCTGAATACACTGGAACTGCTTTAACAGTTAGCTGTGCGAATGGAACGGATGCGCTTCAATTGGCTCTACGTGCAGTTGGTGTGGGAGCAGGGGATAATGTGCTTTTGCCAGATTCTACTTTTTGGGCGACGTTTGAAGCAGTTGTAAACGTGGGGGCAAATCCTTATACTATTGATTCAAATATGAGTGATTTACAAATGGATTTTGACGCATTCGCGAAAGCAATTGACGAAGTAAAACCAAAAGCTGCGATGATTGTGCATTTATACGGTTGGGGATCATCACGATTAGCCGACTATCGCGCTCTTTGCAAACAGAAAGGCGTTGTATTAATCGAAGATGGAGCACAGAGCTTTGGCGTAAAATACAAAGGCGATGCTATCTATAAAGGTTGTGAAATTGCGACTACTTCGTTTTATCCGGCAAAAGTTTTAGGTGCTGCCGGAGACGGTGGGGCTGTGTTTGTAAATGACCAGGCTCTAGCGGATAAGGTGCGTATGCTGGCAAACCACGGAAGAACTACTCACTATGGGCATGGTGCAGTTGGTTGGAATTCTAGAATGGATTCATTACAAGCAGCGTTCGTAAATTTGAGTTTAGATCATTTTGAAGCAAGACTTAAATCCAGACAGGAATGGGCAGCAAGATACCATAAAGATTTAAAAGCAATAGGGGTTAATGATATTACTCCACCAGCAGACTATATTGAGAACGGATACTGCAATGTTACCCTCTTTGAAAATTCCAAGCGTACTAAGCTAGAAGCAATTCTAAAGGAAAAGGGAATTGGATTTGGAAATATTTACCCGGGGGCAATGTCAGATCAGCCGGGCGCAAAAGAATTTTTGAAGAAAAGATTTGGAGCAAATAACGCACAGCAAGTTAGTAGCACTGTTCTTAATTTCCCACTCTTTCCTTATATGACAGAGACAGAATACAAAGAGATTCTAACTATCGTTGAGAGTTTTGTAAGTGGAAAAAATTAAAGCATTCGTAATCACAGTGATGGTAATCATCGCTGTGATTTTAATCTACTCTCTTTCTAAGAGTT
>JANYCR010000234.1 GCA_025360185.1 Leptospiraceae bacterium | reverse complement strand
CATCCGCTCTATCCATTGCATAACGCATGAACCTCCTGTACATATCATAGCTTTTTGTCTTTTGTGCTGTACTAAATTTTATAAATGTATCTTTTATTCTCCTATCTATTTCTTCATGTTCTCTATTTTTATTATTATCATTTTCGTTTTGTTGATTTGCATTATACGGAGGATTACCCATTACGACAGAAATTTTTTTCTTGTTTTGTTTTTTGATACGCTCTGCGTTTTCTGCACTGACGCTAAAAAGAGATGCTTGCCCTTTTCGCGCAAAACCCATATTATCCAGTGTGTCAACCAGGCAGAGATTGGTAAACTCGCTGTAAGCCCCCATTTTTTGGGTGAAGGTAAATTCAATGTTTAGATTGGCGATATAATACGGAAGAATCGCAAGCTCGTTGGCGTGGATTTCATTTTTGTATTTGTATTCTAGCTTGTCTTTCTTGATATAATCAATCAAATCACAAATAAACGTCCCCGTTCCAGTGGCTACATCTAATATCTCCACGCCTTCGTCATGTAGGTACTTATTAAAATGCTCATACAATAAATGGTCAATTCCAGTAATCATGAAACGCACAATTTCATTTGGAGTATACACAACACCCAAACGGTCTGCCGCTTTTGGGTTATAGGATTTATAAAACGTTTCATAAATTACTTTTAAGAATCTTTGTTTTTCGTGATGGTCAGCAATTCCGGAAGCATTTGCTTTGATCGTCTGGTAGTAGTGTTTAATCGACTCCAGTGTCGCACGACGCACCGTTCCAGTAAAGAAAGTCGCAATCACATTTTCTAATTCTTTTGCAATATTATTTTCTCTATGAAACTGCACTTCATCGAATATTGTATTAAAAATATCCGCAGTCAGGATATGTTGAATCATCATCTCTTTAACATCTTCAGTTGTTATATCGGGATTGATGCTGTCTTTTAGAATTTCTAAAAATGCGTTACGCGCTTTGATATAATTTTTATTGTATTGTTCTTGCTCTACAATGAGCTTACGCAGAGTTTCCGTTACATTCGGAATGTCTTGTTTGAAATGTTCAATCGCATCTCTAAACTGATGAACTTCTTCTCTTTCGTAATTTACAAATTGTTTGATGACCTTATCTAGATTTTCAGGATCTGTAATTTTTACCTCTAAAACTTTTTGTCCATTCTGATAAAGAATCGCAGTTTGACTGTCTTCAAATAAAATATTGTCTTTCGGATAACCCTTGTTAAACTTTTTTTTGATTTCTTCCTTTAAGTCGTCATCTTCATCTTTGCTTTCCCAATAACCAATATCCTGGCGAAGCGCATCTTTCAAAGTTCCATCGGGAGTTACATTTTTTCCCTTAGTCCCTGGAATAGAAACCTCTGGCACAACCATCAGACCTTTAGATCGTGCATACTCATTAAGCAAAATATAAAACGCAGTCCGTATTGCTGTTTCCTTTTTGGTTCCCCCAAATTGAATAACTTTTTCTAGTTCATCATAATAGTGTTTGATTACGGGTAATGTCATTTTGCTTCCTTAATAATATTCTAAACTAATCCCAAGACAAAATAACCCTAATTATCCGCATAATTCCTGTCAAGGCAAACCAAGCAATTTACTTCAAAAAACGCCAGCATTTACCGTTGAATGCTTTTTTAAAGTTGAGATTCCCGATTAGGGATTTCGGGAATGACAGACTGATTAATAAGAAAATTTCTTTTTCTTATTTGAAACGAAATCGTAGATAATCATTTGATTTAATTCATTTGGATGCGGATAAAAAATTCTACCCTGCGACATCTTGGCGAATTGTTGGATAAAACTTTTTTCGCCGAAGTAATTCATGTCCCACTCGGACGTTAGTAGAAATGTGTTGATTACAATTCCGTCTTCCGCGCAGGCTTTTACTTCAGTGAGTGCTTCTTCGAAATCGGAAGGAGCGGGCGGATAATTGATATGAAGCACGGAGCCTTTGAAGTGAGCGGTGGGGGCACCGTCAGTGATTAAGAATATTTGTTTGTTCTTTGTTTGCTTGGAGGATAATGCCTGTCTTGCCATGTTAAGTCCCTTTTGCAGATTTGTAAAATATTGCGGGACTTTATTTTCGATGTCTTCTTTTTTCATCTTTGCAAAATCAAATTTTAATTTGATATTGGGATTAAAAATTGTAACAGGGTAGGGCTGTAGTGTTGGAATTTTTGTGATTGGAAAAATTTTCGCTGTGCTACCGAAGCCAACCACTGTTAGCTTCTCGTCTTTGTATTCGTTTCGAATGAGAGAATCCATCGCCATCGTAACTTTTTTAGCGTTGTAGAATCGCATAGAGCGAGCCATTGAGCCTGACATATCTAGGAGTATGACGGTGGATGATTTAGCGTTGCCTCTTGCCTGGAATACTTCAATGTCTTTTAAGGACGGTATATTACCATTACCCCGAATGATGCTATTGATAATACTTCCAGAGAAGTCTATATTAGAAATATTATCTCCAAACTCTAAAGGCTTTACAGAGGAAGTAACATTTTCACTGTCTCCAAATTCATTCGTCACATGTGCACCTGAGGTAGAATCTGCTTTTAGTTTAGAGAAAATTTCCGTGAGTGCGGTTTTTCCGATTTTGCGCACAGACTTAGGAGAAAGTTCAATTCCACCTTCTGCATTTTCCTGTATATCTCCACCTTCTTGGAGTAGCTTTTTTAATTGGTCGAAAATAGCTTCTCTTCTTTCCAGAAACTCCTGGTAGCTTTCTTGACCTAGAAACCTGGCAATTTGCTCTAAATCAAAATTATACAAGTCACCTGACTCTATTGCATCTTCGAGTGCGCGGGTTAATTCTGTTAGCTGGTCAAGATTATCCAGTATTGCACCTGCCTCTTTCGGAGTAGGAACTTTTTTTCCTGTGAAATCATACTTCTTGATTCCATTATTTATTTTATCTAATTCCTGTAATTTTTGAACTAGTTCGTCTAATTTGGGCTCTATCTTTTTTTGTGAAGCTAAGTCCCATTTCAGACGACGGAGTAAATCCTGATTTTCCTCTTCGATTGCTTGTTTAAATTTCGAAAGAGTTTCGGAATCTTTCTTATATTTTTTTTCAATATCATCGCTCAGAGATTGCAAATCTTTTTGTAAAGTTTCTGAAGTTGGATTTAGATTGAATGTCTTTAGAATTTGATCGATCATCGCTTGGATTTTTTTTTGGAAATCCTTAATCAAATCTTCCATCCCGCCTTCTTTCAAA
>JANYCR010000223.1 GCA_025360185.1 Leptospiraceae bacterium | reverse complement strand
CAGAGAATCTACACACTGTTCCCCGTAGGCTGCTCGAATATATCGGGGAATGGTCAATAACACTCGGCGAGGTGGGAAGAAACTGTATTAGCCGCAATCCAAACGAACCATGGAGACAATTTGTAAATATTTTACTTGTGAGGGTTCCGCATCTATCTATAGGAAATAAAGAAGATGAGTTCAGCTACAAAAATCATTTTATTTTATTAAAGGACATTGCGATTCTAAGGGATTCTCTTTTAGAAGTAGATGCGTACCGCATTGTGGAGTATGATATTTTTACGCTGGAGAGAATTGTGCAGACATTTGGATTTCATCTAGCTGCACTTGACATTAGGCAAAATAGCGAATTTCATGATAAGGCACTGGCTGGGCTTATGAAAGCATCTGGTAGTAGAAATATATACTTCGCGGATTGGAATGAATTCGAAAGATTACAATTTTTAAATTCAGAATTAGAATCAGCGCGTCCTTTCCTTGGACCTGGAATGCCACTCGAAGGAGAAGCACAAGCGGTAAGAGACTGTTATCTGGTAGTTTCTGAATATGTAAAAAAATTTGGAACATCTGGAATCGGTTCTCTCATCATAAGCATGACCCGAAAGCTTTCCGATTTATTAGTCGTTTATTTATTTGCAAGAGAGGCAGGGCTTGTGATGAATACTACGGAAGGGCTTGTTTGCCTTTTGCCGGTGGTTCCTTTATTTGAAACCATTGAAGACTTAGAAAAATGCGCATCGATTATGAATGGATTTTTATCTCATCCGATGACAAAATTAAGCCTTAGCTACCAATCGTTTCCCGATGGAGTTCCAACTCAACAAGTCATGCTTGGATATAGCGATAGCAATAAAGACGGTGGAATCATTGCAAGCCAATGGTATCTCTACAAAGCCCAAATGGAAATAGACGAAGTAGGAAAAAAACACGGAGTCAAAATAAACTTTTTTCATGGGAGGGGTGGAAGTATAAGTCGCGGCGGCGGAAAAACTCACCATTTTCTGGATGCATTGCCGAACCCAACGCTAACGGGTAATATCCGTTCAACAATACAAGGAGAAAGCATTGCTCAGCAATTTGCGAATCTAATCAATGCAACATACAACTTGGAGCTTTTGGTATCGGGTGTAACAGGTGTTAGCCAAAGACACCGCGTAATCAAGAAAACCCCTGCTCATTTAGAAAGTATAGTCCAGGCTCTTGCAGAAAAAAGTCGCAGTGTCTATGAAGGATTAGTTCGCTCAGACGGGTTCATGATTTTTTACAGCCAGGCAACACCAATCGACGCGCTAGAAAATAGCCGAATTGGTTCAAGACCAGCTCGTCGAACAGGCAAACGTTCTCTGAAAGACCTGCGTGCGATCCCCTGGGTGTTTAGCTGGAACCAATCCAGATTCTTTTTACCCGGTTGGTTTGGAGTAGGAAGTGCTTTAGAAGATTTAAAAATAACACAGCCAGATTCATTTGCTATTTTACAGAAAGAAATTATAACCTGGCCTTTCTTTAGATACTTGATGATGAATGTAGAGACAAATGTATTTAACGCAGACAAAGAAATTATGCAACTCTACGGACATCTTGTAGACGATGAACAAGTACAAGAAAAATACCTTACACAAATCACGGAAGAATATGACAGAACAAAAGAAATGCTTTCCTTATTATTTGAATCTAAAACAGAAATAAGAAGACCTAGAATGTTTAAGACTCTAACACTGCGAAGTTCTGGATTAAAGAGTTTACACTTGATGCAAGTAAACCTACTCCGAGAATGGAGACAAAGCCTACACGATCAAAATTCCAGTTCCGCAGATAAGCTGCTGATAGAATTGCTACTTTCTATCAATGCAATCGCAAGCGGACTTAGAACAACGGGCTAATACTTATTAACCAAAGAGAATAATAATTTGAAAGCAGAGAAATTAGAAGAACTAAAACAAATCGCGGATGTTTGCACCAAATGTAAATTATCCACAACCAGAACCAAAGTTGTCTTCGGAGAAGGCAACCCGGAAGCAGAGCTTTTATTTATAGGCGAAGGTCCTGGCAGGCAGGAAGATATAACAGGCAGACCATTTGTAGGAAAAGCGGGGGAGCTTTTAACAAGGCTGATTGAAAAGGCAATGGGAGTTTCTCGCTCGAATGTCTACATAGCCAATATTGCCAAGTGTCGCCCGACAGAAGATTTAAAAATGGAAAAAGACAGGGCGCCCGATCTAGAAGAGGTAACAGCCTGTAGCCCCTACTTACTCAAGCAAATTGAAATCATCCAACCTAAGGTCATAGTAACGCTCGGAAATCCTTCTACAAAATTCTTACTGAATACACAGGATGGAATTACAAAGCTCCGTGGAAAATGGGCGGATTACAAGGGTATTGCGGTGATGCCGACTTATCATCCTAGTTATGTAATTCGAAATGGAGGAGAAAATAGTCAGGTACAAAAAGATGTTTGGGCTGATCTATTAAAAGTAATGGAAAAATTAAACTGGGAACCAAAAGTAAAAATCAAGTGGAAGTAGAAAAAAAACAAACTAGCTCAGCAAGTAAAAGTCTCGCCCTTTCCTTTTATACATTTCTATCTCGCATACTAGGTCTTATCCGCGACCACTACATGGCAGTAAGTTTTGGAACGGGCTTTGTCGCGTCCGCTTTCTCGGTTGCGTATAGACTACCAAATATGTATCGTAATCTTTTGGCAGAAGGAACATTATCACAATCCTTTATGCCGCTATACTCCGATGCAAGTAAAATCAGCGAAGAAGAAGCAAGACTCATGTCCGGTGCAATGCTTTCTTTCTTAAGTTTTATGCTTTTACTCTTTGTGGGCATATTCGTATTATTCGCTCCTTACTTACTTCCGTTTCTAGTTGGTGGGACGGCAGAATATTCAAACCTAGTAATTGAACTTTCTTTGATTTTGTTTATTTTGATTTTTACTGCGAGTCTATCTTCTATCTTCATAGCAATTGCAAACTCAAAGCAAAAGTTTTTTATTCCCTCTCTATCGCCTATCATTTTAAATCTAAGTTATTTATTTGTGTTTCTTGTAGTATTTCGTTTTTTCGATGACACACTAGAAAGAGTAAAAGTATTATCTTTCGGAATTGTCATCGGCGGCTTCTTACAATTAGTCGTTCAAGCACTCTATATCCGAAAATTAAACCTATCTCCCAAAATTAACTTTCACTGGAAACATCCGGCAATTAAAAAAATTCTAACTCTCATGTTGCCGGCAGTTGTAGGTGGTGGATTTTATCAGATCAGTCTGCTTGTAGATATTTTTCTAGCAAATTATATTCAGAATCAAAATCCAGGTCTCGGCGCTGTGGTTAGTTTGGATTATTCGCAAAGACTCATCCAACTACCAACTGGAATTATCGGCGTTGCTCTTGCTACCACGACTCTGCCGGGACTACTTGCGAGCTTAAAACAAGATCGTAAAAAATTTATCCCTGCTGAGCTTGCGGAAACTCTTTGTTTTGCGCTTTATCTTACACTTCCCGCCGCGCTGGGTTTTATTTTTATGGGAGAAACAATCGTAGATGCGATTTTTTATGGTGGCAAATGGGATAGTAAATCGACAGCATCAACAATTCAAGCTTTGCAGTTTTATTCCATTGCAATTCCAGTATTTAGCATGAATAAAATTTTGACGTCTTCCTTTTATGCTTTTAAAGATACGAAAACTCCATTGCAAATCAATATGATTTCATTTAGTATCAACATTGGACTTAATTTAATCTTGATGAATTTTTTAAAACATGCAGGGCTTGCACTTTCCTCAACAGTAGCGGCATATATCACCTTTACCTTTCTATTTTTAAAAATGAGAAGACATGAAATTCATATTCCGATTCGAGAAATTCTAAAAAGACTTTCTAAAATTTTAATTCCACTAACAGCCCTCACTCTCTGGCTTGTCTTTGTGGAACAATTTCTTGATATCTCAAATCTTTTATCATCAAGAGAAATTAACTTCGCACATGAAAATATCGCTCGCATAAAAGCTTGTGTTGGAATCATTCCTTCCGTTGTTCTTTACTTTGTATTTTCAAAATTGGTAGGGCTTCACGAGTTCGACTTAATCTTTGGAAAAATCCTGCGGAAGTTAAAAAGAAACAATTGATAAACAGAAATACTATAATTTTATGACATACATGAACTTATACCTAATAAATGCAGGGATGACTTTATCAGTTCTTTGTTTTTATTTAGGGTATTATTTTCGTAAATCCAACAACTCACTCCATCGCAAAATAAATCTAACCGGTGTAATCTTAAATCTCATTACCGCCATATTCTTATTAGCCCATAAGTATTTATTTGATGGAATTGAAGCTGCCGGGATTTTCCCGACAGTTCCACCTATTGTCATTCTAGTGCATCGTTTTTTTGCAGCGATTAGTTTAGTGTTAATGCTTTCAATGGCATACACTGGAATCACTAAAAAAGCGGAAATTCACAAAAAGCTACACTTTATATTTTTACCTCTATACACTATCGTATTTATATCAGGACTATTTATTTTTGAAACAAGGAATTAAAACATGAACAACCAGGAACTAAAACACAAAGCAAGAGAAATCAGAGAAGAAGTTATCAAAATGGTAACAGCAGCTAAGTCTGGTCATCCGGGCGGACCACTTGGACTTGCAGATATTTATTCTGCTTTATATTTTAGAATTCTAAAACATGATCCCAAAAATCCAAGCTGGGAAGAGCGTGATAGACTTATTCTTTCTAACGGACATGTTTGCGCTGTGCGTTATGCATCAATGGCTCTGAGCGGTTACTTTCCAGTAGCCGAGCTTTCTACTTTTAGAAATATCAAAAGTCGTTTACAGGGGCATCCCTCTATTACTTACTTAGATGGACTCGAAACTTCTAGCGGCTCTCTCGGGCAGGGACTTTCTATTGCAACGGGAATCGCACTTGGTCTTCGTCATCAGAAAAAAACAAATCTTACGTATGCTTGCATTTCCGATGGAGAGTGTGGTGAGGGGATGACATGGGAAGCCGCTCAATCCGCAGTGCATTATAAACTGGACAATTTAATTGCATTCATGGACAGAAATTTTATCCAGATAGATGGAAACACAGAAGACGTTATGCGTCTTGAACCTCTACCGGCAAAATTTCGCACCTTTGGCTGGAATGTTATAGAAGCAGACGGTCATAACATGGAAGAAATTCTTTCCTCTTTCGAAAAAGCCCAAAGTCACAAAGGCTCGCCTACTCTCATCGTATTTCGCACGATTCTTGGCAAGGGTGTTTCCTTCATGGAAAACAAAGCGGAATGGCACGGGACTCCTCCAAATGCTGAACAAGCAAAGCAGGCACTGGAAGAATTGAGTAAAACCTAAAGAAATAAACACAATAATTCCATATTGAGACGCAATATGGAATTGACAACTCCAAACTGAGACGCAATATGGAACTGACAACTCCAAACTGAGGCGCAATATGGAATCGTTTATTCGTAATTTCCCAATCCCAAGAGAAAGCTTTTTTCTTTTAGGTCCAAGAGGTACAGGAAAATCCACATTTCTGAGACAATTCTTGCCGCTTGCACAGTTCTTAGATTTTTTAGATCCAGAGACATTTCGCCATTATAAAACCAAACCAGAATTATTTCGAGAGCTAGTAGATGGAAATCCTTCTACAAAAATATTTGTTCTAGATGAAATTCAAAAAATTCCAGAAATCCTAACAGTAATACATTCCCTTATAGAAAAGAAGAAAGGAATCCAATTTATTCTAACAGGATCTAGTGCGAGAAAATTAAAACAATCGGGAGTAGACCTTCTCGCAGGACGTGCCCTATTCTGTAAAATGCATCCTTTTACTGCTTCTGAATTAGGTGAAGCATTCAATCTCGAAAAAGCTCTCGGTATTGGTCTTCTTCCATTGGTATATTTCAAGGATGATCCCAAAGAAGTTTTACGCGCCTATCTTGGGCTTTATATCAAAGAGGAAATCTTTGCAGAAGGACTCATTCGCAATATTGGGAATTTTTCTAGATTTTTAGAAGCTGCAAGTTTTTCTCATGGAAGTATTCTAAATACTTCTAACATCGCGAGAGAATGTGGAGTAGAGCGCAAAACTGTAGAAGGCTATCTTTCCGTTTTAGAAGACTTACTTCTTTCTTTTACTTTACCAGTCTTTTCCAAGAAAGCAAAACGCGACTTAGCTGCTCATAGAAAATTTTATTTTTTCGATGCAGGAGTGTTTTCCCAAATTCGCCCGAAAGGACCTCTGGACTCTCCCGAAGAAATGCACGGTTCACTATTAGAAGGCTTAGTTGCACAGCATTTAAGAGCCTATATAGATTATATAAAGAAAGATTGTAGCCTTTCGTATTGGCGCACTCGCTCTGGCGTTGAAGTTGATTTTATTTTGTATGGTGAAAATACCTTCCAAGCAATTGAAGTTAAAAACTCTGCCAAGATCAAGGATTCTGATTTACGCGGACTCAAAAGTTTTCTCCAAGACTACCCCATGTGCGAAGCCATCTTTCTATACAGAGGCAAAGAACGACTCAAAAAAGGGGATATTCTTTGTATGCCGGTAGAGGAATTTTTAAGAGCTTTAAATTAGATTAACGCGAACAGGCGTAAGGATTATTTACTCCTTATCTACAACTGTAAATAAAGAGACAATAATTTTTTCTTATGTCCTGTAAAAATGCTTACTCTATATTTCGGTTAGCCCGATAAACATAGTTTAAAAAAAGTACTCTTTTTTTTCAAATAGGTTGACGTATTATATTTGTACTAGATTAAATTAAACTTATGTTTTCTTACGACCACTCACACGATGAGTTAAACTTTAGCGGAACTGATGTAGAAAGAAATTTCTATGAATTAGAATTCGCACGTCCAGAAAACAAAACAGATATCATTTTCGAATTAGCAAAGAAAATTCCATGGCAGACTCCAGTCATTGATGTAATTGAAAAACTCTCCGACCCCACTCTTCGCTTATCCAGTCGCAATTATGTAAATGAAATTCATATTGAAAGAGTAAACTTTTCATTAAAACTAATCGCAGAAAAAGGTCATACAAATCACTACCATGATTTAGAGCAAGGTATATTCTTATTATCCACAATGGGTGATCCAAATGCTACCTATAAAAAGTTTAAAGAAGCATTAGACAAACTTGCTTATCGTTTAAACGAACTCTTTCAGCTAAACCAAGTTATCCTCACTGATGATGTAAAGGTTCACCTTCTCTCACGCGTTCTCTACCAAGAAGAAGGATTCAATGGAAACCAAATTTATTACCATGAGCCGGATAATTCATTCGTATCAAAAGTATTGGAAAATAAGCTTGGCATTCCAATTTCTCTTTCAGTGGTTTATATATTAGTTGGAATGCGCCTAGGACTTCCACTTTATGGAATTAATCTTCCGCTTCACTTCATGCTTTACTATGAATCAAATGAATTTAATAGTTTTGTAGATCCATTCAATGCCGGCGTCCTAATCGACAAACAAACCTGCATTCGTTTTCTTGAGGCTAATGGCTACAAAGATATACCCGAGTATTTCTCTAAAGCGAGCACCCTGACTATACTCAAAAGAATGTATAATAACCTAATCAATATCTACAAAAAAACAGGTCCCGAAGAAATGGAAACGCTACTCTTAAAGCAACTTACCATTTTAGAAAATAAAACTCGCTTTACTTAAATTCAAGACTTACAATCATCTTGCCAGAGATGAAAGAGGAACTTTACTATGGAAGACATAAGACACGTTATCCGCAGCAGATCAGAGGAAAGACTTCGTAACCTAATCGAAGAAAGATTAAAACCCGACTCAAACAAAGAGCTAATCGACAAAAGAATTTGGAGTTTATTCGGCGAACATTGGGCAATTATTTTTACTGACCTTTCTGGATTTTCAAGAAACACTGCTAAGTTTGGAATCATTCACTTTCTACAAATTATCTTTGAATCGGAAAGAATTTTACTTCCGATTATCTATGAGCACAATGGACTTCTCATCAAAGCAGAGGGAGATAGTCTAATGCTGATTTTCCGCACTGTCCAGGATGCGGTTGAATGCTCTATTAAAATGCAAAATACTTTAAAGGTGTATAATGCAAGTAAGCCAGAACATGAAAAAGTATTACTTTGTGTCGGTATTGGCTACGGTAAAATTCTTCGCATTGGTGATGCTGATATTTTTGGAGAAGAAGTAAATGCAGCTAGTAAACTCGGAGAGGACACAGCAAAGAAAGAAGAGATTTTAATCACGAAGTCAGCCGTAGCGGAGCTCGGAGATAAACATAGCTATAAAGTAAATCCTCTTAACATAGACGGTCAATGGGTAGAAGGATTTAAGTTGGAGTATTGAGATGTTTTGAACTAAAAGGTTTAAATTTTTACTAGCCTCTACCAATGGCGAGACTTGCTCTGAAGCAGTGTGTGCCATCTTTCACCAAGAAATGGATAAGAAAAAAATCCGAAATTCCAAACGTAAGACCACTAGTGATTTGCCGAATGAGACACGAAATATTTTTTCGGTATGAGAAGAATACTTTGGACTCGCGTAAATAGATTCTAATTCATTAGAATTCAGGCTTACTTTTTCTAAGGAATAGGTTTAGTAGTAGAATCATTTTGATATTATTTTTGATTCATTGGTATAAAGGATGCGAAGGAATTTTTTCACAGACAAGTTATTTTAATGTTCTGTAGTGGTGTGGTTGCAGTATTATATTTTATTTTTTACAATAGTTTGGATAATGAATTTCTTTCGGACGATTGGGTTTTTCTTTACAAATCTAATTATACTACCTCCTTTCTTGATATTTTGAGCTTTGCATTTGATTTGAAGACAGGCTGGTTTTTTCGACCTATGCAATGGTTGTTTACTTGGATTTTATATAACTTATTTAATTTAAATCCATTTGCTTTCCATTTTTTAATTATCACTATTCATTCATTAAATGCTTTCCTCGTTGGAGTTTTATCCTACTATTTATACGATAAAGAGATCACATTAAAAAATAATCGATTAATCGCTAGTAGCCTCATTGCATTGTTTTTCTTTACAAATTGGCATCATCACGAAGCACTTTTTTGGTATTCTGCATTCAATGAACCATTGAGTGCTTTTTTTCAATTTTTGACCTTAATTTTGCTATTAATTATTTTAAGTGCTCCAAATTTTAAATGGTATTTTTCTTTCCTAATGATATTGCCCTTTTTTCTAAGCCTAATGACAAAAGAAAGTAGTTCTATTTTGCCTTTCGTTATAGCCTCATTAATTTTTTTAAAATATATATTGAACTTGAATCATAAAAATAGAGGTAAATTTACAATTACCCATTACGTATTAATACTAATCCCATTATTTCTAATTTTGAGCTCGTGGGTGTATATTTTTATTTCAAGACCTACCCAAACTATTAATCAAATAGCAACTAACGCTAATAGAACAATATCAGTTCAATATATATTTGAGGGACTGATTAGATACCTATGTGCAAATTATATTGAAGGCTATGAGTCTTTGCCGATAGATATTTTTATTTGGGGGCAATTGATTATTATTCTCTTATTTATAGTAATAATTCGTCGGCGTTATCTATGGTTATGGTCTTTCTTATGGATACTTTTGGCAAGCATTCCATACATTGCATTTAATTCAACTCCCTCTGATCGATATCTTTATATAACTATAGCGCCTTCGAGTATTTTGCTCATTGAAACATCTAGATGGTTAGTATTTGAAATTGAAAATTTTGCAAATATATCAAATAAAAAATATGTTTTAATTTTGATAGGTTGTGGATTAGTATTTTTTATTTTAATAAATCTTAGTAAAATGAACCAGAAAAAAAATAAATGGGACATTGCAAGTCGTATTGCAACGGATATAGTCAATTATGTGCATATTGAACTGAAGGATATTAAGCCAAATACTACAATTTGTCTTGATAATATTCCAGATAGTTATCATAAAACGCAATATATATTCAGAAACGGAATTGAAGAGGCTTTGTATCTTAGATTTAAAAGAAATGATTTTCGAGTTCGTTTTATGGTTCAGCCAACAAATGAATCATTTAGAAAAAGTATATTCAATACGCAGGGATGTGATTATTTTTTTATTTATAGCAATTCGACTAAAACATTATCTTTGAAAGAGAATATGTGAAAAACTTGACCTTAATTTATTGAATTAATCAATTATTCTAGCAAGTAGGAATTCGATGAGAGTAAAGTTATAGAAAATAACCAGTTTCGAATTTGTTTTTTTTGGGATAATGGAAATGCTTATATATCCCCGCTCCCAAAATTTTATACCGTAGATGGTAGAATCATCTCACCTCGGGGTTAATCTTTCTTAGCTCCTCGTCTAACTTTTTCTCGAATAGAATTATATCTAAAGATTTAAAACCGGGGAATGGAAGCTTAATCACCTCTTTTTTCATTTGCATGATTTCTTTCATGAGGCTGATAATTTCCATAATTCCGAAATCCCCTTTTTTATATTTGTTTAATTTATCTGCAAACTCCTGATTCAAAAGAAAAATTTCTTGTCCGTTGAAAATATCTTGCTTCACTATGTTGAAAGAATATTGCGTAAATTTAACTTCATTGGTAGGGATTTCGGAAAGGATTTTCTTTTTATCTTTCTTTATTCCAAAGAATATAATTTTTTCTTTCGAGATTTCTAATTCATAGTCTTTGTATCCAAAGATGGATTTAAAGAGACCGTATAATGCAGCAGCGCCGAAGATTGTTATAAAGAGCATCAATACATAAAAACCAAAAGATCCGACTTCAACAGTTAGAGAGCCAATTATTCCAAATGTGCTTAGAAAAGAAACAACGGCTAATATCCCTAAGACTCTATACAGTGTGCTAATTTGTTCACCCCATTTAAAGACGACACGATTGTCTTTTTCTGCGAAGGAAAATAAATTTGATTTCTTTTCTGTTTCTAAAAGATTAAATTCTTGGTCGCGGCTAAATTTTACTTTTTCTTGAAGTTCATTTAATTTTTTAAGGGCACCGATTTCACTCATATAAGAAAAGACATCCCACCAAGCCCCGTCTTTTTTTATAAAGTATATCACGTAGTAAGTAGTAGATGATTTATTTCCATTTACAACTTCTCTTCGCATCGCAAGTGAATCAATCTCGCCAAATGGAATGTAGCCGCTCTCTCCATTTTTCGTTTCCATATAATACCGATTATTCACAGTGTCAAAATAAGATTTTACTACGTTAGTTCTAGAGCTAATCTTACTGTATAAAGTACCAAGGGATACGAAAAGAATGAATGTTATCCCTGGGAGTATAAATTTTAATGCAGAGAATATATCACCGTCCGTTCCAAGGCTAGCGAGCCCCACGAGCAATAAAATAAATCCGACGAATAGAAAAATTCCAAAGAATACAAATAAGAAAATTTTTCCTATTGCTGATGTGGTATTGTTATGTTGAAAAGATAATTCTGAATTTTCCATGATTGCCCTCAAAGAACATTATACATAATTGGTTGAGTTAATAATCTTACAATAAAAGGATCTGTCATCTTTTATTTTCTTTTACTCGTATCTAAAAAATAATAATTTTATCTCCAGCCCTTCACCTTCTTATCTTTTATCCGTGTTCATCTGTGTGCATCCGTGGTAATCTTAAAAATCCCTTACTGCAATTCCACCAAATCAAAAGGACGAAGCCCAACATCAATATTCGTTTGGGTTAAACGAGGCTTATCCGCTTTGGTGGTATCGAAAATTACAACACCCGGTTGCGAAAAGGAACCATCGCCCATATAAAGCCTTCCTGATTTTGTAAGTAGAAGTCCCGAAATATTGCCAACACTCGCAGGAAAACTTAATACAGTTTTGATTCGTTGCCCTGTGGTCGGATTAAATTGTTGAATGGATTTATTAAAGCTAGAATCTAATACAGACGCGTAACCCTCGTTTTCATCTTTTATTTGCATCCCGAGAATGTCTCCGCCCGCATCTGTCTCAGCATAAAGAAAATTATTCCGAAAGGTTTTCGTAGTCAGACTAAACGCTATTATCCCACCGTCGAGTTTACTGATAAACCCTAACCTGTTAGGCGCACACATAGCAAGAAAAGATTCTCCTCCAATAGAAATTTTTTGAATTCGACTCGTTGGATTTCTAGATTTAAAGATAAAAGTTTTGACTATGCTATCCGTATTTACATCTAGCTCAAGAAGAAGCGAATCACTATTAGGCGTTGGGATTCCAGAAGGATCATTTCTATCAAGCCTTTGCAATTGGATATAAAGAGAACTTCCTTCCAAATACATCTGTGACATTTCCGGAATTCCATCAGGACCAGCAATGCCAAGCGAAGTTGTTTCCGCATAAGAGCCTAGATCAATATTTCGAATGACTGCACCCGAATAAGGATTTACAACGAGTAAATTCCTACTATTATAAAGTGTGATATAAGCCTTATTGTCGCTTACCTTTGCGATATCCTGCGGATTATTTCCTTTACCCACTGAATATTCTGATTCGGGTAAAAATCCAGTCGTCGGGTTTAGAATTAAAATACTATCTCTGTTGAGTCGATTGATAATAAATACTTTTCCATCTATAAATCTTGCCACTGCGTCAGAATGAATATTAGCCACAGTAGGAACTGCTAGCTGTGCATCTGGATTGATTACTGCAAATTTGCCGCTCGTTCCAAAATCACTCGTCACAACCCCTACTCTTTCTAGTCCTGCCGTCGGCACAACCAAGAGGCTATTCAAGAATAGGCTCTCAACCGGAGGTCGCTTGATTTCATTGCAAAAGGATAAAGCAAAAAGCATACATATATAAGTATAGAAGCGTGATTGGTGAGCGAAGTCGAACCATACCACCGATGTGTTTTTGATTTTATTTAGTATAGGTTTCATCTTAGTTAAAAATTAAATTTTAAAGTATTTCCCGCTCTTTGAATTGAGATGGCTATCAAGTTAATCAGGTGTTTATTTTTTTTTAGTTCCTTTAACCAACCTTGGTTAAATTCAAGCTCGATACCAATATATTTTTTAGGAGAATACATTTTCCGCAGCTTAGTTGTATGCCCATCTGACGAACCACGGTAGGGGTAGTTCAAGCGTATTCTTGGATGCAACGCACTTGCTTTCAAGTAAAATTTCAACTGCTTTGCTATCTCTACTTCTAATAGCCTCTTTGGATCATAAAGAATTCCGATTTCACAATTTCTTTTTTTGTCATCGAGTATAGGAACAAAAGAATGAATGGAAATGTGGAGAGTATTTTGTTTACTAACAATGGCTTCCGCTTTTTGTCGAAAGGGGCGATGAATTTTAGAAATAATTTTTTCTTTAGTATCTTCCGGCAAATGAGCTGTAAACTCTGAAAATGCTTTACGATGATTTTCGGAACGATTGAGATCAATCACTAACCTTGAATAATTTCCTTCTAGAAGAGGTGCTTTCAGTTTACGCTTGAGCCCGCGAGCAATTTCTAATGCGCCCGCGTCCCAACCACGATGAGAGGAGAGTAGTTTTTGTTTGCCTTTAAATAGTTTAGAAAATTCTTTAGGGATTAAATTTCTAGCATGTTCGCAAGTAAGAAGTAGATTCATATTTTTATGAATTATCTGTTTGGACTATCCACTGATTATCGAGTCGTCTCGAAAGATCAATGGGATCACCCACATTCACCGAGCCTCTCGCTATTTGATAAGCCCAAATCTCGAAGTAGCTAAGATTTGCTCCTCCATAAATAGTTGAGAATGCTCCATCAACAGCATCTAGACCACAGGATACTTTTACTCTGCCGATGCGCGGTGTATGAAATCTTGGATCCGTCGTATACCATCGACCACCTAAATACACCTCTGCATAAGCATGAAAATCCATATGACCAGTTAAATCAGGAAATCCAATTGCTTCATAAACCAAATGGCATCCTACCCTTAAAGTAATATCAAAATTTGGTAGATTATTTATCAGAGGATTTAACATTACTTTATAGGAAATTAATCCTTACTAACACAAAAGAATTGTCACCAGTCGTTTCGTAAAGCTGAAATTGCTAACGAAATTTTCTCCGTTCGGGTTAAAACGACTTCTGCAAATAACTCCAAATATCCTCATAAAGAAGTGTTTCACCAGAACTCAACGGCACTGGAATAAAAATAAAAACTAGAGAGGCTAACATGAAATAACCCAAAGCCTTTCTTCCCCAGCCCAAGTCAACCTCTGCATCTGGCACATACGGGTGTTCTACTTTGATGAGGTAAAAGATGATAAACCCCCATATGACCCAGGTAATGCTCACAAAGCCTAAAAAAATAAATGCAAAGAATAAATAGTGAATCCATTTGCGATAGCTTTCTCCAAATAGAGCATAAATGATATGACCGCCATCCAATTGTCCAAAGGGAAATAAATTAATCGCTGTAACTAAAAGTCCAACCCACCCTGCCATAGCCAATGGATGAATTCGAATAGTTGTGGTAACAGGATCATAAGGTCCTAGAATGAATTGCCCCGTGTAGTAAGTCAAAAGACTATCTCCAAAGTTGAGCACATTTTTTTTATGAGCATAATCAGCAAGATTAACCAAATCAGAAAAATAAAGTCCAAGAATCCAACAAGGAATTGAAAGAATAAGACTCATGGAAGGTCCACCTACTCCAATATCAAATAATTTTATTTTGTCTTGAATCGGTTCCTGAATTTGAATAACCGCACCCATCGTTCCAACAGGACTCAAAGGCATGGGAATAAAATAAGGGAGAGTGGTTTTAAGTTTATAAATCCTAGCGGGAACATAATGACCCATTTCATGACAAAAAAGAATAAGCAATAAGGAGAGGGAATACGGATAATCGCGCCAAAAAATTTCTTCAAGGAGTTGTCTGTTCTCATTGAATGCAAATAAAATTGTCCACACATGTTCTTTGAATGTAAGAGTCAAAAAAGTAAGAACAAGCAACAAAATATGAAATCCGACTTTACTTTTCACTTGTACTAATCTTTATAGGTTTCAGGGTTCGTCAACTTCCTAAATTGTTTTTTAATAAAAATAGTCTCAGGATACGATAATAATATATATGTTCAATCTCAAAGATCTAAGTGTTAAAGCCAAAATCATTCTTTCGGTCGGAGTATTTCAAATACTTTCGCTCATTATTGCCATTCTTGGGACCATGGGTCTTAGCCGAATGGAGAAAGAACTCTCCATTACCTCCGATATTTTTATTAATATCGAAGGTAATCTGAATAACTTACTTTTTAGTATGGTAAATCGAAGGGTGATTGTTGCTAGAATGATTAGCACCGAATCCAAGCCCGAATACCTAAAAGATCTTGAGCTTGTTAGGCAATTTGAAAAAGAAAGTTCTACTGCAATTCCAAGTATTCACAAATTTTTAAAAGAAAATGGAAGGCGATTAATTTCTAGCAAGGATGATGAATCTAAACTTAAAGAATTTGAATCCTCGCTCGATGAGCTAGAGAAACTTACTTCCGATTTATACGATGGCACCCGCCTTTACCAACAAAATATGGAAGAGTATTTTAAATACGATACTCCAGATTGGAAAAAATTCCAACTTAAAAAAGATAGCTCTGACATTCTAAATCAAAAATCGATTGTTTACGGAAAATTTCTCGATAAAATAAAGACATTAAATAAATCCACAGCCGAAACCCTCGGTCAAACTAGCCAAGGATTAATCGGGACATCCTCACAGCTAAAATATGTACTTTGGGGTGGCTATGCAATATCCCTTATGATTGTCGTGCTCGTTACTTACATGATGATTCGTCGTATCGCTTATCCAATTATCTCCGCTGAAAAAATGGCAAACAGATTTGCAGATGGTGACTTAACTATTTATGTAGAAAACAATGCAAACGATGAAATAGGACGCTTAGTTCGAGGTCTCAATAAAGCCTCCGAAAATCTCAAGAACGTGGTTAAGCAAATTGGAAATACCTCAGACCATCTTGCTTCGTCTGCAGAAGAATTGTCTGCTACTTCAAGAAATTTGGCTGACGGTGCAACCAACCAAGCTTCTTCTCTAGAAGAAACTGCTTCTGCTGTCACTGAAATTACAGAGTCCATTTCATATGTTTCTGAAAGTGCTCGCGACCAAGAAAAAGAAGTAATTGAAACAAATAAATCCATGAATGAGCTTTCTAAATCCATTATTCAAATTACAGAAACTGCGCGTGCAGTAAACGAAGGATCTCAATCTGCTCTCGCTGAAGCAAAAGAAGGGCAAGTTAAAGTAAATGAAACCGTCAAAAGAATGGCTGCAATTGAAGAAAGCTCCGAGCAAATCTCCGACATCATCAATGTAATCAATGATATTTCAGAGCAAACCAACTTGCTAGCCCTTAATGCTGCCATTGAAGCTGCAAGAGCAGGAGAGTCTGGTAGAGGTTTTGCAGTAGTTGCAGAAGAAATTTCTAAACTCGCAGCAAGATCGCAAAAAGCGACACGTGAAATTGCAGAACTAATCACAGACAGTATAACAAAGGTAAATGACGGTAAGTTAATAGTAGGACAAGTAGTAGAATCTCTCAACAAGATATTACACAAATCAATGGAAGCGGCTCAACTATCAGATTCAATTTCAAGTGCAACGAAAATGCAAAGCAGCGGAAATCAGAAAGTTCTCAAGTCAGTCACCACTCTCTCCCAAATGGCGCAATCTATTTCCCGTGCTACCAACGAAATGAAAATCTCTTCGAAAGAAATCTCAAATGCAATTGAACAAGTAAACTCAGTCGCACAAAACACAGCTTCTTCTTCTGAGGAAATGGCTGCGTCTACTTCTGAATTAGCCGCTCAATCAGAAAAATTGAGCCAATTGATTGGTGTATTTAAGATAACTTAATAGTGATACCTGACCTCACCCCAACTTTCTATTCCCTGAAAAATTTTCTAGAACGAAGCCCCTCTCCTTTAGGAGAGGGGCGGGCTGGAAGCCGGGGTGTGGTATGATCTACCGACTCAATAAACAATCCCCTGATTCGCTAGCTCGTGCCGGCGAATTAGACTTAAATGGAATCAAAGTTCAAACTCCAGCCTTCATGCCTGTAGGAACTCGCGGTTCTATTAAGTCTTTAAGCTCTGAAGATATAAAAGAGCTGGATTTAGATTTAATTTTAGCAAATACATACCATCTCTATCTCCGACCTGGAACAGAAGTTCTAGATTCATTCGGCGGACTTAAAAAATTCATGTCTTACGACAAAGCATTGTTAACCGACAGTGGGGGTTACCAGATATTTAGCCTCAATGGGCTTTTTAAATACCAGAAGGACGGCGTAAAATTCAGCTCCCATATAGATGGCTCAAAGCACGAATTTACTCCTGAGAAGGTAATCGATATTCAGCGCTCCATTGGCTCGGATATCATGATGGTTCTAGATGACTGTGCGCCTTATGGTGCGAATAGAGAAAGGCTAGAAGATTCACTCACGCGAACTCATTATTGGGCAGAAAAGTCAATACATCATTTTGAAAAGAATCGTAACAAACAAAATCTTTTTGGGATAAGTCAAGGTGGAGTTGATTTAGAATTAAGGGTCAAATCACTCGAATTTATCAACTCATTACCTTTTGACGGAGTCGCAATTGGTGGACTATCGGTTGGTGAGCCCAGACCGGAGTTCATTCGTATTCTAGAAGGAATTTCATCCTACTTCGATGCAAGTCGTCCTCGTTATTTAATGGGTGTAGGAACTGTTCCGGACATTCTAGATGGCGTTAAAAATGGAGTCGATATGTTCGATTGTGTATTACCGACACGTAATGCTCGCAATGGACAGGTTTTTACTTCTTATGGTAAAGTAAATTTACGAAATGAATCACATCGTTTTCAAGAAAATCCTATAGATCCAAATTGTAATTGTAAAGTTTGTAAAAATTATAGTCTTGGTTATATCAGGCATTTACATAAAGTAAAAGAATTATTAGCTTTTACTTTGAGCACTTATCATAATTTATTTTTTATGAGAGAATTTATGAATGGTATTCGAAAATCTATCTATGATTCTACGTTTTTAGAATATTATGCGAACTGGAAAAAATTATACAATTAATGTAAATTTTATCGTTGACTTATTTTATTATAGTGGATTTATATATTAGTTGCCAAAAATACCTCAAACTGATTATTAATAACCAAGGAATGGATTAACAAGAATGGAAATCACAAGAAGAGAGAACAAAAACATAGTAATTCTTGACATTAATGGTGAAATAGACTTATACAATGCACCTGAAATAAAGGATATAATTGCTAAATTGAT
>JANYCR010000270.1 GCA_025360185.1 Leptospiraceae bacterium | reverse complement strand
GTGGTAGAGTTGGAAGAAGTAACATAGGCATCTGTCGTGGCTAAGAGCGAACCGTCTGAAAATAACCGTCCACCGGTGAAAAATAAATTGCCCTGAATAACACAGCCCCCCATGTCTACACGGGAAAAAATCGTATTAGCCGCTACAAGAGGAGAACTCCAGGTTCCATTTGTTCCTGTGTCCGGCCTGAATTTGTAAACTGTATTTAAAATCGTTCCTGTGGTCATATCAGTAGTTGTTGTTCCGGCGATTAATACAATTTCTTCCCCGACAGAGCCAATCACACCACCGAGTAAAGCAGAGGGCATGGCTGACTTAGTTGTCCAAATATTTGTAGAAGGATCGTATTCTTCCACAATAGCACTGGCAACATAATTGGAAGAAGAGGTTGCTCTAGTCATTCCACCGATTACATAGATTTTGGATTTGTGAGAAACTATTTGGGCATATGCTCTTGGGTTTGGAACACTTGTGATATTAGCGGTAAACGTAAGAGTAACCGGATCAAATAAATCTACCTGTTTTACTGGTTGGCTATCTGCACCTATTCCGCCTACTAGCCATATACCTCTAGATCGGATTTGGGAATCAGTTGCTAGAGTTGTAAATTTCTGAGGAGCAATTTGATTTAAAAGATAATTCCTCTGGGTGAGTTTAATATCCTTACAAAATACCTGGTATTGGTAGGTGGTCGCAGGACTTAAATTAGTAAGTAAAGTAGTTTGAAATTCACTTGAAAATACAGTATACTGAGTCTGGTTAAAATTCCCAACACCATACAAAACAATTCCATTTTCAGAAGCATTACATTTCCAATTAATTCTCGCAGTTGTAGTTGTAACCTGGTTCACGAAAAAATATTCTGCGTAGAGGTTTTCTCGTTTATCCCCTTCAAATAAAGGTGAAGGTCCGCAGGAGAGAAATAAAAAAATTAAGAAGGTATAAAGAGTTAATAAAAGAGAGCGAACAATAGCGATACCGAGAGAACGGTCAATGGCAATGCCGAGAGAGCGGTCACTGAGCCTGTCGAATGTGACGATATATCTGCGTATTTTATTAGTCGTCATTCAGTTTTCTCCACAACGCGCTTTTTAACTAGCAAATCAAAATTACCCTCTATCAATGCATTCTTCTTCGCATGACTCCAACCCTGAATTTGTTTTTCTCTATAGAATGCTTCCTTTACATTTTCAAAGAATTCAGAGTAAATTAATTTTACAGGTAATCTCTTCATAGTATAATCTGCTCCGATTCCGTTTGAATGTTCATACAATCTTTTTTCCAAACTGCCGACAGTGCTTCCCGTATAATAGGTATTATCTGCACATTGTAAAATATATAAATAGGGCATATGATTTCCTAAAATAATGAATGGCTTATTGTATTAGTTGTCATTTCAAAAAGTCGGTCACTGAGCCCGTCGAACGTGACGATACTCCTGCTTATTCCACTAGTCGTCATTTCGACAAGCTCAACGACCGCTCTGTATCCAATGATAACCTTTTGCATAAAAATCATCAAAATCTTACCCCCACACCTAGACTACCACCACCGGCACAAAAACTTCCCTGGGATTCAAAATTGCAAAAGGAATTTAAACCAAGTCTTAGATACATATTTTTAAATTTAATACCTTGCCAGCCGACTTCAAAGTATCCGCCAGGATTGGTTCCAGAAAAAGATTCACTTCCCTTCTTATACGAAACATTAGAAGCAGAAGCACCGAGATTCAAATAGAAATCAAGCATTGGTTTTTCCAGAAATACTCTACTCATATTTATATAGGCTGAGTTATTGAAAAAGGTAATGGAATTTCCGGCATGAAAAGACTGCAAGAATTCAGAACGTAAACCAAAGCGCATAAATTTCCATTGTAAGAACGCGGGCTCTACATACAAGCCCCCTCCGCCTGAACTAGCATTTGTATCGGAAATTGGCTTTCCATTTGCATAACCAGAACCAAAGATTCCAATTCTTGTCTCCGGCAAACGAACATTAGTCGAAAGATAGGTAGATGAAAGCTCAGGTGCAGTCTTGGACTTCGCAGGAAATTCAGCGACACGCTTTTTCTCAACTACTAAAAATCCTAAATCTGTTTTTAGAGTGTAACTATCATTATTCTCTTCTGCAATGACTCCGTTAATCTTACTTCCATCTTTCAAAGTAAACTTAGAATAGCGAAAAGCACTATGCGCCCCTTTCTTTGTTGAATCTGTGGATATGACTTCTGTTTTGGGAATGGAATATTCTTTATCTTTATAAAGGATTTTATAGCTCTTATCTGTTTCTGTGATTAGATCACAGATAAACGCATCTCCGTTTTCGAGAATGATCTCGAACGCGGAGAGTGGGAGCGAGAGGAGGATAATGAGTGTTAGGTAGAGTTTGGGTTTCATGTATGAGTAAATCTTGCCAACTATTGAATATCCTTGGAAAGAATTTCAATATCATAATTACGATGATAAAAATAACCATAATTTGTAAAGGGAGCTAATATTATAATACCAGGAATAATTTTTAAAAATATATCATCGAAACTATTTAACTCTAAACTAGATGATTTAATTCTAACTATTGTTTCTTTACCCTTTTCGATACTTATTTTGGGACATTCAGCAATTTCTTTTCCTGTTCGATCAATATCCAGATTATAGCTGTTACGCCTATATGAACAACCTTGATGATTCTCGTATTTAGCTATTCTATACTTGTATTTAAAATCGAAAAAAGAAGTTGGCTCACTTTCAAACATTTTATAACCGAACATGAACAATATAAGTTTGCTCTCTATAGGCGAAAAACTAAGACTATCACTCTCGATATTATCGAGAGAGATATAATAGCTACCTTCCTTAATTACATGCGAAACTTTTTTGTTACTATTAAGTTCATGCTTAAAACTTTTAATCACGTCCATATTTACAATTGGGTCATTATCTATTTCTTCTAACATTGGAACGGCGATTCTAAAAGCTGGTCTAATTTGAAATACTGTACGCCTCGTTATTTCAGGAATTGTATTTGACAAGCGAACATTGACATTACGTAACAGTAATTCATCCTCGGATATTAATTCGATAGAGAATATACCCTGTTCGTGTGTGTCTATCTTCTCCACTGACTCATTAAAAGACAGAGTTTCTTTGCGTAAAGGCTCATTCATACAACTAAAACAAAAAAGAATTATTATCAACATATTTCTTTTTCTCATATCTATAAAGAGCGAAGGTCGCACGATTGTGAATCCTTAGCGCCACTAAGCAGACTTCTAGCTTGATAGCCTATTCTAAGCAAACGATTGGCTTTTTTTGTATCCTCTGCCAATTCTAGTGTCTTGATAATCCATCTAATTCCTTTCTCTTCGGTCCCTGGAATAAAAAAAGAAAGAATATCAAATGCTAAATAAATACATGCACGATTTCTTCCAATCCCCCTCCCAATATCTGAATGCGCCAATTGATGCCAAACAGTTGTCTCGTTGTGATGCCTTCCAAAAGTAAAAATATTCGCCGTATCCGCCGCTCTTTGCAAACCATGACTAGCCCATTTAAATCCTCCGGGAATTGCGTGATTATTAAAATGATTAACGTCATGCGCAATCCGTTGAAATCCACGAGCTACATCGCGTAACGCTTCTTTACTTGAATAATGTCTGGGACTTGGAGTTTCTTTACTACCGCCTCCAAAAACTTTCACTGTAAAAGAATCAAATGAATTCATCTTAGTATGTTTACGAAGATTATCTGACAATACAAGCGATGCAGCTACGGATACCAACGGATCACCACCTACATACCCAGGATTTGCAAATGCATATGCTGCCAATGCTAAATAACTTATTTGACTATCCAATTTCCGGTTCTTGCTATGTCCACTATCATCCCCAAACCTCACCGGATTCCCTTCCACATACATATACCGATTCATCCCAAACATAGAATCCGGCATAATAATACTATCCGCCTGCAAGAATCTCCCAATCATCGGATCATAATACCTTGCTTTATAATACATCAAACCACTCTCCTTATCCTCTTCCTGCCCCGTATACTTAAACCGCGTTATATCCGGTCCACTAGAATCTGTTCTATGAATCTCCCCGTAAGGCTTGTAAGAGATATGCGACTTACCACCATTATTCCCA
>JANYCR010000162.1 GCA_025360185.1 Leptospiraceae bacterium | reverse complement strand
CGCTATTATAAGAAATAAAAACGTCGTCCGCTTCCTCATCGCCATTATTTTTATTACTCAACATATACACATCTAGGTTATCAATATGAGGCCAGGGAATTTCGATCAGTGTGGGCTTTGACCTGTTCTTATTGAATAACTTTAAGCGAAACCAATATGCCGAACGAGAATAACCGAGATTAACCGTATTATCATCAATGGGTTTAAAAAAAAGATTTTTTTCAGAATTAATAATGGTGCTAAGAGTAAGAGACCTATCTTTATCTTCCAACATTTCCAGAAAAGGCGTCACATTGTAAATTCCTTTCTTATTTGTAAGCTTAACCACATCTTCCGAGAAAAGGAAACTCGGGCAAATCAGTAAAATGAATAAGATAAGAAATCTCATAGGCTACGGTACTTATACATAGCATTAATTTATTTACAAGAAAAAAAAACTTCATTTCCTTAATTATCAAATTTCTGAGATAATTCTCATATCGTTTACCTTTTGTTAAAATGCTTTTCCACCATAAATGTGGTATTTATTCTAAAGGAATATCTTTTAACTTCCAAGTCTCTGTTCCATCTCCAGAAATAGGATAGGGCTTGCCTGTATAAGTCACATCTGACATTAAATTCAAATCAAACCAAGCTAGGTTGCGTGCAAAAAATTCTCGGAAGCGATTTTTAGTTTCATCTTTGTACTCGCCTGAGTCCGATTCAAAACAAGCTACTTTTATTCCAATCTTCTCCGCAATGAAGGCAGCTCTGGGTTGATGAAATCTCTGAGTAACAATCACTGCATCTTTTATTTGAAAAATATATTTTGCACGGAGAAGAGTATCCAGTGTTCTAAAACCGGAATTATCTACAAATATGTCTTCCTTCTTAACTTTATTTTTCAGCATATAGGTAAGCATTGGTTTTAATTCATTATAGGAGCGTGTGCCATTATCCCCTGATAGAAGTATTTTTTTTACTTTTCTTTTTTTGTATAGTATCAAGGCAGATTTGAGGCGATCATTCAGTACCGGTGACGGCTTATTTCCATATACCGCGGCACCAAGAACTATTGCTACGGTTGAGTCGTGAATTTTTTTATAATCGTCACCTGAATTAATTGTGATATAATTAATCTCAAAACTTAAATCAATGCAGATACTAAAGAACAAAAATAGCCCAACTATATAGAATAGAGCCTGCGAATATTTTTTTAGCTTTTTCATTTTCTGTAGGTATAAAATGTATATTCTAATAGTAAACAAGATTTATAGTACAGATGATAGGTAAACTGACCTTCTACCATTTCATAAGTATCTGAACTCGAAAATGACCAATAGTGTTCATTCTCATATTTATCTTCTTGCATTTGTTTTGTAATGCTGAATGGAAATTGATAAGATGTATACTTCTCGCCTGAAGGATTTGTAATTTCAGGAAATGTTAGTAGAATTTTAAATCCATCTAATTGTGATTTATCTTTGGGTAGATTTTGAATTTGATAAGAAAAATAAATTATACTTCCATCTTCTAATGGAACTCTATTTCCACTTTCAATTATACGAATGTTTGTATAATTCGAATATGTTTTAGTAGGAGAAGAATTTTCCGGACCTGACCCAACAAATTCGCCACGCGCGTATCCATGATCGGTTAATATTGCTTTTACTTTCTTACAATCTTCTTGTTTGCCCTTAGCCGCTTTTGCAGTGGGAGTATGAATTCCATTTAAAAAGCAAAAAAAGAAAACACTAAAAACAAAAAAGTATTTCAAAAAATTCCAGCCTTTATTAATCTCGAGTTTCATTTTTTATTTTAAATTCTATTTTTTGAAATAACTTGTATAAAAAGTTTAGATCTTCTCTTGTTATAGAACTTGAATCAATGATTTTCTTAAAACGTTTTATGGCAAGGTTTTCCCTTCCGTGGAATTGATTCATTTCTATCAGCTCGAATATGTCTTTTGCGTATTTGTAGAAGTTTCCTCGGTCAAGGCTCTCTGTTTTGAGTAGCTCTCCACCTGAAGAATTTCGACTATGAATGCAACCTAAAACAAAGCTAACAGATTGGGAAAGATTCATTGAAGGCTGTCTATCAGAAAGTTCAAAATCAATCATATAATCACAAATATCTATCATCGCATTAGAAAGCCCTCTATCCTCTCTTCCAAAAACAATTCCAATTTTTTTATCTGCATAACTTTGTATTTTTTCTGGAAGACTTGCAAGTGGAATAAACCCTACCCTGTCTTTTCCCTGAATCATCGCAGTCCCGATAAGTAGATCTAAGTCTTCCCGCGATTCTTTTGGATTTTGAAAATATTCTATTTTTGTAAGCTCTTCTTTTGAATTGTATGCCATCCACTCCATTTCAAAATGAAGTTCTTTTTTTTCTCCGATAATACGCATTGGCGGCAAATCAAAGTTGGCGATAAGCCTACAAACCATTCCTATATTGCCTGCGTATTTAGGATTTTCTAGGAGTATAAAGATATTTTTCATGATTATCACCGATTAATGCTCTAGACACTGATGAACGTCTATTTTTTTCATAAATTTCTCCTTTTAATTAATTTGTAATTTTCCGCAAAGTGGGTATTGACCAGGCTGATCACAACAAAAAAGAATATCTCCACTATTATAATTTGTAAAAGAATCCATCCCGATAATATTCCCATTGGAATCTTTTTGTAATGTATGCTTAAATAGGAAATTCGCATTACGGGGATTATTCGCATCTTGCTTATACCAAGAGTTTTCTGAAAATTGGTATCCACCTAACGATGGGTTATTATGTTTACATTGTAAGGGAGTCCTTGGAGTCTGCTGGCTTAAAGTAAATGTCCCAATATTATTTCCATTGGTATAAAAAATCATTCCCCCAGGCGGCGAGGTACTGGCACCTGCACAGCTTATTTTAGATTTATTTGTATCAAATAAGACCATGTAACCCGAATAGCTACCGCCTGGAGTCCAATATGAATCAGTGCATGGGTCTGTAGGTTGATTTTGAATATCCCGAGTTAGCCAAAACAACTCCTCATGAGTACTTTTTTCTTGAGCCTTCTTTTCATCTTCGCATTTATAAAACAGAAAGGCGGATAATAGAAGTATTAAAACTATTTTAACGTTGTGATTTTTCATCTATGATCCTTTAATTAATTTTTAATTTACTGCATCCATAAATATTATCGCGCTGATTACAGTTGAAGAGTGTATCACCAGAAACGTAATTAGTAAAACTATCCATTCCAATTACATTACCACTTGAATCTTTTTGTAAGGTATGTTTGAAAAGAAAATTTGCTTTATGTGCATCAGAAGCATCCATAGCGAAGCGGATAGTAATCTTATATATACCAAACACTCAAAATAATCGCAAGGATTTTTTATGAGTAGCATTAGGTATATACCAAACGCATTTTTAGAACGATAAAAGGAACAAATACTTTTAGGCGTTCAGTATAAATGAATAGAATTTTTAATTGCAATAAAAAACTTAGTATGCGTGAGTAAAAAATTTGTTTTTGCCATTATTTTCTTAATTCATTTTAATTGTATTACCTTAATGGGTATCAAAATCGGTAACGCCTTTGATGGAAAGTCTAAGAATGCGGAATCTATCATTCAGGCAACCGGCTTAGTTGGCTTGTTTGGAGATGCTTATTTAGGTGCTATAGTAATTCAACCACATCCCATTGGTGTAGGCTATGCAGTGTTAGCTGCTCTATTTTATATTGCGACTGATGGTGGAATCAGTGATCGAATTGGTAGAGACGAAAATTTACAGGAGTAGGAGTTTTCATGAATCAAAATATTGTCGCAATAGATGGACCTGCCGGTTCAGGAAAGAGCACAGTTGCTAGAGAAGTCGGAGCCCAAATTGGCTATAGCTACGTGGACACTGGATCTTATTACCGAGCTTTCACACTTTTTTTTCATAAAATTTACAAAAAAGAAAATCCAACTATTCCTTTTTCTGAATGGATAAAAAATAAAAATCTAGAAAATGAAATTTCTAAAATTTCTATTCAAACAGAATTTTTGTCAGGTGGAACGAACAAAACAATTTTAAATTCAGAGGATGTTTCAGAAGAAATTCGACTCCCTGAAGTCACTGAGGAAATTAAGTATTTGGCGCCACTTCGTATTGTGCGGGACTTTGTGAATCAATGCCTGCATGATTTAGGCGATAAATACAAACTTATTATGGATGGTCGTGATATTGGAACAGAGGTTTTTCCAGATGCAAAATTCAAATTTTTTGTCACTGCCTCCATAGATACTCGAGCAGAAAGAAGATTCCAAGAATTAGTCGAAAAAGGAGTAAATGTCGATCTAGATCAGTTGAAAGAAGACATTGCCAAAAGAGATAAATCAGATATGGAAAGAAAAATCGCACCTTTGCGAATGGCAGATGATGCAATCCTAATTGACACTACTCAACTATCGAAAAATGTTGTTATTAATATGATCCTGTCCAAGATTTTACAATCTTGAGTCTTTCTCAAATTGTAATTTTGCCGGTCAAATTTATACAGATTCCTGGTTAAAATTGAA
>JANYCR010000262.1 GCA_025360185.1 Leptospiraceae bacterium | reverse complement strand
CATAGAAAAACGCAAAACTCTCGGTGGCACTTGTCTGAACGTCGGATGCATTCCGTCAAAAGCACTATTAGATTCATCAGAAGAATATCACAAAGCCAAACACAAATTAGCCGATCACGGGATTAATGTAGGTGATGTTAAACTAGATTTAAAAAAACTACTAGAGCGTAAAGATAAAGTAGTAAAAGAAGTTACAGAAGGTGTCGATTACCTTATGAAAAAAAATAAAATCGAACGCTTCCTCGGGCATGGAAAACTCACTTCAACCACAGAAATTGAAATTACTTCTGATTCTGGATCTGAAAAAATCATTTCTAAAAATATTATTTTAGCAACGGGTTCAACACCAATCGAAATTCCGGGGTTTGAAATTGACTGTAAACAAGTAGTAACCTCTGACCATGCAATCAATCTTCCGCAAGTTCCCAAGCACCTAATCATCATTGGCGCAGGAGTGATTGGACTTGAACTTGGTTCTGTTTGGTCTAGACTCGGTGCGAAGGTAACTGTTGTTGAATTGCAATCACGACTCTTTGGATCTGCGGATAAGCAGATGTCAGCCTATGCGCAGAGACTTTTAGAAGGACAGGGAATTAACTTTTTATTTGAACATAAAGTATTAGGAACAGAAAAGAAAAAAGACAAAGTAGTTGTAAATATCCAAGACCCGCAAGGCAAACCACTTATCATTGATGGAGACGTAGTCTTGTTAGCCGTTGGAAGAAGACCATACGCAGATAATCTGGGAGCAAAAGAACTAGGAGTCAAATTTACGCCTAGAGGTAGAATAGAAGTAAACCCTCACAACTTTCAAACATCTATTCCTAATATTTACGCAATTGGAGATGTTATTGATGGACCAATGCTTGCACATAAAGCGGAAGATGAAGGTATTGCGCTCGCAGAAATTATTGCAGGTCAATCAGGACACGTTAATTATGGAGCGATTCCATGGATTGTTTATACTTGGCCTGAAGTAGCTTGGGTTGGACTTGGAGAAGAAGAGTTGCAAGCAAAAGGTGTTGAATATAAAGTTGGTAAGTCTATGTTCAAACCAAATGGTCGTTCGAAGGCAATGAATGAAACCGATGGACAAGTAAAAGTTTTAGCAGATAAGAAAACAGATAAGCTACTTGGAATTTATATTATTGGACCGCGAGCATCAGATATGATTGTAGAAGCAGCAGTAGCTTTTGAATTTGGTGCATCAGCAGAAGACTTAGCACGCACATGTCATGCTCACCCTACGCTTTCAGAAGTTGTAAGAGAAGCAGCAATGGCTGTAGATAAATGGTCAATTCATAGTTAAATATGGATTAGCCATGGATTCGATACGCTAACTTGGATGCCGCTACTCACCACAAGCGCTGGCAAATAGTTACCGATCGAGTTCAAATGATTTTGAATAAAATAGATATAAATAGAGAGGAGAGAATATTATGGTGAATTTAGGAACAATGGCATTATACGCGGATAACGCAGAATTACTAGAAGAGATGTACCAAGCCTACAAGGTAAATCCAGCAAGTGTAGAAAGAGAATGGCAGGATTTTTTTAGAGAACTTGATTTAGGTGTTAGTTTCACAAATGGAACTAACGGAAAAAATGGTCATAAAGAATCTGGTAGCTTTTTCAAGGATGCTAACGCTGCAACATTCCAAGAAATGGGGCTAATGAACCTACTCAATGCTTATAGGAGACAAGGACACTTAGCCGCTAAGCTTGACCCACTCGGAATTTTAAAACCAGATCGCAATTTTCTAGATCAAAAACTAGCAAACTTAAAACCGGAAGATTTGGAAACGGTTGTTGATTCAGGCACTCCTGGACTCGGAAAAACAAAGCTTAAAAATGTAATTGAATGGTTTGAAAAAACCTATTGTGGAAGTATCGGATCAGAACAATATTATATTGTTGATGATGAGGAAAGAGAATGGATTCAAAATAAAATGGAATCCACTGCTAATTCTTACCAATTAGAAAAAAATGCAAAGCTTCGCCTCTTTAAAAAATTATATAAAGCAGACTACTTCGAACAATTTCTCGCAAAGAAGTTTGTGGGTAAGAAGCGTTTTTCTCTCGAAGGTGGGGAAACAATGATTCCTATGCTTGACTTAGTAGTAGAAGAAGCTGGCAAATACAACATGGATGCACTCATCATTGGTATGGCACACCGTGGAAGACTAAATGTATTAGTAAATACAATTCAAAAACC
>JANYCR010000073.1 GCA_025360185.1 Leptospiraceae bacterium | reverse complement strand
CAAGATCGGGTCACGCTACTATATATGTTTTTAAATGAACTCTTTTGCCGGTTAAGCGCTCTTCTGCATACCGCGTAAAAACAACGTATTTTATACCACCTACTCCGTCAACAACCTTTTATACTTTTTTCCCAACTTATTTTATTTTTTTAGATTTTTTATTGTCCACCCTCTGAAAAATCCCGATAAATCGCATTTCAATCAATAAAAACAGGGGTCTTAAAAAAAATGGGATGCAAAAAGAAAATTAAATGCGAGTTAGGTTGCCCTTCTTTTTTGCTATTTTGGGTCTTAATTCTTTGTATAATTCCTCTGAAAGGATGGATTTTGCGAAATCTTGCGCTGATTTTTCGACAAACGCTGGGTTCATATCCTGAAAATTTTTATTGAATGAGCTCAATTTCTGCTTTTTCGAGAGAAATTTTACAGAGTTAGCCTTCTTTGGAAATGAAAATAGATTGTTTTCCTTCATTGGAGCTACTCCTCTATTTTATTTAGCTAAATACCGCATATTTACGGCATATATTACGTTTATAGACAGTTCCCATAAGTTGTCAAGTATGATACCTTAAGCCTACGGTGAAAATAGATAGCACAATCTCAAAAAAAGTAGGGCAGAGAATTAAAGATCTCCGCAAAAAACGGGGGCTAACGCAAGAAAAACTCGCAGAGCTTTCTGGAATTGACTCAAAGCATTTACAGCTAATGGAAAGTAGCCGTCCTTCGAATTCACGAGTTGATACGATTCAATATATTTGTAATGCTTTTGGTCTAACAATAGCAGAATTTTTTGCAGATGAATCTTTCGATGGTATGGCAAAAGAAATTGAAGATATTACTACCGAAAAAAAATCTCCCGGCTTACTCAAAGCAAAATCTCACACTTCCGGGCGAGAAAAATTACTAGAGGATAATTTGAGTTATGCTATCTATGATGAACACCCTGTCAATCGAGGGCATATTATTGTAATCCCCAAAAGATCTTTTGCGAGTTACTTCTCTGCACTTCCAGAAGAAAAACAATCCCTCTGGGAAATGCTGGAAAAAGCAAAACAATTTCTAGACAGAGAATTTAAACCTGATGGTTATAATATAGGAATTAATGACGGCGAAGTTGCCGGTCAGACGATTCCAATTCTAGAAATTCATCTTATCCCCCGTTATAAAAACGATACTCGACACCCAAAGGGTGGTGTAAGAGGCGTTATCCCCGATAAACAAAAATATTAATTTTTTGGTGCAACTGCGTAATCTTTTTTAAATAATTTTATAAATTCTGCACAGAAAATCCCTTTTATTACCCAATCAATTAGAGCGACTGATGCTCTACGAAAGGAGATTTTAGATATGAGAAATTTAGCATACGCGATTCTAGACGGCAATCTTACTGCTGATCCAGAAATCAAAACAATTGGTAACGGGAAAAAAGTATCAACCTTTAGTCTTGCAGTAAACCACGACTACAAGGAAGAGGAAGGCGGAACGGCTAATAACGATGTTTCTTACATTGACATTGAAGCCTGGGACAAAGTTGCAGAGAATTGTTCCGAGTTTTTAAAGAAAGGGAGAAAGGTAACAATTCTAGGGAATATAAAACAAGACAGATGGAAGTCAGTCGATGGAGCAAGTAGACAACGTTGGAAAGTAATTGCCTCTACCGTTCGCTTCGATGGCTTCACCGAAAAAGCAGGAAAAGAACATAGAGAATATAAAGAGAAAAAGGCAGCTTAAGATTTCCTAATAAAATTAACAGTTAATCTACTGAATTTGAGCAAAAGTATTTTAAGATACAGTTTGAGCAAAAAAGATAAGACTGTTTTCACGGCTTACTCGAGTTAGCCGATTAAATCGAGAGCCGTGTTTTTTACCGGGTTTTCTAGTATACTGTAGTACCAAGCTGAGATTAAAACTTGACTGGCAACATTGCTTAGTTAAACTTTATTTCATCTTTATGGAAACATCCTTGCTTTTCAGAAAACCAAATCCGTATACGATAACCAATTTATCCAGAATAATTCTAATTTCTATTATCAGCATAGTTACTTATTTCTTTTCTGATTCACGGGTAGGCGTTGCAAGCATTTGTTTTCTTATCTTTGCTATAGCCTGGTTTTATATTTACGAATATAAAAGAATAAACCTACTACGTTTTCCTAATATAGAATTCATCCCACCTGCCATTGATATTAGTATGATTTCTTATATGATTTATTTAACAGGAACAGTAAATTCATTCCTGGTAGCAGGATATTTTTACGCGATTACCCTTTGCTCTTTGAATACTAAAATTTCTCAAGGACGATTTGCATTTGCGTTTTCAACTTTCATGTATACGTCTATAACGTTAGCGGTATATTTTGATTTTCTACCAGCAATTAACTTACTGTCTTCAAACTCTAATTTTAGTTTTACGCAAATGCTTCTCGCATTTTTTTTAATTATAGTTTCTAATTATGCAGTATACCGAACTGTTCATGATTTAGCAATGAAAAATAATAGTTTACTTCAGAGCCTAACTGTTGAAAAAGAAAAAGCTGAGCGCGCGAACAAACATAAAAATGAAATCCTTGCAAATATGAGTCATGAAATTCGAACTCCGATGAATGCTGTTATTGGAATTACAAATCATCTAGTCGAAGAAAATAATAATCCAGAATTCGCAGAGAATTTGAAAATTCTAAAATTTTCAGGAGATCAATTACTAGTTTTAATTAATGATATCTTAGACCTGAGCAAAATAGAGGAAGGAAAACTTGCTTTCGAAAAAATAGATTTTGAAATTCGATTTTTAATTGCGAACATCATTCATTCTCTATCTTTCCGAGCAAAAGAAAAACGAATCGAGATTATCTTTGACTTCGATGAAAAAATTCCTTCTATTTTAATCGGTGACCCGATTCGCATCGGACAAATTTTTACAAACCTAATAAACAATGCGATAAAATTTACTCATAGTGGATTTGTAAAAATCAAAGTGAAACTATTTGAAATTAATAAAAATTTAGTAAGTATAGATTTTGCTATCGAAGATTCTGGAATTGGAATTCCAGAAGATAAACTTAGCTCTATATTTGATAAATTCACGCAAGCCAATTCTGAAACTACACGTAAATACGGGGGAACTGGATTGGGTTTAACAATTGTTACCCGACTTCTTGGCTTGATGAACTCTGCTATTCAAGTAAAAAGTAAATTAGGCGAAGGATCAGAATTTACTTTCAGATTAGAACTTGCTATTGCAGAAGCAAAATCAATCATGCTAAAGTCTATGGCAATAGATACTAATAAAAAGAATTTAAAAGGAATGAGTGTTTTAATTGTAGAGGATAATGAAGTTAATGTGAAAGTGCTCCAGAGATTTCTTTCTAAGTGGAATGTGAGTATTGATACAGCGGGTAACGGTAAATTTGCTCTTGAAAAAATTCATAAACAAGATTATGATCTAATCTTAATGGATTTACAAATGCCAGAAATGGATGGCTACGAAGCTAGTAAGGCTATTCGTAAATTACATGAAAATAAATACCATGAGCTTCCAATTGTTGCCCTCACTGCGGATGTAATGCTAGATGTTAGAGAAAAAATAATTCAGGCTGGAATGGATGAATTTTTAACCAAACCATTTCAACCTGAAGAGTTATACGCATTACTATCTAAATATTCGAAAGCATAATTCGATTTAGTAACTCACCTTACGCAAGGTGAGCGACCAGCGTGCCCAGCGCTGAAGATGGGGTACACCTAACGGTGGGTTCGCTACCGCGGGCTATTGATTCTATTGATTCTATTGATTCTATTGATTCTATTGATTCTATTGATTCTATTGATTCTATTGATTCTATTGATTCTATTGATTCTATTGATTCTATTGATTCTAT
>JANYCR010000066.1 GCA_025360185.1 Leptospiraceae bacterium | reverse complement strand
CGAAGACGACTACATTGAGGAAGCAACCTCCGCTACTTGTCCTCGATGCAAGACCAAAATAGCTCTACCTGCGTTGCTGGTGAAGGGGACTGAGTTCTCATTTCAATCGACGGATTGCATCAGGTATGCGTGGGGTCGCCTGTCCCCTCTCCAAATTGGTCGATATTCAGAATATTTCGTGAAAATGGAAATAGCCGGAAAACTGATCCATAACTCGAATCGGAATTAGAATTTCTGTAAGAGGATTTTCTAATAAAACACGCTCTCTATCTTTGAGGTCTTTGGCTAATAAGTCTTTTGCGAAAACTACATCTTTCTCTGATTCTAGAAGTGAATAAAGAGTATCTCCTTTTTTAATAACATAGTCAGGTTCAATATCAATACCTTCATGGGCAACGATTTTCATTTGACTAAAGTTACCATCACGCGAGGAGAATATGATCATTATCTCCGGACCCACTTGACCAATAATGGAATACATTAAGTTCTCAAAGAAGTCATCAAATGACTTTGATTTTAAAAGTTCCTTAGTAATTTCAAATAATACTAAATAGCTTTCTAGTTTTTCTTCGTAAGAAGATTTGAATTGCTTTGCAGTTTCAAATGCGGCTTCTACGTTTACATCGACAACCGGTTCTTCTAAATCTTCAGGCTCTTCTTCGTCAAGACTACTAAGAATTTCTTCTGCCTCTTTCACATCTTCGTGCAGCTTATCAGTATCTGTATCTAAGAATGGATCATCGGAGACTGTTTCAGCAATTGCATCTTTCTCCCAATCCTCTAAAATATCTTTAGGCTCTGAATCTTCTAACTCTTCCTGTTCGATGATTACACCTTCATCGGTAGAATCGCCTACTTCATCTAAGTTAACAGTTTCACTATCCCCAGTGAACTCATCTATAGAATCCAACTTTATATCTTCAAAATCATCCAGAGAAGATATATCAATCCCATCATCAGTTGTTTCATTTATTGTAGAATCACTATCAGAAGACTCGGTATTTTGTTCGAACTCGGGCAAATCAGGATTAACCGATTCTTCATCGTCTTCAGGCTCTAGCTCTACAACAATTGCGTCTTCATCGTCAAATTCCTCCGGGATAATTGGAGTAGGAACAATCTGGTCTTCATTAGAAACAGACTTTAGTTCTTCTTCCTCTAAAATCTGGCTTTGAGGCAAATCATCAGTAATTGCTAACTCATCGGGCTGGTCTAAATCAACTTGAATAGAATCATCTTCTGATTCTACTACATTTTCTGAGGTTTCATTCGAGATTAAATTTTTAAAAAAGTTTTCAGCTTCATGCAAAAAACTCTTTTTTTTTTTATCTGTAACTTGGAAGGGTTCGTTAATTAAATTAGGGAATTCTTGTAATACTTTAAGCGCTTTTTGCAGGAAGCTCATTATTAAAGTTCCAACTCATTCATAATCTTCTTATATAAATCAAAGTATTCAGAGCTTGCAAATTCTTTGATATAAGAGTCAGGCAAGCTTCCAAGTAATTCATCCATATAAGAAATTACTTTCTTTAATTCTTCTTTCTTAACTGCTCCAAATTGAAAAGATTCAATCTTTTCCGAATAATCCTTAGTTTCAGAATCATCTGAATCAAAATCAGAGAGATTAGAAAGAGAAGAACTTTCATCAATTACAAAATCATCATCTCCAATAACCATTCCTGAATCAATTGGATTACTGAAATCTTCAGAAGGGGTAATCGCAGAATCTACATCTTCAGTTTCAATTTCACCACTTTCTAATAGGTTATTTAACTCATCACCGGAAAGAGCAATTTCTTCGTCGTCAACCGCATTTTCGTCAAATAAGCCAGGAGAAGTTTCCCTATCCAAATCTTGCGTAAAATCAGGTAAATCAAAATTATCCGCTTCATCCATATTTGCAGAATCTATATTCTCTACTTCAAAATCTTCTTCGGCGGTAATATTTCCTAATTCATCTGGAGAAAGAGATATTGACTCATCAGAATCTTCGACACTGTCTTCAAAAAAGGAATCACCCATTGTCTCGGCTTCTTCTGTTTCAATTTCACCACTTTCTAAAAGGTTATTTAATTCGTCACCAGAAAGAGCAATTTCTTCATCTTCAATTACACTATCTTCAAATAAGTTCGGAGAAGATTCCATGTCTAAATCTTGTGTAGAATCAGACAAATCAAAATTATCCGCTTCATCCATATTTGCAGAATCTATATTCTCTACTTCAAAATCTTCTTCGGCGGTAATATTTCCCAATTCATCAGGTGAAAGTGATATGGATTCATCATCCTCATCATCCTCATCATCCTCATCATCTTCATCATCTTCCTCATCCGAATCAAAAAAAGATTTTGCATTCTCTAAATCAAATTCTTCTTCCTGTTCATCTTCAACTTCACTAGTTCCAAGAATATTATCTAATTCATCACTTGAAAGAGAAATATTTTCATCTTCTAAAGCAACATCCGCTTCACCGAAAACGCTTTCAGTAGAAACTCCATATTCATTAGATTCAATCCCCGAACTTAAATCGTCGGTTTCGATTCCATCTTCTTGTGGATATTCTGTATCTGTAATATTGCTTAGTTCATCAGGAGAAAGGGCAATAGACTCATCGTCATTATCCTCATCGTCTGAATCAAAGAAAGATTTTGCTTCCCCGTCTTCCGAAAATTCATCTTCCTCGATATTGCCACTTTCTAATAGGTTATTAAGCTCATCGCCTGATAAAGCAATATCTTCTTCAGTA
>JANYCR010000035.1 GCA_025360185.1 Leptospiraceae bacterium | reverse complement strand
GACCAAGAAGGTAATATCATTGAGCAATACCAGGGTCCTTCCATTGATGAAATCGAAGCCGAATTAGATAGATACCGTCAAGAAACAGAAGAGCAAGTCAGGCAAATGCTTGCCGATGCAGAAACACGGGCAGAAAAAATTGTAGAGGACGGAAAGACTCGCGCCTTCCAATTAATCCAGGACTCGAAAGAAAAAGTAAAAACCGAAGAAGACTCCGGTCGTGCAAAAGCTGAGCAAATCTTAGACCGCGCTAAACTAGAAGTAGAGCGGATGATTAAAGAAGCCGAAATGAAAGTTGCGGAGATTGAACACGAAGCTTATCAACGTGGTTATGATGCTGGACGAGAAGTTGGATTCAAAAAGGGGCAAGGCGAAGTTAGACGCTTGATTGACCGTTTAGGAACGATAGTCGGTAAAGCTATCGACATTCGTGAAGATATTATACAAGCTTCTGAAAAACAAATGGTAGAAATGATTCTAATCATTGCCCGTAAAGTTATCAAGGATGAAATCATTGAGCGCAAAGAAATTGTACTCAATAATATCCGCGAAGCTCTCAAGAGAATTAAAGATAGAGACCGTGTGGATATCCGTGTTAACTTCTCTGATTTGGAAATCACAACAGCGCATAAGGACGAACTCATTAAACTCATGGAGTCTCTACGTAAAGTTAATATCTTTGAAGATTCTCGTATTGACCGCGGTGGTGTTATCATCGAAACTGACGTTGGTGCAATTGACGCTCGTATTTCTACACAACTCAAAGAAATCGAAGAAGCAATTCGTAACGCAGAGCCAATTTAGGATTAGCCGCAAAATGAAAAGAAAGAAAATATTTCTCACAGAGGGCACAGAGTTCACAGAGAGTGCCGGTACGTTTGATAAACATCCACTCGCTTTCTCCCTACAACCAAGCTATGCAAGTTTCGCTAATGCTCTTGATTCTTTTCTCTGTGTTCTCCGTGTGCTCTGTGAGAAAATCATGTTTTTAAACAGTCATCACAACTTACGAAAGAGTTACTAATGATAGAAAAAAAGTTCACAGAAAAAATTGACGTTCTCTCCAAGTACAAACTAATTGTTACTCGGACAGAGCCTATCCGTAAAAGCGGAAAGGTTTTAAAAGTCCTCGGGAACGTTATTTTTTCCCAGGGTCCGCCTGATTCAAAGATTGGTGAGATAATGGAAATTGAACGCCAGGATCAGAAAGGTTATTTGCAATGCGAGATCATCGGGTTTGACGGACATAAGTATACGCTCATGCCTCTCGGTGAGGTAAGCGGTATTTTCCCCAAGGCATTTGTATTTTCTTCCGGTAAAAAACTTACCATTCACGTAGGCAAAGAGCTGTTAGGCAGAGTCATGAATGGTGCAGGACGACCAATCGACGGAAAAGGAATCATTGTAACAGGTGAAGAAAGATTTCCCGATAATGAAACTCCAAATCCATTAGATAGACCAATGATTAAAGAACCAGTTGTAACTGGAGTTCGTGCGATTGACGGGCTACTCACGATTGGTCGCGGTCAAAGAATTGGTATCTTTTCTGGTTCAGGTGTGGGTAAATCTACATTACTTGGTATGATTGCTCGCTATACTAACGCAGATGTAAACGTGATTTCTCTCGTCGGAGAGCGTGGTCGTGAAGTAAATGAATTCTTAGAAAATGAAATTGGAACCGAGGCGATGGCGAAAACAGTTGTATTCGTTGCAACATCTGACTCACCCAAGATGCAACAGGTTAACTGTGCATTACTCGCTACTTCCGTGGCAGAATATTTTCGTGACCAAGGACTGCATGTAAACTTGATGATGGATTCATTAACTCGTTTCGCACAGGCTAACAGAGAAATTGCGGTATCTTACGGAGAACCATCCATTACCCGTGGTTTTTCCGCTTCCGTATTTTCAAAATTATCTAAATTAATTGAAAGGTCTGGAACTTCTAAATCAGGCGGAAGCATAACAGGAATATACACCGTATTAACCGAGCCAGACGAAATGAATGATCCGGTGGCTGATGCAGTGCGCGGTTATATGGATGGTCATATTGTTTTGTCTAGGGATTTAGCGGAACACAACCATTATCCGGCAATAGATATCCCGGCTTCCCTTTCTAGAATTATGCCTGCGGTTGTTGGAGAAGATCATAAAATGTATTCTGACTTTGTAAGAGAATTAATTTCTACCTATAAAAAATCAGAAAAGTTAATCATGTTAAATGCATATGTAAGAGGCGCTGATCCCAAGACTGACCTAGCAATCAGTAAGAAAACAATAATAGATGAATTTTTAACTCAGAAAATTGAGCAAAAAGTTAATTTCCAAGATATGCTCTACCAGCTAAGAGATATTTTCCTCATGCCACCAGACGAGGAATTGTAAGTAAAAAGAAATTATGAATTATATAATGAAATTGAAAAAAATATATGCGTCGAAAACAACCCGCGATAGCTTGGCTGTTGGTGAGCAGATGCGATGGGGGGACGAGCCCACTGCTAAGTGTACCCCTCACATCCGCACTATAGAGCGGATGTGAGGGGTACACGCAGTGAAGAAGTTTGAGTTTGATTTAGAGACTGTTTTAGAACTTCGCAATATTAAAGTTGATGAAGAACTAAAAAAATTATCTATAATAGTTGGAAATTTGAATCGACTTCAAAATGAAATTAAGGATAACAACCGTATCATTCAAACGTCAACAATAAGGTATTCAGGATCTGATATTAAAACGTTAAAATTATTTGAAGGTTATATAAAAAGTCTTTATATTCAAAATGAAACTCTGCAAAAGTCTATGACAGAACAGCAAGGCATTTTAAACGAAGCAAGACAAAGAGTTATTAAAGTTGAAAGGGATGCAGAGGTTTTAGAAATTCTAAAACGAGATGCATATAAAGAATACCACGAAAAAATATTAAAGCAAGAGCGCACGGAAGAAGAGGAAGTTTCAAATTCTGAATTCAATCGCAGGAGAAGGGAAGATGAAGAAAAGGTTAGCACAACTACTGTTAAAATCAAAAAGAGGGTTAAGAAAGTTAAACCCACTGAGAATAAAACTAAATCAGAGTATGAAAAACTCATGGAATATGCTGAATCCCTCAAACCAAAAAAATGAGGAGACAAGCTTTGTTAGCCTCGTTTATAATTTGAATTCAGAAAAAAATCCAAAGGATATTAAAATCCAAAATTCTCTCGTGCGACTTTCAAATAAAGTAACTGAACTAGAAAGCATAGTGTTTAGGCTTGATAAAGCAATACACGATTATAATTAAGGAGTCTATATGGGAACGTTAGCCGATAAAGCGAGAGTTTTATATTTATTATTACTGATATTTTTTTTACTGACTGTTGGATTTTTTATTTTTGATTACTATGGGTTAATTGATGCAGATGAAATTTTTCCCGCACTCGCAAAAAAACCAAGCCTTGTAAATTGGGATAAAGAATCCCCAACTGAAGTCGAAAAGCTTGAATACAAAAAAGCTCGTGAACGTCTGGATGAAGAGCTTGCCGAGATAGAAAAAATTCGTCAATCTCTTGAGGAAGACAGAGAGAAAATTCAAAGCGAGAATGAAAAGCTTGCTGAAATGAAAAAAAGCATTCAAGAAAAAGAAAAGCAAATGGCTCTCAGCAAAAAAGACCGTGAAAGCAGAGAAGCAAAGATCAAAGTTCTGGCAAATAAAATTGCGAATATGCCTCCCACAAGTGCAAGGGATATTTTAATAAGCTGGCCAGATCAAGATATTATTGATGTATTAAAACAAATGGACAAAGAGGCGGAAGAAGAAGGAACTGCTTCTATTACAACCTACCTACTCACTTTATTTGATAAGCAAAGGGCTGCGGTCATTGCAAATAAGTGGCTAGACCATGAGGCGGACAGAATTCCGGATGAGAACGCAAGCGTTATTTCCGAGTAATCATAATTAGCCGCAATTACTAATTAGGTTCTAAAGAACAAAAAAATTAATCAACACTGATATTTTTTTGTTCTTTAGAGTCTGCATTATAGCATTTCAAATTCCCACTTTTAATGCAAGACCCGGTGTAGCCGCCTATTCCGCCACAATCGGAACCAGTAATAGATTTGCAAATCTCAATAGCTTTTCTTCTATCCGCATTAGAGTCCCCATCTAAGCAAACTTTTATACTATCAACTTTTCTAAAGGAGTAGCACTTTGCAACTAAGGTTAAGTTAGAAATTAGAAATAATAACATGAATAGTAAAAAAATATTTTGTTTCATTGAAAGTCTCCCAAAATAATTATCTCATGCTTTTGAATCATTATTAGTGAATCAATGAAAAAAGAAATCCAACGCGAATAAAATTGTTGCAGAATTCAATTAGAGATTACGTAATCTAAGATCATTTCTTTGAAATGCTTTCATCGTGATTAATTCTACTTTTACGCAAAATTAAAATTATCCCCAATATCGTAATCGGAATAGCGAGTAAGTTTAAATTAACCCAACCGAGGGCTTCATGCAATTTGCCAGAGGATGCGATGGAGAGCGCGGCGAAGGCTGTGACGATAAAATCATTTAGAGCCTGAGCTTTGGGCTGGTCTTCAACATGAATCTGGTAAGACAAAAGAGTAGTAGCCCCTACATATAAAAAATTCCAACCGATGCCTAGAAGAATTAACGAATAAGCAAAATGTAAATAGGTGTGGTCTAGAAAATTAATAAATGCGCAAAGTAAAAATAAAACTGCACCGGCTAACATCACTTTCCTGTCGCCGAAGCGCTTGATAAGACTTCCTGTAAAAAAAGAAGGAACGAACATTCCTAGAACATGAAATTGAATGATGCGGGTAATATCGTTCATCTCGAAATGATGGTGCTTCATGCCGAGAGGAGTTGCAGTCATAATCATCACCATTACAATATAGGCAATGCTACCAAGCATGATAATTTTAAAGAGAGGTGTTTTAAGTAGTAATTCATTGGTTGATTTACTAGTCTTCCAATTCATCGCGGCGGGTTTTCCCGTATTTAGAAAAAGAATTATGATAATTGCAACTGCATAGAGTGGATAGAGAAGTAGAAATCCACCCGTAAATCCAGAATCGGTTAATAGTTGTAATCCCCATTTATATAGGTTCGGTCCGACTAAAGCAGCTACTACTCCGCTCGCTAGGACAAGAGATACAGCACGGGATTTAAAATCTCGGTGAGATACTTCAGCCGCGGCAAATCGAAAGTAGGTGGAAAAGGAATTTAAAAATCCCAGGAAAATACTCCCGACGCAAAATATAGGGAAACTCCTCGTCTGTAATCCGAGGATAACAAAGCTTGTCCCCACAATTCCAAAAAATATTCCTAGAAGAAAACCACTCTTTCGCCCAAACCTCGCCATATAAAAAGAGGCAGGAATCGTAAGCACTAGTGCCGCGATAAAATTTAGCGAAACCGGTAACGTGGACAAAGACTCACTTCCAGTCAAATCAAGGCCTATCAAAGTATTCGTAGAAGTCATAAGAAGACTTCCCGATTGCACAAGTGCCTGGCAGAGGAAAATGACGATTAGGTTTTTATACATGACTTTTAAAGATTACCACAGATAAACACGGATGAACACAGATAAAAAATTTAGGCTAGGAATTAAATATCATTTGATTAAAATATCTCCGGAATGAAACGAGCAAGAATATAATAAACAATAATCCCATCCGTGTTTATCTGTGTTCATCCGTGGTATTCAGTTCTTATGAATTGGCTTTTATTCCCAGTTGGCAATCTCGGTTTCTAATTTTGCGAATATCTCAGAGTATGCGCTTGCTACTGCGCCTGACTTTTGGGCGTGAACGATTGGATCGCCTGCTTCTCCTGATTGCATGATGTCCATAGTCATAGGAATTTTTCCAAGTAGTGGAGCTTTGAATGAATCAGCTAGCTTTTGTCCACCGCCTTCGCCGAATATAGAATATCTTTTATCAGGCATATCGGGTGGAATGAAATAACTCATATTCTCCACAACTCCAAGTATTGGAATTTTAACCTGGTTGAACATCGCTCCTGCTTTAGATGCATCTAGAGTCGCAACGCCCTGCGGAGTAGTGACAATAACCGCTCCGTTTAGATCAATCAATTGTGCTAGCGACAACTGCACATCACCCGTTCCAGGCGGAAGATCAATCAGCAGATAATCAAGTTCACCCCATACAATGTCGTATAGAAATTGTTCGATGGCTTTGCCGAGCATCGGACCGCGCCAAACAACGGGTTGGTTCTCATCGACTAAAAAAGAAAAAGAAATAATTTTAATTCCATATTTTTCGAGAGGCCAGATTTTATCTTCTTCAGACTTGAGCGCCACACGCCCGTTAATCCCAAAAAGTTTTCCAATCGAAGGACCATAAATATCTGCATCAAGTAGTCCGACTTTAAAGCCTTTATTCGCAAGTGTCATCGCAAGGTTTGCGGCTACTGTAGATTTACCGACCCCACCTTTGCCGGAGCCAATTGCAATAGTGCGCTTGACTCCTGGAATTTTATTTCCATCATCGAACTTCATATTTGGATCTACATCGAACTTGATTTTTATTTTTCCCACATCGGGAAGCTTTGTCACAAACTGACGAATTTGCGCTTCTAAACCGATTTGTAATTTTCTATCAGCAGACGGAGTTTTAGCTTTTATTAAAAATCCTTCTTCGGTTTTTTCTACTCCCCCAATCATTCCAAGTGATACTAGGTCTTTTTTGAGTTCTGGGTGTTTTACTTTTATGAGTTCTCTTTTAATTTCTTCTACAGTTGCCATTTTAGAATCCTTCTAATATCCATTGATTCTAAAGCGTTTTATTAGCCAAAGATTTTTTCCTTAATACCTAAAGCATCTTAATTTGAGTTCCTCTATAGACCATTTCTCATAAATTCATATTTAGCTACTTTTTTACTCGACAAAACAACGATAACGATGAATTCTAAAGCTTCCAAATGAGAGCTAAATTATTCCTAATTTTCAAAACAATATTCATCGCGATTTGTTATATATTGGGTGCAAAGCTCGGCTTCTTTCTTGCCTTCTTAAACTCTCAAGTATCACCGGTATGGCCTCCAGAAGGCATTGCATTTACTGCAATAATTTTGATGGGGCGAAAAGCTATTCCCGGAGTTCTCATCGGAGCGACCCTTGCGAATTATCTAAATAATCCGCATACGCCTACAGCAATTTTAATCGGGTTTGGAAATACGCTTGGTGTAATTATAAATTATTACTTACTCAATTTGTTTGTAAAATCGGATGGGATATTTGATTCTATTTCCAACCTGATTAAGTTCGTGTTCTTTTGTACTCTCCCCGGATCTTTACTTAGCGCATTAATAGGAGTTACCTCTCTTCTTATATTCAATTTCGTCCCAGAAAATGTTTATTGGAATGTCTTAATTACCTGGTGCTCAGGGGAGATGCAGGGGTTTATTGTTGTTGCCCCCTTCCTGATTACATGGTCAGATTTTCCTAAATGGAAAATGGATTTACATCGATTTATGGAAATCATTATTTTTTGTTTATTTATGATTATTGCATCCTTGTTAGCCTTTAGAGAGCAAGTTCCATTAGCCTATCTACCATTTCCTTTTCTTATATGGGCAAGTTTACGTTTCCAAAAATACGGGGCAACACTTGCGATTGTTTTTCTTTCCGGCATTGCCGTGTACAGGACTATAACCGGTGTTGGTCCGTTTGCCGTTTACCTAGAAGGAAAGATTTCTCTAAATAATTCGTTAATTTTATTGGACATATATATCGCAGTGGCAATGATAATTTCTTATGTATTAGTCACCGTTATGCGCGAGAGATCACAGGCTCAACTATCCGTAGTAGAGAATCTCAAGACAATTGAACGAATGAAAGACAGGGCAAATCAAGAGCTTGAGAAGAAAGTAATTGAAAGAACAGTCATTATTGAAAAACAAAAATTAGAATTAGAAAAACAAATAGAGATGGCAGGGAAAATTCAAGATTCTCTTTTGCCGGCAAATATTCCAGATATTGAGAAATTAAAAATTGCTGTAAAGTTTCAACCAATGATGAAACTAGGCGGTGATTTTTTTGATTTACGGTATGATAAATCAAAAAATTCGTTTGGTTTTTTTCTTTGTGATGTATCTGGGCATGGTGTACCCGCCGCACTATTAGCCGCAATGGTAAAGATGTCACTAACTTATTGGTTTGAGCATTTACATAAACTAACGGAATCTTTTCAATTTATATATGAATCTATATTTGATAAACTCGGAAAAAATTTCATCACTGCAAGCCTAATTCATATTAACCTCAGAAATGGAAAATTGACAACTGCTCGTGCGGGACATTTTCCCGTGATGATAATTACTAAATCTGGCAATGTCATTCATTTAAACTCGCATGGCAAAATCATCATGGCATTAAAAAAACCTGATTCCGAGGAAGTAGAATATAGATTAGCCGCTGGAGATAGAATTGTAGTTTATACTGATGGCATTATTGAAGCACACGGAATCAATTCCTACAATTTATTTTCAGAGGAGAGAATGATTCAAATGCTCTTAGAATCTAACTCTTTAGATATTCATACTCTAGCAGATAAAATTTTTCAATCAGTTGTAGATTATTCCGGTGGGCTCGAATTTTTAGATGACGACTTGACTTTTGTATTAATGGAATTCACTCCAGGATAAAAAATCATTTTCAAAAATCCCGATTGGTAAAAACGATGTATCTAGAGCAAGTTTTAGAGAGGATTTAAAATGTCAGGACATTCGAAATGGGCGACCATTAAACGCAAAAAAGAAATCATTGATTCCAAAAGAGGCGCAATTTTTACTAGATACGCCAAAGAAATAACGGTAGCGGCAAGAATGGGCGGGTCTGACCCAGAGGCTAATCCAAGACTGCGAGTTGCGATTCTAAAAGCAAAATCTGCCAACATGCCAAAAGATAATATTGAGCGTGCAGTTAAAAAAGGAGCAGGCGAGCTTGAAGGCGTAACCTATGAAGATTGTCTTTATGAATGTTATGCGCCTGGTGGAATTGCTCTCATGGTGTCCGTTGTGACAGATAAAAAATCTAGAACTACTCCCGAGATAAAAAATATCCTAACTAAATTCGGTGGCTCACTTGCCAACCCTGGTAGCGTTAGCCGCTTGTTTGAGAAGAAGGCTATCATCGTAGTATCTGCTGACCAGATATCAGAGGATGCGTTAGTTGACTTAGTGGTGGATGCAGGCGCAGATGATGTTGCACTTCATGATGATGTATTTCAAATCACTGCTCCACCCGAAGCCTATGAAAAAGTGCAAGAGGCTGTAAACTCTAAGGGATTACAGGCGATCGAGTCGGAGGTAAAATTTGTTCCTTCTGTGACTGTAGAAGTTACAGATCAAGCGATTGCAGAAAAAGTTATGAAGATGTTAGATATGTTTGAAGCACATGATGATGTGCAAAATGTAAATTCTAACTTCGAGCTTTCTGCTGATTTAGAGATGGGTTAAATACGGATTTGCCACAGAGGCACGGAGTCTCAGAGGGTTTATGAAAGTTTGACGGTTGATTAATATTTAAAAAGTGAAAAGACAAAAAAGTAAATACCATAATAAACTTTAATTTTCGAAATAAACTCTCTCATCCATCTCTTCCCTCTGTGACTCCGTGCCTCTGTGGCAACAAACTCATTCCTCTTTTTCTTCAAGTCCGAGTCGCCAGATTGCAGTGCCTCGGATTTTAAATTCGTCGGCAATTTCTTTCATTTTATTTCGAGTTTCCTCATCGGCTAAAAATATCATACTTGTCTTTTTCTTTTCTTCTCTAAGTATTTTTAAACATCCTGAAGACTCTCTCGTTCCATCCCATTTCTTTTCATAATACTGTCCGTCGCGGGAAGAAATGATATTTACTTTCTTAGAATCGAGAACCCATTCATACCCGTAAGCAGGTATTCCAAGCCAGACTTGTTCTGGTTTAAAAAATTTTAGTAGATGAGTAAGATTTTTCTTTGTCCACTCTAGAGATGTTACACATCCCGCTTCTGTCTTTTTATTATGGTAGTCATAGCTCATTAGAACAACTTCATCTACGGCGGATACAAGTTTTTCTACATTGTGTAGCTTACTCGTATTTGCCGGAAAGTCGATTTGTGGAAATACAGCAAAGGTAAGTTTTATTTTTTTTTCTGAAAGTGCCGACTTTAATTCATTTAAAAAATCTACTAGCTTCAAATCATACTCTGTAGGCAAATACTCAATATCCAGATGAACTCCTTTGAAGCCTTGCTCTTGTAAAAATTCTAGAATTAGCTCTGTAGCCTTTCGCTTTGATTTATCGCTATTTAATAGCTCGATTCCGTCTCGTATGGAAGAAACTATAATCATTGGATAAATAGTAGCTCTTGTTACATCTTTAGATTTTAATCCGGACTTAGAAATTTTATCAGTAAACTGAGAAGTATAACGAAGTTGCCCTTTTCCGTTCAATTCCAATCCATTGATGCAAAGTATTTCATAAGATTTAGAAATAGATTCTAAGTAATCAGGTGAAAATTTTTGCAAAGAGGATGATACGATATAGCCCCATTGATTCTTTGGGTTTATAGGTTTGGGAATTTCTTTAGATTCAGATTGACTTACTAGGGAAAATGTAAATAAGGATATGAATAAAAAAAAGATATAGAATAAGCGTAATGGATTTAGGCGGTAACCCAAGCCCACGATAGGCTTAACCAATCTTATCCTGCAATAAATACAAATCACTTGTTGCATCAGCCTTATTTTTATTGAGTGCAATCGGTCCGCGTTTGACGAATCGAAATCTTTCTTTGAGTAGTTCAAAGGTAGCTGCGGTTACTTGTATTTCGCCGTTGACCCCGTGTTTTTCCATTGCATCTGCATCTTCGAAGGATTTGTTTATATAGTAGATGTCGATTTTTTGTGCGTCAGTTGCAAAGTCTACGTATTTACCGCTTGCCATTCCCATACGCAAATCAAGCTTGAGTTTGTTCGTTGAGCAAATAATCTGGAATTGTTTTTGGAAATAAAGCGCTAGGTTTGCAAGCGGGTCCGCATACTCTGAATTAGTCCCTGCTGGATGATCCAATACTAAAAACCAATACTTTCCATCTTCTTCGTGCTCTTCGATTTTATTTTCCAAACAAAATTCTTTTCCTTTTGAAAAGAGTTGTTTTAGAAATTCATCTAAATCAATTAGAGTCTCTTTAGCACGGAAGTAATTTGCGATACCTGTTATATCAAAGTAAAGTAGAGAAATATTTTGCAGATAGTAGGTAACAGGCAGTATTCCCGGCTGTCCCATTCTGGGAGCAGGAATGAGTTGCTTTAAAAGATTTTCAGAATAATTTTTCCAATACTCGGCTTGGTCAATGAGACGAACCTGGTTCTTAATGTATTTATCAATAAAATAAGTCATTCCTAAACCAACACATGGAATGATCGCAAGAATAGAACATTGAAATAAAAAGTATTGAATATCCTCGTTACTTATGAAAACATATTTGTGAACCAAAAGTAAAAAAGAATAAAGTAATACATAAAGCCCAGAGATGATAGAAGACTGCAAGAATTTTAGCCGTAGAGCGGAAGAGATTAACAAGAGGTAAACGCTATATTGAAGCAGATAATAATAAGTTTCCTTAATGACTGGAAGATTTTGTTTTACTAGCCATTCATGTGCGCCTAGAGCAAAGAATAAATTTGCTGGGACACCGATGACTACTGCGAGAAATGCTTTTACTTGAACGTCATCCGCCTTAGAAATATTGAGCGGCTTTAAGAAAGGGTGGAGCAAGATGACAATAAAAATTTTCACCCCATTCACTAGGTGAAGAGCTGGAAAAGGACTTAGAAATAGAAAATCAAACACGCCAAAGAAAATTACGACTGCGAGAATAAAATTATAAGAAAGCTTAAATATATTAATGCGTTCAATTTGATTTTCAAGTGGGTAATCAGGTAATGCCATAGGCTTAACATTTGGTATAAAGATTTGCGCTTGAAGGGATTTGAACCCCTAACCTTCTGATCCGTAGTCAGATGCTCTATCCAGTTGAGCTACAAGCGCTATAATTACTAAAACAGCTTTGTGACAATATAATTGTAATGTCTATCAATGACTGCCATATCAAGGGTTTTATTTCTATGATAGGAGTAAATAAAAAAAACAGAAAGTCCTAGATAAGTAATCGTTCCAATAAGGTGAGTTACATTTGCAAGAACAGATCCTACAAAGGGGAGTAGGTTAAGAAACATACTCGCAACAAAGCAAATAAAGAAATACGAGGCAAACAACATGGAATAAAGCGCAGATTTTCGAATCGAAGGAATCTCGGATTTAAAAATCAAAAATGGTAGCCAGTTAAAAAATAACGGAAGCATTGCCAAATCTCTCATTCCTTCTTCGGATGTGAGGAAGCTATAAGTCTTATCATAGTAAGTCTTGCAAATCTGGAAATATTTATTTGAAGTAAGGTTATTGTTGACTTGTTCCAAAGGATATTGTTCCAAAATTAAAATCGGAGACGCCGGGATTCGAACCCGGGGTACAGTTACCCGTACGACAGTTTAGCAAACTGCTCCTTTCGGCCACTCAGGCACGTCTCCTGTTTGAATTTTGCGGAGAGGGTAGGATTCGAACCCACGGTGCTTTCACACGACGGTTTTCAAGACCGCTTCATTAGACCACTCTGACACCTCTCCCAAAATTCCATTTTCTTTGTCTTTCGAAGCCCCTTTCCTGTCAACGGTATTCTATTAAAATGAAGGGATTTTATTTTGAATTTGTCGTGATGAATAAGAAAAAGGATTATTAGTTTACAGTGAGCCTTACTTCAAAGACTCTGACAATGAATTATGATATTAAGAGTAGAAAATCTTTCTAAAACGTATCAACCTTTTTTTCTTTCCAAGAAGGCTCCTTTACATGCAGTAAAAAATGTGAGCTTTGAAATCGGGAAAGGAGAAATCTACGCATTACTCGGTCCGAATGGAGCAGGAAAATCCACTATCATTAAAATGATAGCAGGTCTTATCAATCCGACGGCTGGTAAAATTATTTTTAACGATGAGCCGATTACTAAAAATACAGTTTATAAAAATCTGAGCGCTGTCCTAGAAGGCACTCGTAACGTATACTGGCGATTAAACCCACTTGAGAATTTGCACTATTTTGCAAATCTACGAGGTATTTCTTCTTCCGAAGTAAAAGAAAAAGCTACTACCTTGCTCGAAGCATTAGAAATTGAAGGAAAAAAAAAGAACCAGAGCCAACATCTTTCCCGTGGTATGTTACAAAAACTTGCACTCGGTGTTGCACTGATTACTGATCCACAAATTCTTTTACTAGATGAGCCAACGCTTGGCTTAGATGTTTCAAGTTCTCGCAAAATTAAAGAAAAGATTTTTCAGCTAGCAAAGAAAGAAGGCAAATCAGTATTACTCACTACTCATCAAATGGATTTAGTAGAAGAACTTGCTGACAGAGTTGGCATTATCCGCACGGGGAGTCTTGTTCGCGAAGGCAGTATTTCCGATTTGAAATCCATTTTTAAAAGTTATATTTACCGTATCAAAATTAAAGGCGATTTCAAACTCCCTGCGATTTGGATCAAGTCCTACAATGCTGAAATCAAAATGGAGCAAAGGGAATATACCGAAATTGAAATTGATTGCAAAAATAAAGTAGGGATGTATAAGATTTTAGGTGAATTGGAAAACTTAAAGAAAGATATTATATCATTCCACCGAATTGAAGAAGATTTAGAAGAAGTTTTTTTAAGGGTATTATCAAACCAATGATTAGAATTATTACATTTATCTACGATTTTTTACTCATCTTAAAAGCGGAAATCAAGAGAGATTATATTTTTTTAAAACGTTATCCGCTCGAGATCATTTCCTTTATCTTTTTCATGTATATCATTTTACTTGCTGTATTCTTCGGCTTCTCTCAATTAACTATTGGGAGTGCCAACTTACTCAATCGAGAAAAAATGATTATTGGATATTGCCTCATGCAATTCGTATTATCCACACAAATGGGCTGGTCGGGACAAATTCAGAATGAAAGCCAGACAGGCACACTCGAACAACTTTCTATTTCCGGTCATAGCCTTGGAGAAGTATTACTTGCCAGAGGATTAGCGCAATTACCCCGTCAAATTATCAGTTTCTATGTTTTACTTTTTCTTTATAGAATTAGTATTCCAGGACTTCAAATTGGTTTTAATAATAATTTTTATATTCTAATTACCTTACTCATCATGGCAGTCGGCATATTCGGAGTATCCTATATGTTTGCGGGAGTAACGCTTATATTTAAGAGAGTTGGTTTCTTTTTTCAAATTATTAACTTTGCTTTCTTAGGTTTATTCTGGCAGGATAGAAGTAAACTTACCAACGGGACAATTCTTGCAGCGTTATATGATAATTTTCCGCTCACAATGGGAATGTCTAATCTACAAAAAATCTTAATTAACCAATACGTAGAGTTAGATTTCTCTGAGTTGCATATGCTTCAATTCACGGTTAACTCGTTATTATTCGCAGCACTTGGATATTATTTGTTTAACTTGATGGAGAAAAAAGCAAGAACACTCGGGTTGTTATCGCAATATTAAGGAATTTTACTTAGATACTTTATTGTATTGTTTGATTGTCATCCCCGAAATTTTCTATCGGGGATCTCAAGATGTAGAGATTCCCGATAGAAAATTTCGGGAATGACGAGATTAAATCAAAACAAGTTATACTTGAGTATGCACCAAATCGCTCTTACCCCGTCTTTCCAGCCGATTTTTTTGCCTTCAGCGTAAGTTCGTCCATAATAAGAAATTCCTACTTCGTAGATACGAATTTCTTTTATCTTAGAAAGCTTTGCTGTAATTTCTGGTTCAAAGCCAAAGCGATTTTCTTCTATTTTTATAGATTGAATCACTTCGCGTTTAAAAGCTTTGTAACATGTTTCCATGTCGGTAAGATTTATATTAGTAAACATATTTGACAATGTGGTTAATACCATATTACCCAAACGATGCCAATAGTAGACTACTCTATGTGGACCTGCGCCTAAGAAACGAGAACCAAAGACGACATCTGCTTTTCCCTGTACAATTGGATCAATGACAATTGGAATTTCGAATGGGTCGTATTCTAAGTCGGCATCTTGGACTATCACAATATCACCCTTAGCCGCTTGAAATCCAGTGCGTAGTGCGGCACCTTTGCCTTGGTTGACTTCATGTAAAATTAAACGATCAATCAAATGCTTTAAGTCATTTTGTAAAACATGACGCGTTCCATCTTTTGAGCAATCGTCTACTACTATAATTTCTTTGTCCTCAATTGGAACTTTGCGAACTACCTCTAGAATATTTTTAATTGTGTTCTTTTCATTATAACAGGGGATAACTATGGATAATTTCATTTTGCCTTTAGTCCTACTATGGAATCCATTCTAAAATCTGCGATGATATTTGCACAATTGACAATAATCATTTCAGCTCCAGTATCAAAACTAATTCCATTATATTTTTTGAATAATTCTGGATAATCTTTTTCGTTAAATTTGAATATCAACTTCATATTGATTTTTTTATTTTTCGCTGCGTCTTCTAGATACATGGAGATATGTTTTAAAGCAAGACAACCTTCTTTCATAATTGCTTGGTTATCCTGTTCAATTTTTCCTTGGTTTACACCAATGCCTGAAAGTATTTTCATATGCTCGGAAATTCTAAATGGGAATTGTCCTTTTCTATTGAGACCGATTCTTTCTAGTTGAATGATGGAGTCGTGTATGCTATTTATTTCTGCAGTTCCGCGAAATATTTGATAGAGTAATTGTAAATCTGTCTCTACAAAATTAGAAATTGCTCCGAAGAAATACTTCAACTCATTTTTTGCCATTGGGTGAAAATCTATTTTGTTGTATTTCAAAATGCGAGTTTCATTTTCTTCTATAATTTTATTGAGAGTAGGACCTTGGCTTGCCTCTTTTCTAGCTTTTATTTCTTTGTGCTTAGCTTTTAGTTGTTCCAAAAAAAGTAATTCATCTTTAAAAAATAGTTCTAGACTACCTCTTGATCTAAGCACTTGCGTGTATCGTTCTTCGAATGGTGTAAGCTTAAAAATATTTGGATTTTCTTGTGCATAAGTTCGATATTCGTTTCGAACTTTTAGTAGAAGGGCTTCAATTTCTTTATTTGATAATTCAGGCATAGTATTATATTATACGGCAGAATCTTTCCAGTTTTCTATACTTCTTTTTAGAAAGTCTAAATCATTCAGACAATATATGGCTGCTGTCTTAGAATCCCTAAATAACGTCTGTTGCTGATAGGTTAAAGTTTTTATTTGATCTTCTTCCTTGGTATTTAAAACACTTAAAACGCTCGTAACCATTTTGGCAAACTTTTTTATAAGTAGCAAAGCAGGTTCCTGTATTTCCCATCGGAGGATATAATCGAGTCTCATCTTGTCTGTTTCCAGGCTTGTTAACAAATCCTTTTGAGATAAGCTATAGTTCATTGAATAATGATGGGTTGACTTTGGAAAAGTTGTGATTTCTTTAAATCGATTCTGAAAATTTTCAATCATTCGAAAAATCTCGGAATCAAAGTCACGACTGAAATTGGAAATGATATTTTTATTTTCAGAAGGATCTCCAGTGATTTCAAATATACGGGAATTTTGGACATTTAAAAGAGTTGAGACAATTCGATCTTTATTTTTTTCAATACACTTTATCAGATCAAAAATATATCTTCTTTCATCAGAAATAGAAATTGGATTTACTAAAGGATTATCAAAGACTTTTTTCGAAACGGATGTAGTGTTTTCGATATTCAAATCTATGTCACCAAATGAGTCTTCTGTATCATTTTGTGGAAATCTTTCTTGTAGTTCTTTTTTATCTGCTTCTCGAATTTTGCCCCTTGCTTCGCGGTATTTTTCAACTTCGTCAAAGGAATCATTACTGTAATCTTCTTCGTTAGAATGCTTCAAAGGATTTGCTGTATTCGTCTCAGCAATGTCGGATTTTGATTTAACTAGTAAAACTTCTAATTTACGACTTTCTTTGCCGAATCGAACGACAAATTTATTGCCGTTCTTATCAATAAATCGTTTATCTAATAAATCCATTTTAAGATTATTTTGAATTTCTAGAATGGAATCAATTGGGGTATAGTCAGTATCTTTATTCATGCCAAATTATCTGTAGAAATATTTCTATTATTAACTCGCCTGCATACTCATTTAAGTGAATATGATTTTCTCGGCAAATTGTACTTAATAAGACAAAATAACTACTCTCTAAATTTAAACGAATATTTTTTTTGTTTTCTGAATGAAAATATTGAATTTCTGATTCTTTTACTTTTAAAAGTGCGATTTTCAAAAATAAACCCATATCTATTCCTTCTAGCCTCAGAATGTATACAAATGCTTCATCTAGACTAGCCAAGATTGAATACATAATGCTCCTCCTTGCCTCAGCAATTACCAAAGGACACAGGTAAATACTGATAACTATTTATACTAGGTAAAGAAATTGAATATATGTGCGCAAAAAATAGAGGCTTACTTGATGCAGGAGCACCGATGGACTATGCTCAATGCTGTCAAGTTAGGTAAAAAAAGATAAACCACGCCAGCGCTAAAGAACACTAAGAGAAAAGCACACAAAGATCACAAAGAAAAATCATACACTTTGTGCACTTTGTGAAAACCCTTGTGTCCTTTGCATTAAAAAATCCTTAATTGTACGGCATTGAACGATGCCGCAAAGAGTTTTAAAAGAGTTAACTCATCCATATCAGGTTCAAATTTCTGCCTTTATCGCCGCATCGATGGCTATGGTAATTTTTATTTTCCATAGTGCAAATTTCGGAATCAGAAAAATGAATGGGTAGACCATTTTCTAACAGGCGGCTACGAAGGACAATATTTATTCCCAGCAGATACTTATGATTATCCTTTGTGGAAATTGCTTCCGGTGAGTATGCTTTGAATTTTTCAAATAAATCTTCGCCTACTTCATAATTTTTTTTTCGAGCACAGGGACCGAGATAGGCATGAATGGATTCTGGCGAATAGCCTTGTGTGCGTAAATGGGAAAATAGCTTTTCGGAAATTCCTAAATACGTTCCCTTCCAACCTGAATGGATTACACCGATTAGCTGATTAACCTCTGACCAAAAGAATAATGGCATACAGTCCGCTGTTTTTACAACTAAAACTTTCCCCGGCTCTGTCGTATAGAGCGCATCTCCCTCGATAGGATATTCAGATATGTCTTTTACATTATAAAAAATATCTCCATGTACTTGGTCTAGCAGATAAACATTATTTTCCGGAACTCCAATTTTTGTTCCTACAAGTTTACGAATTGCAAAGGTTAGCTCTTCTTTTGAAATTCCTTCTAGTTCTTTTGTTTCCTCTTTTCCCAATACGGAAAAGTGTAATATTCTTGAAAAATTCGTTTGTATTTCTTTATGAATCATAGTAATATATTTCTTTTACAACAGGTTTATTTTACTTAAAAATAATAGATTGTAGGTTATCGTTCCTTTTGTAAAATAGATTTTACTTTGCAATATGAAAAGAAAAAATATGGAGACTTAGAATGAAAATGGATTGTTTTTTATTTTTAAGTTTAACTCTTTTATTTTCCCTTCTTTTTTGTGAGACTGGTGAAAATAAAAACAAGCCTCAACTATCAGAAAAAGAGATGGATTCCAATTTATTTTTCAAGCTTCAACAAAAAGTAGAATGTATAGGATGTAACCCTACGAAAGAAGAACTCATGGAATACTATGATTGGAAAAATACATTGGATGCATACAATGATAACCTTTCTGGGAATCTGATTAAGACTTACCCTCGAAAAGATTTTATTTGCAATCATGGTGATAAATCTTGGTATTGTAGGCAAGTGCAACGAAGTATTCATCCCTATTTCCCTTTTCCTGCACCTAGAAGGACATCGGGATACCAGCCTGGAGGACCATCGCTAAAATAAAAAATACTTTCCCGCATAACGTTGTAAGTTAAATAAGATTATAGAATTAAAATGCTCCTCAGGGATTTGAAAAGAATATTCTTATTAAAGTGATTTGAAATATGAATGATAAATTAGAAGCCAACCTATTATTTTATGAATCCATTGTACCTATTGCTTATTTGGACATGGATGGTTTTTTCACAAAAGTAAATCCCGCCTACTCCGTGTTATTCTCATTTTTAGAAGAAGAGTTACTTGGTCGAGAATTTACGATTCATTTCCCGAATTTAGATTTAGACTCTAAAAAAAAACAAATTCAAAATTATAAAGAATTCTTTTTACTTGGAGAAAAGGAGTTATACCAAGATAGCCTAGCAGATAAGTTTGGGAATTTTAAAAAAGTAGAAATAACTAGAAGCCTAATACATTTAGCAGATGGGAGGATACAAGCTGTTATCTTCTTGTCAGACTTAAGTAATTCCGAAAAGGCGAATGAGGAAGTTTTAAATGCAGTGTTTAATGCGATAGGCGGAGTCATTTATCATTCCAGGCTAGATGCAGGAAATCGAAAAATGCTCTTCATGAGCGAGCGAGCAGATGTATTTTTCGGTTATACTAGCCAAGAAATACAAAACAATATAAATATTTTAGCAAACCTAATTCATCCGGATGATTTAATTTCTCCAGCGCAGAGTCTCGAAATTTTTAAAAAAAATAATAATTTTCGTCGAATCCAATACCGAGTGAAAAATAAAAGCGGAAGTTATCGTTGGTTAGAAGAGCGCTCTATCTTAATACAATCCAGTACGAAAGAGTATGATATTTACGGTGTAATTACCGATATTACGGAAAATAGGGAAAACAATAAAAGACTCGAAGATTTGCGTTTCGCCTTAGACCAGTCTGTAATTGTATCTACCACAGATATAAATGGAACCATCGTAGACTTTAATGATAATTTTTGTAAAATAAGTAGGTATGAAAGAAATGAAATTTTGGGAAGAAATCATAGAATTATTAATTCTGGTTATCATCCGAAAGATTTTTTTAAAACGATGTGGAAAACGATTTCTTCTGGCAAAGTCTGGCAGGGGGAAATTAAGAATATGCGCAAGGATGGAAGCTATTATTGGGTATACTCGCATATTATCCCCTTATTGGATGACCAAGGAATACCTTTTCAATATATTTCTATTCGAAATGAAATTACCCAACGAAAAGAAGCAGAAGAGCTATTAGCCGCGAGTGAGGAAAAATATCGTTTACTCTATGAAAATGCTCCTGTCGGTATTGTAATCGTTGACTCAAAATCAAATATTATAGATTGCAATACTTATTTATTAAAGATGTTAGGTTATGAAAAAAAAGAAGTTGTAGGTCAAAATTCTTATAATTTTATTCATAAAGATTTTATTGAATATAGAAGTGCTGTCCTCGCTAAATTATTCAAAGGTGAGGTTAAACGGTTTTATATTGAAGAAAAAAGAAAAACAAAAGAAGGAATCTATATCTGGATTGGCTGTTATTCAAATGCTATTACAGATTCATTTGGAAAAGTCGTCTATAGATTAGATTTTATTACTGATATAGAAAATAGAAAGAAAACAGAAGAGCAACTTTTAAAACAAGACCAATCTAAAAATGCAATATTAAACATTGTAGCGCATGATCTAAGAACACCCGTTATTGGTATTACGAATTTGGCAAGATTACTTCTTAAGCAAGAAGATTCTGTGGATAAACAAAATTATCTGCAACTCATGGAAGACTCAGGCAATCACGTATTAAGTATTATTCTAGATCTTTTAGATATGGCAAGTCTAGAGCAAGACTTGCTGTCTTTAAATTTGGAAGCTACTGAGTTAAATGCATTTATAAAACACTGCATTAAAATTCACCAAATTCAATCTCAGGAAAAAATGATTCAAATCCACTTTAAAAGTTCCATTGAGAAAATTTATCATGATATAAACCAGGATAGGATGACGAGAGTGTTGTCTAATTTACTTTCAAATGCAATTAAGTTTTCCTACGAGAATGGCCACATTGAAATATTTCTTTATCGAGAGAAAACAAAAACGGTTATTCAGGTCAAAGATCATGGAATTGGAATCCCAAAGGAAATACATGAATTTCTATTTGATAAATTTGGTTCAGGGAGAAGAGTAGGAACTAAAGGAGAAAAAACAATTGGACTAGGGCTATCTATTGCAAAAGAAATTATAGACAAACATCAAGGTAAAATCAGAGTAGAAAGCGAAGAAAATAAAGGCACAAGTTTTTATATAGAATTATGAAATCATATTTATTGTTATCTTTTCTCTTATTATTTAATGCAGGCATTGGTGCCACCGATTGGAACGAGGTTTTATTTGAATCGGCGGAAAATGGTGATTTGCTCAAGGTAAAGCAAGCTCTCGAGAAAGGAGCAAAGGTCAATTATCAATCAGCGGATAAAGGTGGAACTACTCCACTTATGATTGCAGCCGAGAAAGGAAATATAGAAATTGTAAAATTTCTACTGAGTAAAAAAGCAAAAGTAAATATCAAAGACAATGAGGATTACCATTCTCTCATGTATGCAGTTCGTGGCGGAAATTTAGAAGTAGTCAAATTATTAATACAAAATAAAGCAAACGTAAATGCAGCCGGACTTGATGGATGGACACCCATTCTAGACGCGGCTAATTTGGGTAATGCGGAAGTAGTTAAATACCTTATGAAATCGGGAGCGTCTGTAAACGATGTAAATACATATGAAGAAACTCCACTCATATTGGCTGCAAAGAATGCACATACCGATATAGTAAAGATTCTTTTAAAACAAGGTGCTGATTTAACTCTTGCTGATGCCGAAGGTAAAACTGCGTTACAATATGCAGAGTCTGCCGGGCACAAAGAAATCGTTGAGATTCTAAAAAAAAATATGCCTAAGTAAAATGGATAAAGAATTAAGCTTCATCCTTGAAAAATCAACGTCTGCTATATGCTATTTAGATGAACTCGCTATATTTACTTACGTAAACGATTCTTTTTGTAAATTATTTAAAATTGAAAAGAATGAGATAATTGGAAAGAAACCAGATGCTTTGTTAAAGAATTTTTCAATTGATGATAGTCTCGCAATGCAAGTCGAGTATGAAAAAATCTTCCAACGAAAAGAAGAGGTATACGGCGAGTATACTGTATTTTTAAAAACTGGTAAGCGACTTGTTTTAGAAGTTAGTTTAAAATTTTTTGATGATTCGTCCGGTCGCATAATCGCTATTATCTTTATAGATGACATTACTTATTTTCGAGATTCTGAACTCGCACTCATTCAAACTTATAAGAGTTTAATAGATTTGCAGTTTGCCATTGACCAATCGAGTATGGCTACCGTCACCGATGAAAGCGCAGAAGAACTATTAGCTGCTAGCGAGCAAAAGTATAGACTTTTATACGAGAATGCTCCTATTGGTATCATGTTAGTGGACATCGATGGAAATATTGTTGAGAGTAATCAATATTTACTGCAATTGCTTGGCTATGAAAGAAAAGAATTTATCGGGTCAAGGTAT
>JANYCR010000028.1 GCA_025360185.1 Leptospiraceae bacterium | reverse complement strand
CCTTTATTTCACTTTTCATAGGGATGTATATGGTAAATTATGACTTTATAAGAACTTATAAAATAAGATTCTTTACTTAAATATATTTATGGAGACAAGTATGTTAAAAAAATTAGGGATACTTATTCTTATCACTTCATTTTTAGCTGTAGCTAATGTTTTTGCTCAAGAAGAGGAAAGCGATACAACTGAGCCAAAAGAAGAAATGACTGACACAAAAGATGCCAAAGACGCTAAAGAAGTAAAACCTTCTAAGACCGAAAAAGGCGATAAAAAAGCTGCCAAGAAAGGTGGAAAAAAAGGTGGAAAGAAAGGCGGCAAAAAAGATGCTCCTAAAGCTGAAACCAAAACAGAAACACCTGACGCAGAAGAAACAAAGTAAGAGTCGTTTTTAGATAAGATTCTTTCCCAAGGGATAGTGGATTCACTATCCCTTTTTTATTTCTACTATTTTAAATTTCTTCAGTGACTTTAAATTTTTATTTAAAATTTTTTTCTTTCCTACTATTATAATATGTGTTTTATCTAGCAGTATATATTTATTTGCCGCATGCAGGACATCTTCTCCAGAAACACTAGCTATTCCTGCTAAATACTTTTCAAAATAATCAACAGGCAAATTATATAGAGAAGTTTTTATTCCAAACAGCGCAACAGTGGATGGATTCTCAAGTGAAAGAGAGAATTGTCCGGAAAGATAATTTTTAACTAATTGCAATTCTTCAGGACTCACTTTCTCTTTTCTAATCCTCTCGAGTTCATTAAAAACTTCTTTAATCGATTTGCTTGTAAGGGATGTTTCTGTATTTAAATCAACAGAAAAGTTTCCAATGAATTTATCTGGGCGTAAGGAAGAATATACTCCGTAAGTATATCCGTGCTTTTCACGAAGATTTTGATAAAGTCTAAATGTGCCTCCGCCTAACAACGTGTTCATAACAATAGCACTATAAATATCTTTTTCTCCGGGTTTGAGTTCAACGTTGTGAGAAATTTTTATTACTGATTGAACTGAATCAGGTCTATCCATTAGATAGATTTTACTTTTCTTAGGGTTAATAAGTTTTGGCGATTTAAAAATCGGAATTTCTGCTGATTGCCAATTCCCAAAATGCGTTTCAGCAAGTAGCTTTGCATCCTCAAGACTTATATCACCCATGATGGCTAAATGACTAATGTTTGGTTTAAAATAGGCAGCATGGTATTTCTTACAATCATCAATTGTAATTTGTTTCACTGTCTTTTCTGTAGCTGTTTCACTATAGGGATGCGCTACTGGATACAGTAACGACTTAGCAATATTATCCGCTTGTACACTGGGGTCTTGTTTTTCGGATTGAATATCAGATAGCATTTCTTCTTTTACTTTTATAAATTCATTCATATCAAACTTAGGTAACTTGACAATATCGCTAAAAATCTCTAGACTCTGATTTGCATATTTTTTAAGAGAGCTAGCAAATATTAGATTATCATCAATACTAAAATCAACTCCCATAAAATCTAATTCTTCGTCTATTTGCAGTTTCGTTTTATTTGCCGTCCCCTGTTTCATAAGTTTAGTGGTGAATTTTCCAAGTCCTGCTTTCTTTTTTTGTAATGGAGGAAAGTAATCCAAGTATAAAAAATAAGAAATCATAGGAAGCTTATGATCTTCTATTAAATAAACTTTAAGTCCATTTTTCAAAGAGAAAGTTTGGTAGCTCGGCAGCCGCATTTTTTTTTGCGCAAAAGGAACTGGTGGCAAATTTATATTTACCTCTTCAGCAGACAAAATATTAGAAAGGAAGTAAATCGTAAAAGTTATAATAAAAGATAGGATTTTATTTTTTAAAAGGATACTATTCATATTTATTTTCTCTTAGGTGGTAAGTAATTGAGGATTATTTTTTTATCTAGAGTGAAATACTTTTTAGCAACTCTTTGAATATCTTCTTTGGTAATAGCTAAAATTTTATTATATTCTGTGTTTATCACTCCTGCATTGCCATAAAATGTTTCGTATTCGGCAAGGTTGTGAGCAATTCCCGAAAGATTGCTATTTGAATCAAATATCATTCTTTGTACGTGGTTCTTTACTTTTTCTAATTCTCTATCGGTGACAGGCTCTGTCTGAATTCTAAGTAACTCGCTATTCAAATTTGTAGAGATTTTTTTATATGTATCTTCATTTTTTGCATAGCAGGTAATCGAATATAGCCCATAATCTTCCATTGCACTATAAGAAGTTTCTGAATTAATAACTAGTTCGTTCTTAATTTTTAGATTTTGATTTAGCCTCGAACTTTCTCCGTTCGAAAGAATTAGATCTATAAAAATAAAGGGATAATAATCATCTGTCCCAAGTGCCGGGGAATGAAATGTATAGGAAAGAGCAGGGAATTCTACATTATAATAAACTGTCTTAGAAATATCCTTTTGAATCGGAGGCTCTAAAATTTTATCACGTGTAATTTTTTTACCTGATTTCGGAATTCGATTAAAATAGGTTTCAATTAATTTCTTTGCGGATTTAATTTTAATGTCACCAGCAATCACTAAAACTCCATTTTCGGGTATGTAGAATTTTTTATGAAAGTCGTCGAATTCTTGCAAAGTAGCTTTATCAATGTATTGACTCGAACCAATAGGAAGCCAACGATAGGGGTGTTTTTGAAATGACATCGCATATAAAATTTCGGTTAAATTTCCATAAGGCTGATTATCTAATCTTTCTCTTCTTTCTTCCTTTACAACCTTACGTTGCGTTTCGACTCCTGCAGAATCAATTTTTAATTGAAGTAATCGTTCCGATTCCATCCAAAGAATTAACGGTAATTGATTCGAGGGAAGAGATGCTTCATAGTATGTGTAGTCAAACGTAGTATGGGCATTAGACTCACCGCCTGCATTTAGAATGAGCTTATCAAATTCTCCCCGCTTTATATTCTTAGAGCCTTCAAACATTAAATGTTCAAAAAAATGAGCAAACCCTGTTCTATTTGGATCTTCATCTTTTGACCCAACATGATACAGGACTCCAATGGAAACAATGGGTCTCGTATTATCTTTGTGCAGTAGAATGGTAAGACCGTTTTCTAATTTATATCTTACAAATTTTATTTTCTGTTTTTCCGTTGAATGAATTTGTGTGGATGCAAATAAAACTAAGAAGTAGGAAAGGAATAAAAATATTTTTTTAATCATTATGTTTTAATTTTCTTGTGATTGATTGGATTTTAGGATATTATAAATGTCAGGGAAATTTTTTTCGAGGGCAGAAATCATTCTATCTCGGTTTAGCTTGTCAGTAGAATTCAAAATTTTTACAATAGAATCGAACCCCGGAACGTTTGCATACGTATCATGAACTAAAGAGGAAACTTTTTTTTCCAAGACCTTAGCAACATCACGCGCAATCTCAATATTAGCCTTTTGCCCGATTGCAATTTTAGCAACAACATCAGTCTGTAATTTTTCGTTTAAGAGAGGCAGTATCGACGCTGATTTTTCAGAGTTTAAAAATGATAAAATCATTGCAATCATCTGAGCCTGCTCTACTTGAATCATTCCCGCTATAGTTGTTGATTCTACTTTTTCTAAAAATTGAAATGGGTTGCTGTTATTCGCTATGCTTTCTGGCTTATTGTATTCTAAATCTTTATCCAGGTAAATTAAATCTGTAGTCTGCTTTTGCGAATAACTCATATTATTCACAAAGCGTACGCCAAATTTTCCATTTTCGAGAGCGATAATTTCACCCGGAAATATAAGGTCATATCCAACAACGATTTGAACCGGCTCAAAGATTGATTTATCTAATTCAATGATTGAGCCTTTACTCATTGTTAGCAAATCCCTTGTAGTTAATTTAAGTTTTCCTAAAATTACTTTAATGTCTGCCATTGGGATTTTTGTTTGGCTTTGAATTTCTTCTCTATGTAATTTATCAAGGTTCTTAATACCTGATTCATTTGGATTTGCAATATCTTCTATCCAAATTCCAAACTTTTCATTGGTCACAACAACGGTTGTTTTTGCGAAGATTACATTTTCAATGACGAGGTAAACCGGCTCATTCATATCTTTATTCAATTCAATTACATTGCCGGGTTTAATATTGATTAGCTGGTCTAGGGGTAATTTTGATTTGCCAATTTCAATATCAGCTTCCACTTCTAAGTTCATCAATTCTGAATTTGCAAGATGGAGTTCGTACTTTTGAGGAATTACATTATCAGTGAGATCAAATAGCAATAACTTTTCATTTTCTTTTTTAAGAGTGATTTCTTGTAATGATTTATTCGAGAAAATTAACGTTCCTCTTTTACCAATAAACTTTTCGATGTTCGTATTTTCATGCGTTCGGTCTTTGAATGTTTTATAATCAAAAATTTCATCTTCAAATCGAATGTTTACTGGAAATGGAATAGAAGAAATTAGGGAATAAAGCTTTTCTTTGCGTTCTTTCTCTGCTTCATTGAGTTTGTAACGTCTATCAATTATTTCATTGGAGAGAGATACAAAAATTCTAACTAAATTCGATTCAATGCCTTCTTTGTCCGTTCTCTCTTTAAATGGAGTTAGTAAAAAAACCTTTTCTTCTTTCGATAAGTTTTTATGAATGTAATTCGAGATTTCTTCGGCTTCATTCTCGCTTAGATAGGTTTCCCGATTTTTCATGAACCGATTTAGTTTTGATTCGATAGAGCGAATAATTCGATGATGACTCTTTAGATTGCGCTTAACGTTTGGATTTAGCTGGACTATATAATTTAAAATATTCTTAGCGTTGTATACAGAGAATAGTAAGGAAAAATGAAAGACTTCACTTGCCGCATTTATTTCTAATTCTATTTTGAAATAATTCGAGCCTTCAGGTAAGATGAGTTGATCTGATTTTGTTACGAGTGCCTGGTACATTTCAGAGGTTTTTACTTCACCAATCTTTAATGATAATGCATCTACAAACGAACATACAACTGAATAAAGCCAATCATTGATATTTTTCAAATGGTTCATATTGGCTGATTCTGCTTTATCCAATGCTTTTACGATTTTTACAGTCGTATCGTTGGTGAGGAGAATAGAGTATATCCCCTGAATTCGTCCAAGGAAGTTTCCATAAAAACATTGCATTCCAGGTTTGAATTGCTTTCGTATTTTTTTTGCTGGCACAATTTCGAAGCCGATTTTTTTACCGAGTTCTATTTCAGAAAATTTTTTAGACTTAATAACTTCTGACAAGATCGCAGTTAAAACTTCTTTGAATAGATTTTTTTCTGAAGCAGATAATTTATCAGTAATTCGCTTAGATAAATTTTTAAAATTTTCCATTTTTAAATTTTCTAATATTTCAATCGAAGCCTCACGCATCCAATAATCATTGTTTAAAACTGAAAATGGATCTGCATGAATTTTATCGAAGAGAGGTTGCTCCTCTTTTTTAGAAGTTGCTTCTAAAAGTGCTTCAATGTCTTTTTTAGATAGAGAATCTTCTGACATTATGAAACCTCTGTAGTCCTAACAAAATTCTTAAAAATAGTTTTAAAAAAGTGATTTGACCTCGTGTCAGAGGTTAAATGAATATTAACCTCATGAAATATATCCTCATTGTCGCCATTTGGTTGGATAAAAACCGTACCAGCCTGAAACTCTGAATAGGTTCTAATTAAGCATGAATCTAAAATTTTTCTTCTTCTTTCATTTTGTGAATTATCTTTATTAGCCTCATCAATAGAGTCCAAGTTTTTATTTGAAAATTTATGTATGACTGGCTCAAGACTTGAATAGGGGATACAGATATTCATTGAATTTTCAATTTCTTTTATTTTTACATCAATACATACTTGCAGAATAATTTCACTGGAATGAAGTTTTTGTTTAAAAAAAGAATTTGTTTCGATCTTATCTAATACAGGTTTAATAGGAAGAATAGGCTGAAATGCATCCCGCAAATAAGATACTAAATTTTGCATAGTGTTTTGAACAATTGGGAGTTCTAAGTCTGTTAATTCTCTAGATTGATTTAAAAATTCACCTTTACCACCCAATAATAAATCAATAATGGAAAATATTAGAGATGGCTCAAATTCAAAAATACTAAATCCTAATAAAGGTTTTAACGTAACCATGCCTAGAGTAGAATTTTCAGGAATTAATTTTGAAAATTCTTCATAACTCAATTGATCTAAAGAAGAAATATGAAAAGAAATCGGTGCTTCATATTTTAAAGATAGAGAAGGGGAGGCAAAGCGGGTAAAGGTTTCAAAAATATGTTGGAAAGTCTTTAGATGTTCTTTCGAAAATTTATCAGGCTTTTTAAAATCATAGGTGCGAATCTTCTTAGGCTCGATGATTTCTTCTTCTGTTTTTTCCGAAGTGGAACTAGAAATGGCGATTAAGAGTGCATCTAGCTCGTCATTTGTCAGTATTTCATCCATAAAAACCTCTAAATGTAGAAGTATAAGAAATAGGGAATTTTCATATAGTAAAAAATATAGAAAATGCAAAAAAAGAAAATTACCATTCGATAATAAAACTCATAGTTTAAAGAAATCCACTTTTCCTTTTAATGAGTCAGCTACTTTAGACAGCTCGGAGGATTTCGTTGCAATCACCTGGGAGCTTTCGGTATTAGAATGCGAAATTTCATTTATAAAAGTAATCGCTTTAACAATTTCATCGAAGGCAACTTTTTGTTCACGGGTAATTTGTTGAATTTCTTCTGCCCGAGATTTAACAATCTCCGTTTCTTTTTCAACTAGGAATTTAGTTGTAATTTGCTTTTGCATAAATTCAAAAATCGAATTCATTTTTTGGACAATTGCATCTACACCAGAATTAATGCTATTCGTTTTTTTCATCATAACTTCAACAGTATTAATTCCACCCAAAATTTGCTTATTGTTCTTTTTAATGAGCGAATCAATATCTTTTACACTAGAAGCAGTTTGATCGGCTAGTCTTGAAATTTCTAAGGCTACTACTGCGAAACCTTTCCCTGCGTTTCCAGCCCTCGCTGCTTCAATTGATGCGTTAAGCGCTAGTAAATTTGTTTTTTCAGAAATTGTATTTATTATCTCAATAATATTTTTCATATCTTTTGAACTTTCTACAATTTGATTCATACTTAAATTCATAGAGCGTAATGCCTCTTCGCCGGACATTGCCTCAATAGAAATTGCTTTCGTATTACCAAGAGTTTTTTGAATCACTAAATTCATTTCTTCTATAATGGAAGACAAATCTTTTAATTTAGCGGTTAACGCATTCAGATTATCAAATTGAATATCAGTATGATTTGCAACTTCATCTACTCGTTCTGAAATTTGCTCAATCGATGCAGTAATTTCTTCAATGGTTGATGCCTGGCTTTGTGCGTTTGCAGAATAAGTCTTTGTGGTTTGTGACATTTCACTTGAAGAGGCTGCAATTACAATTGAATTCTCTTTAACGGATCTTAGAATTGTTAATAACCGTTCTGTAAACAAATTAAAATTATCCGCAAGATTTCCAATTTCATCCTTTGTGAGCACAGAGATTCTTTGGTTGATTTCACCTGATGAAATTGAGTTTAATGCAGAGACCAAAACCTTAATAGGGTCTGTTATAGAATATGTTCCATAATAGAAAGTAATAAAAACAAAAAGAATAGAAGCCAGGCAGACAGCGATTGTCCCTATTGCTATAGTGTTAAGAGCCCCTGTCATTCTAGATCTAGGCACCTCATAAACAACTCCCCAATCATTGACTTCAAGTGGTACGTGGACAATGTCTATTAGCCCTTTATTATTTTCGTATTCAAGAACAGAAATTTTTGAAGAATCAGTCAGGATTGCTTTTTCAATTTCCATTGATGTAAATTTTCCAATGTTTTGATTCAGATTTGTTATATCTGTTGTTATTTTAATTTTTCCCTGATTATCTATGAGCCACACTCTTGCATCATAGTCAGGATTCGTAGCCATGAATTCTTTTGCAACTTGGTTGAATAGAATAGATACTCCAGCAACTCCAATTGGATTTTTAATATCACCCATTAGAACATTTATAAAAACATAGGTGTCATTTTTCGCATCAGAATTAATATTAATTTGCGTTTTCTTTTCAGTTTTGAGTGTCTTATAAAACCACGCGTTATTAGAATTAGCCGCATCGAGGTAGATACTCACATCTGAATTATTTTTCCAGTAATTTAGAGTATTCCTATCAGCAGCAAATGCATACGTATATTCAGAGGATGTAATCGAACTATTGAGTTTTTGTTTTACTAATTCACCTAGTAAATAATTAGTTTCTGCCTCTTTAAACCAACGTAGTATTGTTGGATCGTTTGCAAGTAAATTGGAAGTTTCAATGGCGCGGGCAATACGTGAATCTATATGAGTTGCTTTTAGGGAAGCAATTTGGATTAAATCCGTAGATTTTAATTTTTTTATAATAGACGCTCGGGCAGTAAAATAGCTAATACCTCCTGTCAAAGAAATTGCAATAGTTAGCGCAATAACAGCAAGTGTGATAAATTTTGTGCTAATTTTTTTAAACTGAAACATCGACTACCCACTACTTGCTTTTAAAATTTTATATACATAAATGGCAACTAGAATTATTTTCTTCTAGAATGAAAGTTTCCATCGCTAGAAGTTTAAAATATCTTTTTTCACTCCCTAAAGAAGCCTTATATATTCTATCGGGTAAGAAGCCAATACAGGTTGATAATAAAACTTTGGATCCAGGTTTACAAGTGGTTGTAGCTTTAATGAATACGATGCCAGGATTCGAAACTCTTTCCCCAATGGATGCACGAAAAGTAATCGATGCACTTTCAGGTTTAATTGAGGCTCCAATTGCAAAGCCGCCAAGAACACTTAATAAAAAGATTCAAGTAACTAAACCGGAAGGATTTATCCCAATTCGAATTTATTTACCTGATGGAGATAAGGCAGAAAGTTTACCTGTGCTTATCTATTCACACGGAGGTGGTTATGTGATGGCAAGCATTGATTCGCATGAGAGAATCTGTCAGTTAATTTGCCAAGGTGCTAATTGCATTGTAGTTTCTATTGGATATAGACTTGCACCTGAATTTTCGTTTCCAACGGCAGTATATGATGTAATTGATAGTTATAAATGGGTTTGTGATAATGTTAAAGAATTTGGTGGAGACAGAAAAAGAATTGCCATTGGTGGCGATAGTGCTGGTGGAACATTATCTACAGTGGCTTGCCATGAGTTAAAAAATACAGAATACAAGCCTCTATACCAGTTACTATTTTATCCTGGTACGAACGTTATCCGTAAGCCGAAATCGAGAGAACTTTATGGAGAAGGATTTTTTCTTACAGGCAAGCAAATTGATTGGTTTATATCCCAATACCTACCAAATGCGGAAGATGCATATTCACCGCTTGTCTCACCAATTTTGTATAAAGATTTTTCTGACTTGCCACCAGTTTATATAGCGACAGCAGGACTTGATCCAGTGCTTGACGATGGCTTTGAATATGCGGAGAAATTGCGAGAGGCTAATAATCATTTAACATATAGAACTTTTCCAAGTCTAATTCATGGCTATGTCAATATGACTTCCATTCCTACTTGTATGGAAGCTGTTAATGATGCGATTAATGAATTAAAAAAAGCTTTTTTGTAAATTGAAGTCAACGACTTAGAATAGCCAATGTTTCGTTTATTGTGATAAATATTTTTGGTTCAAAATATCATCTAATGCTTTAATACTACTACATTATAAATTAAATTTCCTACTCTCTTTACTCACCACCAAACAAAAAAATAATTCTATAAAAGAATACTCTTTATTAACCGCTTTTAAAAAAATAACAAGAGACTAATAATGATTAAGCGAAAACTAAATTCAAGATTGTTAGACGACACACAAAAAAAAGAAAAAAAATATAAGATTGAGATAAATAATAAGGAAAGCAAACGGTTCTACACTCTCGAACAAGTTCAAAAAAAAATAAAGAAAAACAAGGATGCTAATATAGTTATAACTATATATGAATATCCTTACTTGCCAAAAGATGAAAGACAACCGTTTCTATTTAATTTCTAATATGGCTAACAACAATAAACCACAAAAACCTAAACCAATACTAACAGAACAAATACAATGGGTAAGTAACACGCATATGATCCCGTCCTTTGTCACTGATGATAAGATAACGCTGAAATTAATTCCAGCCAACGCAATTTTAAAAGTATATCTTATCGTTTTAAGATACTCGGCAGGATTTCAAAGAACAGAAACAAATGAAAAATTAAGCAATTCTAAAATCGCAAATCATACAGGAATAGATACACGCAACGTAAAAAGAGCTTTGAAAGAACTAAAAAATAAATATAAACTCATTGATTACGAATCAACACAAGGCGGACGGGAAATAAGAAGTATCAGGATTTTACTTCCTTCTTATTATCATAAAACGGTTTCTAATGTTGAACTTGAAACCGCTTTAAATGTTCTTACCAAGAACGGCTATAAAGTATTAGCCCCAGAAGAACAAAGTAAAGCCGAAACAAAGAAAGGGGACAAAAACACTAACAAAGATTTTGAAACTGGTGATAAAATAAAAGAAAAACTAAAAGAAGAAATACCTGCAATCTATTACGAAGCTTTTATTTTACCTTGCAAGTTTTATTTGAATGGCGTATTTCTGTTCGTTGAATGTCCTAATGAAGTAATACTAAACCACCTAACGAAAAAATATTCTAACGAAATACAAGAAACAGCGAAAGAACTTACCCAACAAAAAATAGTTCTAAAAATAACTTTAAAGGAAGATTAAAAAATGAGTAAATACGATAAAAGGGGAGAAAAAACTTTTAAATTTAATATCGTTTTTTCAAATTCAAGCGAAAAAAATAAAAGAAAAGAATATTATGTAAATATTGAATTTTGTGATGATCTAAAAGACGCAAAAGAAAAATTACAGAAACGATACGAAGGACAGACATTTAGAATAATAAATTGGATACTACTTAAAAAAAATTTTTATTAAAAGGAAAATTAAAAAGTGAACCCACAACAAAAACCACAAGCGGAAAATAATAGTAAGCCACTGGAGGCAATCGGAAAGAAATTTTTGGCTGTATTCTATATGGCTTTATGGATTCTTACAATTAACGCATACTTTACTTTTACCCCATTCGAACATAAATTTATTATTCGAGAATGGAAGGAAGAAAAAATCGGATTCGTTATCGTGAGAAAAGAGCACTGGAGACTTAACTTTTCAGGAATTGAAATTTCTGAAAAGTTAAGTAAAGGGGACAAATAAGATGCCAGAAACAAAAACACGATCAACCAAATATAATTTACTGGATGATATGGGCGATAGTATAGGATTAATTAGATTAGTCTCAGAAAATTTTGAACGTAATCTAATTACTAAAGAAGACGCATTAAAAGGAATTAACGAAAGTTTAGACAATCTATTTAAAACAAAAGAGGAGATAGACAAAAATCTATGAGAACAAACGACAAACGGATGTTAGCCTTACTATTAGTTTTACTAATGGTAATCGGGTATAACGAAAGAACGGAAAAAGAAAATCAGAAGACTTTAAAAGCCCAGGCTGATAGCGTGAACGCAAAAAAGCGAGTGAACGGGAAACTTCCAATTACACGTCCACTCGCTTCTTTCAATAAATTATCCCACAACGAAGAAGGAAAATAAATCAATGAAAACAATCGACCAAAACAGCGCAAATGTCAATGATTTTTCAGTCAAAGGAATTTTTAAAAATCTCTTTGACTCAAAAAATACAAGTAACCCTGAAAAACAGATTCAAAACTCTATCAGTAAAGATGACCCTGTAAAGGCTATCGCAGAGGAAGTAAACCCAGAAGATGCCGCCTATTTGAAGGAATTAGAAGGAAAAAAACAGAAGATTAAAAAAGTAAAAGATATTTCATCTATTACAATAGAGGCAACCAAAGAGCAAAAAAAGGCGAAGATTGCAAAGGCTAGTGCTCGAACTTTAGGGTTTTTTGAGACCTTGATTACTGCTAAAAATGCTTATTTTAAATATCTTGAAAAGCATCATATCTTTATGGTAATCGGAACAATTAGTTTATTCGGTTCAATTGCTTTGCACGAACTCGCAAAC